>NZ_AZUP01000001.1:0-307609 GCF_000527135.1 Methyloversatilis discipulorum
CGAAGGCCGCTGCGAAGCCGGCGGCGAAGAAGGCTGCACCGGCGAAGGCTGCTGCAAAGCCGGCAGCGAAGAAGGCTGCACCGGCGAAGGCCGCCGCGAAGCCGGCAGCGAAGAAGGCTGCACCGGCGAAGGCTGCTGCAAAGCCGGCCGCGAAGAAGGCTGCACCGGCGAAGGCTGCTGCGAAGCCGGCAGCGAAGAAGGCTGCACCGGCGAAGGCTGCTGCAAAGCCGGCCGCGAAGAAGGCTGCACCGGCGAAGGCCGCTGCGAAGCCGGCAGCGAAGAAGGCTGCACCGGCGAAGGCTGCTGCGAAGCCGGCCGCAAAGAAGGCTGCTCCGGCGAAGGCTGCCGCGAAGCCGGCGGCGAAGAAGGCTGCACCGGCCAAGGCTGCTGCGAAGCCGGCCGCGAAGAAGGCTGCGCCGGCGAAGGCTGCTGCAAAGCCGGCCGCGAAGAAGGCTGCACCGGCGAAGGCTGCTGCGAAGCCGGCGGCGAAGAAGGCTGCACCGGCGAAGGCTGCTGCGAAGCCGGCGGCGAAGAAGGCTGCACCGGCGAAGGCTGCTGCGAAGCCGGCGGCGAAGAAGGCTGCGCCGGCGAAGGCTGCTGCAAAGCCGGCCGCGAAGAAGGCTGCACCGGCGAAGGCCGCTGCGAAGCCGGCGGCGAAGAAGGCCGCTCCGGCCAAGCCTGCCGCAAAGCCGGCTGCCAAGCCTGCTGCGAAGAAGGTGGCGGCGCCTGCGGTGACCAAGGCTGTTGCGAAGGCACCGGAGGCCGCTCCGGCCGCTGCCGCAAAGTCGGAAGCGCCCGCTGCGCCCGCGCCGGCAACGCCGTCGACCGCTGCTACGCCGGGTATCAAGTCGTCGCTGAATCCGGCCGCCGCATGGCCCTTCCCGACGGGTTCGCGTCCGTCCTGATCACGCGTCCTGCGTCATCGAAAGCGGCATGGAGATCGTTGTCTCCATGCCGCTTTTTTCTTTGACGAGGAGCCCATCCTGATCCGGTGTTACGAAGCTTTACTTGACCTGTCCCTTGCAAATCAGGAAGATGCGCGCGTCGTTGCTTGATCGCTCCCTCCGGCGCACGTAACAGATACGTCGCCACCAGCAGTTCCAGTTTGACCCGGGCTCCAGTCCTGTCCGTCCGGGTTTCCAGAATGTTCCGACCGCCACTGCGGTTCGCGAACGCCGCGATTCAAGCTTTTCCGTACGCTTCGCCACGCTGCGAGGCACGGCAACAGCCCGTTAGCACGGGCTCCTCAGGCGTGCTGCGTCCATCGCTCAGGCGATGGTCGTCGGAACGCGCGAAAGGAGTGCTGCATGAACAAGGTTTTCTCCGTCCTCAAGGGCACCGCAGCCGTAGTGCTGCACTTTGCGCACGGTGGTCTGCTCGCCGTCGGTCTCATGGTCAGTGTGTTCGTCGTACTGCGTGTGGCCGAAGCGGGTCTGACGCCGCGCATGCTGCCATCGCTGCCGGAATTCTCGCTGCTGGGCGGCACGCAGCAGGTTTCGGCAGACGCCGATCTGCAGATGCCCGATCTGCCGGCTACCGGTTCCGGTGTCGAACTGACCGCGCAGCAGAAGACGGTCGCCGATCACGTGTCGCGTCGTCACCGCGTCGCGCGTGTCGCAGTGGAGCAGTACGTGACCGACGTCTACGCAGCAGCGTCCCGCTACAAACTCGATCCGCTGTTGCTGATCGCGCTGATTTCGGTCGAGTCCGCCTTCAACCCGACGGCGGAGAGCGCCTGGGGTGCGCAGGGGCTGACCCAGGTCATCCCGAAATACCACCCGGAAAAGCTGGCGCTGTTCGGTCCCGATGCGTCGCTGCTCGACCCGACCACCAGCATCTTCGTCGGTGCGCAGGTGCTGCGTGAATACATCCGCCTGTCCGGCTCCGTCGAGGGTGGTCTGCAGCGCTATGTCGGATCGATCGAGGACCCCGACCAGGTGTATTCGAACAAGGTGCTGGCGGAATACCGCCGTCTTTCCGCGACTTTCGGTCCGCGTCTGCAGACGGCGGAAGTGGCGCTCTGACGCCTCTCCTGGCCGGCCGCGCGGCCGGCTCGCGCGATACAACGGTTATCCACAGCCCGCTGGGCGCGCCGAACGGCTAAAATCTCCGGTTTTCGCACTGCACCATGTTTCGCCCATCAGGCGCGGCATCGGGTGCAGGGCGATGCAACTCGACCGGAGGAGTCGCCGTTCACCATGGATGAGCACTTTCGCAACGCTGCACTCGAATACCACCGTAAGCCCACCCCGGGCAAGATTTCCGTCGTTCCCACCAAGGCGCTGACCAACCAGCAGGATCTGTCGCTGGCCTACTCGCCCGGCGTCGCCGCCGCCTGCGAGGAGATCGTCGCCGACCCGCTGCAGGTCAGCCAGATGACCGCCCGCGGCAACCTGATCGGCGTCGTCACCAATGGCACCGCCGTGCTCGGCCTGGGCCCTATCGGCCCGCTCGCCGCCAAGCCGGTGATGGAAGGCAAGGGCGTGCTGTTCAAGAAGTTCGCCAACATCGACGTGTTCGACATCGAGCTGGACGAGCGCGACCCGGACAAGCTGGTCGACATCATCGCGGCGATGGAACCGACCTTCGGTGGCATCAACCTCGAGGACATCAAGGCGCCGGAGTGCTTCTACATCGAGCGCAAGCTGCGCGAGCGGATGAAGATTCCGGTCTTCCACGACGATCAGCACGGCACCGCCATCGTCGTCGGTGCCGCCGTGCTCAATGGTCTGAAGGCCGTCGGCAAGGACATCAAGGAGGTCAAGCTGGTCACTTCCGGCGCCGGTGCGGCCGCGCTGGCCTGCCTCGATCTGCTGGTGCTGCTTGGCATGCCGATCGAGAACATCTGGGTGACCGACATCAAGGGCGTGGTGTACGAAGGTCGCATCGAGGACATGGAGCCGCTGAAGGCGCGCTACGCGAAGGTGACGGACGCGCGCACGCTGGGCGAAGTGATCCACGACGCCGACGTGTTCCTCGGTCTGTCGGCGGGTGGCGTGCTGAAGGCCGACATGGTCAAGCGCATGGCGCCGAAGCCGCTCATTCTGGCGTTGGCCAACCCGAACCCGGAAATCATGCCGGACGAGGTGAAGGCGGTACGCGACGACGCAGTGATCGCGACCGGCCGTTCGGACTATCCGAACCAGGTCAACAACGTGCTGTGCTTCCCCTTCATCTTCCGTGGTGCGCTCGATGTCGGCGCGACCACGATCACCGAAGAAATGAAGCTGGCCGCCGTGCGCGCCATCGCCGATCTGGCCCAGGTCGAGCAGAGCGAAATCGTGCGCGCCGCCTACGGCGAGCAGCCGATGTCCTTCGGTCCGGAATACCTGATTCCGAAGCCTTTCGATCCGCGCCTCATCGTCAAGATCGCACCGGCGGTGGCGCAGGCGGCGATGGATTCGGGCGTGGCGACGCGTCCGATCGAGGATTTCGAGGCTTACCGCCAGCAGCTGAACAACCTGGTGTGGATTTCCGGCCTCGTGATGAAGCCGGTGTTCGCCGAGGCGAAGCGCAATCCGAAGCGCATCATCTACGCCGAGGGCGAGGACGAGCGCGTGCTGAGCGCGGTGCGCAACGTGGTCGACGAGGGCATGGCGCGCCCCATCCTGATCGGTCGGCGCGACGTCGTGCTCGGTCGCATCCAGAAGCTGGGCCTGCGCCTGCGTCCGGAGATCGACTTCGAACTGGTGACGCCGGAAAACGACCCGCGCTACAAGGAGCTGTGGACCACCTATCACGCACTGACCGAGCGCAAGGGCATTTCGGTCGATTACGCGAAGATGGAAGCGCGTCGTCGCACTACGCTGATCGGTGCGCTGATGGTGCGCCTCGGTTACGCCGATGGCCTGATCTGCGGCACCTTTGGCAACTTCGCGCGCCACCTGCATTTCGTGCGCAACGTGCTCGGCCTGAAGGAAGGGCTGCGCAACTTCTACGCGATGAATCTGCTGAACCTGCCGGGCCGTACGCTGATGCTGTGCGATACCTATGTGAACTACGATCCGACGGCGGAACAGGTGGTCGAGATGACGGTGCTGGCGGCGGAAGAGGCGCGTCGTTTCGGCATAGAACCGAGGATCGCGCTGCTGTCGCATTCCAACTTCGGTTCCGACAATACGGTGACGTCGGACAAGATGCGTCGCGCCCTCGAAATCCTGCACGCTGATCATCCCGAGTTGGAAGTCGAAGGCGAAATGCACGGTGATGCGGCGCTGGACATCGACATCCGCACGCGCATCTTCCCCAACTCCAGATTGCGGGATGAGGCGAATCTGCTTATCTTCCCGACGCTGGATGCAGCCAACATTTCCTACAATCTGCTGAAGACCGCCGCAGGCGAGGGCATGACCATCGGCCCCATCCTGCTCGGCGCAAAGCAGCCGGTGCACATCCTGACGCCGACGGCGACGGTGAGGCGCATCGTGAACATGACTGCACTGACCGTGGTGGAGGCAAGTCAGAACCGCTGACCCACGGCCCGTGCCCGAAAGGGGGAGGGCGTGGAGCAGCATGGAAGGACGGCGCTGGTGTTGTCCGGGGGCGGCGCTCGCGCCGCCTACCAGGTCGGCGTGCTGTCGGCGGTGCGCGAGCTGCTGCCGGACAAGCGCGTCAATCCTTTCCCCATCCTGTGCGGCACCTCGGCCGGCGCCATCAATGCCACCGCGCTTGGCGTCTACAGCGAGGACTTCGGCGACGCCGTCGACAACCTGCTGTACATCTGGCGCAACTTCGAAGCCGGTCAGGTCTATCGCGCCGACCCCTGGGGCATAGGCAAGACCGGCGCGCGCTGGTTGATGGCGCTGATGTTCGGCTGGGCGGTCGATCGCTATCCGAAATCTCTGCTCGACAACACGCCGCTGCGCGAACTGCTGAGCGCCCGGCTCGACTTCTCGCGCATCGACCGGGCGATCCAGCGCGGCGCGCTGTACGCGCTGTCAATCACCGCCTCCGGCTACACCTCGGGCGACAGCGTCGCCTTCTTCGAGGGCGGCGATGGCATCGAACCGTGGAAGCGCATGCAGCGCGCCGCCTCGCGCACGCCGCTCAAGGTCGAGCATCTGCTGGCCAGCAGCGCGCTGCCCTTCATCTTTCCGGCCGTACACATCAACCGCGAGTACTTCGGCGACGGCTCGATGCGCCAGCTGGCGCCGGTCAGCCCGGCGGTGCATCTGGGCGCCGAACGCATCTTCATCGTCGGCGTAGGGCGCATGAGCGAGAAGGATCCGCGGCGTCGCGGTCACGGCTACCCGTCGCTGGCCCAGGTCGCCGGCCACGCGCTGGCCAGCATCTTTCTCGACCAGCTGATGATAGACATCGAGCAGTTGCAGCGCGTCAATGACATTCTCGGCCGCATTCCGCCACACGTGATGGCGCAGATGGGCGTGCCCTTGCGGCCGATCGAAACGCTGGTGATCGCGCCGTCGGAGCGGCTGGACGACATCGCCGCCCGCCACGTCGATGCGCTGCCGATAGGTGTGCGTACGCTGCTCGGCGGCATTGGCGGCACCCGGCGCGCCGGTGGCGGTCTGGCGAGCTATCTGCTGTTCGAAAAGCCCTTCACCCGGGCACTGATAGACCTCGGTTACCGTGACACGATGGCGCGCGCGGACGACGTGGTGAGCTTTCTTGGTCTGAAGTTTGCGGCGGAAATGCCGTCAAGTACTACTTCACGATCGTGAACTCGCCCTAAGAATACTTTCCAGGCTCTTATTTTCGTTTGAGAATTTGACATCGGGGGGTAAACTTCGGCCTCAATCGAACCGCCAGCAGGGGTCACACGCATGTTTCTGAAGTACCTGATGGTCAGCTGCACCGCGATGGCGCTGAGTTTCGTCGTCGCACCCACCGTCGAAGCCGCTTCCGGCAAGACGACCACCCAGGCCAAAGCCGGCAAGAAATCGGTCAAGGTCGCCAAATCCTCCAAGTCTGCGCGCATCAAGCAGGCGAGCATCAAGAAAACCTCCCGCAAGTCCGTCGCGGCAGTGCCGCGCGAGGCCGCCATGCCCGACGTGGACGCACTCGGTCTGCCGAATGTGAAGTCGACCGCCGTGCTGGTGCAGGACCAGTACACGGGCGAAGTGCTGTTTGAGCGCAATTCGTCGGCCATCGTGCCGATCGCCTCGATCACCAAGCTGATGACTGCGATGGTGGCGCTGGACGCCAAGCCGGCGCTGGACGAGGTGCTTGAGGTGAGCGAGGAGGACATCGACCAGCTCAAGGGCACCCGTTCGCGTCTGGCGATCGGTACCCGGCTGACGCGCGAGGAAATGCTGCATCTGGCGCTGATGTCGTCGGAAAACCGCGCGTCGTCGGCGCTGTCGCGCTACTACCCGGGCGGCCACGCGGCCTTCATCGCAGCGATGAACCGTAAGGCGCACGACCTCGGTCTGGCCGACACGCAGTTCTTCGACAGCACCGGTCTGAATCCGCGCAATGTGTCGTCGGCGCGCGATCTGGCGAAGATGGTGGCAGCGTCGGCCAGCTATCCGTTGATCCGCGAGTTCTCGACCACGCGCGACGGCTATTTCGCCGTCAATGGCCGCATGGTGCATTTCAACAACACCAACGCGCTGGTGTCGAACCCCGAGTGGGAAATCGGTCTGCAGAAGACCGGCTTCACCAACGAGGCGGGCAAGTGCCTGGTGATGCAGGCCTGGATGAACCAGAAGCCGGTGGTGATCGTGCTGCTTGATTCCTGGGGCCGCCTGACCCGCATCGGCGACGCCAACCGCATCCGCCGCTGGGTCGAGCAGGTGGCCCAGCAGGGCGCCCGTCAGGGCTGAGCTCATGGTCGCTCCGGGCAGTCGCGGCGAGGTTGCTCTCTTCGTCACCTGCCTGGTCGACCTGATGCGGCCGTCCGTCGCCTTCTCGGCACTGAAGCTGATCGAGGCGGCCGGTTACGTCGCCGTCGTGCCGGAGGCGCAGACCTGTTGCGGACAGCCCGGCTACAACTCGGGCGATACCGCGGCGGCGCGCGCGCTGGCGTGCAAGTTCATCGCCGAATTCGAGCGCTTCCCGTATGTCGTCGCGCCCTCCGGCTCCTGTGCCGGCACGGTGCGCACGCACTATCCCGACCTTTTTGCCGACGAGCCCGCGTGGCGGGCGCGCGCCGAGGCGCTGGCGGCGAAAACCTTCGAACTGACGCAGTTCCTGGTCGATGTCGCCGGCGTGACCGAGGTGCCCGGCGATTTCAACGGTTCGGTCACCTATCACGACAGCTGTTCCGGCCTGCGCGAACTGGGCGTGAAACAGCAGCCGCGCGCGCTGCTCGACCGCATGTCCGGCGTAAAGCGGATCGAAATGCGCGAATGCGAAGATTGCTGCGGCTTCGGCGGCCTGTTCGCGGTCAAGTATCCGGACATTTCCGGCGCCATCGTGCAGCGCAAGTGCGAGGCGATACGGGGCAGTGGCGCCTACGCGGTGGCGCTCGGCGACCTCGGCTGCATGATGAATATCGAAGGCCGGCTGCGGCGCAACGGCGACGAACTGACGCAGGTGATCCACATCGCCGAACTGCTCGCCGGCGACGTCGGGGGCCAGGGCTGACATGGAAGTCCGCTCGATGCACTTCGTGTCGCGGGTGCGCCAGCGGCTCGAAGACCCGGAACTGCAGCGCAACCTGAAACGCACGCGCGGCCGCAATGCCGCATCGCGCGCCGCGGCAGTGGCCGCCTTCCCCGATTTCGACGCGGTGCGCGCACGCGCCACCGAAATCCGCGCCTCGGTACTGCGCGATCTCGACGTCTGGCTGGAACGCTTCGAACAGAAGGCCATCGAGCGCGGCGCTACCGTGCTGTGGGCGCGCGACGGCGACCACGCCTGCGAACTGATCATCGACATCGCGCGCCGTCACGGCGTGCGTACGGTGGTGAAATCCAAGTCCATGGTGTCGGAAGAGGCGGGGCTGAACGCCGCGCTCGAGGCTGCCGGCATCCGCCCGGTCGAGACCGATCTCGGCGAGTACATCCTGCAGATCAACGACAACGAACCACCGTCGCACATCATCATGCCGGTGATCCACAAGTCGAAGGAGCAGGTGTCCGAACTGTTCGCGCGCGTGCATGGCACCGCGCCCAAGACCGATATCGAGGCGCTGACGCACGAGGCGCGGGCGGTGCTGCGGCCGGAATTCCTCGGCGCCGACATGGGCCTGTCCGGTGGCAACTTCCTCGTCGCCGAAACCGGCTCGGTCGCCATCGTCACCAACGAGGGTAACGGCCGGCTGTGCACCACGCTGCCGCGCGTGCATGTCGCGCTGACCGGCATCGAGAAGGTGATTCCGACGCTGGAGGATCTGGCCACGCTGCTGCGCATCCTGCCGCGCTCGGCCACCGGTCAGGCCATCACCAATTACGTGTCGATGCTGACCGGCCCCAAGCAGGCTGGCGATGCGGACGGTCCGGAGCACATGTATTTCGTGCTGGTCGATGGCGGTCGCGCTGATCTGCTGGGCAGCGAATTCGAAGCCATGCTGCGCTGCATACGCTGCGGCGCCTGCATGAACCATTGCCCGGTGTACCAGACGATAGGCGGTCATTCCTATGGCTGGGTCTATCCCGGGCCCATGGGTTCGGTACTGACGCCGCTCTACCAGGGGCTGGACAAGGCGATGGACCTGCCGCACGCGGCTACGCTGTGCAATCAGTGCGGCGTCGTCTGCCCGGTGTCGATCCCGCTGCCGGATCTGATGCGCACGCTGCGCGAGAAGCAGGTCGAGCGCGGCCTGCGACCGTGGTCGGAGCGCATCGCCACCAAGCTGTGGGCCTGGGTCGCGGCACGCCCGAAGCTGTATGCGCTGGGCACCCGCGTCGCCGTGCGCTATCTGCGCTGGCTGGCCGATGGCCGTGATCGCATACAGGTGATGGGCGTTGCGCCGGGCTGGACCGCCGAGCGCGATTTTCCGGCGCCGGCGGCGAAGACCTTCCGTGAGCTCTACGCCGAGCGCCGGCGCGGAGGCGGGCAATGAGCGTGCGCGACGACATTCTCGGTCGCCTGCGCCGCCAATTGGGCCGCACGGACAGCACGACCTTGGCGGCACGCGAGCGCGTCGAGGCAACGCTGGCGCTCCGGCAGACCGGGCCGCGCGCCGCTGCGGATGCCTTGCTCGATCGTTTCATCGAGCGCGCACGGGCGATGATTTCCAGCGTGGACCGCTGCGCCACCGAAGCCGAAGTGCCTGCGCACTGCGCCGACTGGCTGCGCGGGCAGGGGCTGCCGACGACGCTGGTCGTCGCGCCGGCACTGGCCGCGCTGGACTGGGCGGGCGCCGGTCTGGATGCACGCATCGGCGCGGCGACCGGCGACGATCTGGTCGGCGTCACCGGCTGTTTCCGTGCCATCGCCGAAACCGGCACGCTGATGCTCTGTTCCGGGCCGCAGTCGCCGGCGGTCAACAGCCTGCTGCCGGAAACGCATATCGCGGTGGTTCCGCGCCAGCACATCGTCGCCGACATGGAAGCCGCTTGGGCCGAGGCACGGCGCGAACTGTCAGCCTGGCCGCGGGCGGTCAATTTCGTTTCAGGACCGTCGCGCACGGCCGATATCGAACAAACCATCGTGCTTGGCGCCCATGGCCCCTACCGGGTACATCTGCTGATCGTCGGCTGAGTACGACAGTCCCGCAGGCTGTCGGTCGAAGCGGTTTGCACGGATAATCCGCGCCAAGCGAGGCTCGGCCCGCCGAGAAACCACCGAACAAGAACCGCCTGTCCAGTCGCATATGTCCGCACAGCCAAAAGGCCGTTACGCCCACCGCCATCTCGTCCTCTGCCTGTTTCCGCTCGCGTTGGCGATGTCCGACGCGCGGGCGCAGGACGAACCGGAGTCGCCTTTCCTCGACGACGACCTGCCGGTCGTGCTGTCGATGACCCGCATGCCGCAGCGCATCGACGACGCGCCGGGTGCGGTCACGCTGTTCACCCGCGAAGACATCGAGCGCCTCGGCTACCGCCGCCTGCCGCAACTGCTGCGCCTGGTGCCGGGCATGAACGTGATGAGCGATACCGGGCATTCGCCGGCGCTGTTCTATCACGGCCTCGGCACGCTGAACCCGAACCGGATGCAGGTGCTGATCGACGGCCGCTCGGTCTATTCGCCCTATCTGTACGGCTATGTCGATTGGGATGCGCTGCCGCTGACGATGGACGAGATCGAGCGCATAGAGGTGGTGCGTGGCTCGAACGCGGCGACCTATGGCTCGAACGCGGTGGCCGGTGTGGTCAACATCGTGACCCGTTCCAGCATCGACGGCCCCGCGGCCAGCGTCGCGCTGACCGGTGGCAGCCGCAATGTGTCCGACCTGTCGGCGCGACTGCGCCGCAGCTTCGGCCCGCTCAGCGTCGCCATCAACGCGCGCACCATGGGCGACGAAGGTTTCGAACACCGCAACGACGATGCCAGGCTCAATGCATCGACGCTGCGCGCCGACCTGGCGCTGAACGGCTCCGACGAGATCAGCCTGATGGCCGGGCAGAGCAGCGGCTACCGGGGCGTCGGCTACCCGTTCGGTGCGACCGGAAATACCGACAACGCCAACGGTTTCCGCGATGTGCACACCGACAACTGGTTTGCTCATCTGCGCTTCCGTCGCATCGTCGCCACCGATCATGAATGGTCGGTCGGCTATTACCAGAACGAGGACAAGGGGCGCGAGGAGTGGTTTGGTGTGCTCGGTCCGCTGCAACTGCCGATCGATTACAACCGTACCGCGACCCGCAAGAACCTCGATTTCCAGTATCAGTTCGTGCCGGTCAGTGACTGGCGCCTCGCGCTCGGTGCCGAACTCCGTCGCGACGAACTCCGCTCCGACCGGATGTTCTTCGTCACCGGCCGCGAGTCACAAGGTCTGTTCCGCGTGTCCGCCAATGCCGAATGGCGGCCGAACGAGTACTGGACCTTCAACTTCGGCAACATGATCGAGCGTTTCCAGAACCAGAGTCCGCAGGCGTCGCCGCGCGTGTTCGCCACGCTGCACGTGACGCCGCAGCATGCGATCAAGGCCGGTGTGAGCCGCGCCTTCCGCCAGCCGGCGCTGATCGAGGCACGCGGTGATTCGCGCTTCATCTATCCGCAGCTCATCCCGCTCCTGCCTCCGCAGTATGCGGGCCGTGTCATCCGCACCTACGTTGGCACGCCGGGGCTGCAGCCCGAACGGCTCGATTCGGCGGAACTGGGCTACGTCGGGCAGTTCGGATCGTCCACGCTGGACGTGCGCGTGTTCCACGAGCGCTTCAATCATCTGATCACCGAAACGCGCTACGAGGATCCGGATTACCTCGAACGCGGGCGGACCTATATCGAAGGCCCGGGCGCGCAGATCACCGGCATCGAGTACCAGTACCGCTATCGTGGCGATGGCCGCGAAATCTGGTGGTCGCACGCGATCCCGCGCATCAGTTCGGAGCCGGTGTGCGACCCGGGGCAGACCTGCTATTCGGACACGATTCCGACCTCCTCCTGGTCGCTGACCTGGATGGAACAGTTCAGCCACGACTGGTCGATCGCGGCAACGCTGTTCGGCGTCAATTCGGCCCACTATCTGAACGGCAGCAAGCGCGTACGTGCCTACCAGACGATGGATGCGCGGGTAGCGAAGAAATTCCGCAGCGGCAACATGACTTGGGAGGCCGCGCTTGCGGTGACCGACATCGGCCCGGGCTACGAAACCTTCAACGACGATCAGGGCGCGCGCGTGCCGTTCAACCGCGTCGCCCGGCAGACCATGCTGACGCTACGCTCCAGCTGGTTCTGAAGCGACCGCCGCGATCCCGTATCATGATCGCCGGATAAACAGGCGGTCTACGCAAGGAGGCGGGGTGCGGAGTCGGTTCGGACTCAATCGACTCGGATTCCGTGCCCGTGTGCTGGTGGCGGCGCTACTGCCGTCGGTGGCGATCGCGCTGGCGCTGGCCGTTCACTTCACGTCCACCCGCATTGCCGACATCGAGCGCGCGCTGATCGACCGCGCCATGCTGCTCACCGCCAGCCTGGCGCCGGCCTCCGAGTACGGTCTGTTTGCCGGCAACATCGACATCCTGCAGTCGATCGCCGACGCCTCGTTGCGCGAGCGCGATGTCGACGGGCTGGTCGTGTTCGACCGCGATCACGTGGTGCTGGCGCGAGCAGGACGTACGCGCATGCCGGAACGGAGCGTGACCGATGGCCTTGGTGCGCCGGCGCTGCTCGAAAGTACCGACGATTACCATCTGTTCGCCGCACCGGTTTTCAGCGTGCAGGCGCGACCTGACCCGCTGTTCGACAATGGTGACGACACGCCCGCCGTCAGCCGGCTTGGCGTCGTCGTGGTGCAGGTGTCGCGGCTGGGCAGTGCGCAGGCACGACGCGAACTGATCGTCAGTGCTGCGCTGATCACCGCTGGTGGCCTGCTGCTGGCCGGCCTGTTCGCGCGCATCCTGTCCGACGGCGCCACCGCGCCGGTGCGTGCGCTGGCCGACACCGTGCGCCGCATCGAACAGGGCGACTTCTCGGCGCGGGCGCGTACCGGCGCACGCGGCATCATGCAGGTGCTGGAGGACGGCATCAACCGGATGGCCGTCACGCTCAGCGGGGCGCGGGCCGACCTCGAACAGCGGGTGCTCGATGCGACCGCTCAGTTGCAGCAGCAGAAGGAGAGGGCCGAGCAGGCCAGCCGGGCCAAGACCCAGTTCGTCGATGCGCTGCTGCACGACCTGAGCCAGCCGCTGATGGCGATGGGCCTCGACATCCGCACCCTGAAACTGCGCCTGCGCGACGAGGAAAGCAGCGGTCTGCTGACCCGGCTGGAGCGCTCGTCGATGAAGCTGGAGAACATGCGCGATGTGCTGCTCGACGTCGCCCGGCTGGAATCCGGCGCTACCCAGCCGCGCATCACCGACTTTCCGCTCTGGCGCGTGTTCGAAAGCCTGCGCCTCACCTTCGAGGCACAGGCGGCGGAGAAGGGCCTGCGCTTCGAACTGTATCCGACGCGCGCCTGGTGCCGTTCCGACCCGCTGCTGCTCGAACGCGTGCTCGCCAATCTGGTGTCGAACGCACTGCGCTATACCGCACAGGGGGCCGTGTTCGTCGGCGTGCGCTGGCTCGGCGACGCCGTCCTGCGCATCGAGGTGCGCGACAGCGGCCAGGGCATTCCGCCGGAGCGCATCGACGACGTGTTCGACGAATTCGTGCGCCTGCCCGGCACCGACCCCGGGAGTGGTGGCCGCGGCATGGGCCTGGGGCTGGCCATCGTGCGCCGGCTGTGCACGCTGCTCGGTCATGCGCTGGCCGTGCGCTCGCGCCCCGGGCGCGGTTCGAACTTCAGCGTGACGGTGCCGCGCGTGCATGCCTTCGTGCCGGCGCCGGTCGAGGACGAACTGCAGGGCCTGCGGCGGCTGGCCAACCGGCGCGTCGCGCTGATCGACGACGATCCGGCCATCCTGCAGTCGCTGCAGTCGCTGCTGGCGTCGGTCGGCATCGACGTGGTGTCGGGCACCTCGCCCGACTTCGTGCTGCGCCAGCTGCGCCAGGCCGGCGCGCCGGACTTCATCATCAGCGATTACCAGCTCGGCGACGGTCTGGATGGACTGTCGGCGGTACTTTCGCTGCGGCGCGAACTGGGCGAAGAGATTCCGGCGCTGATCATGACCGGACTGGCGGCCACGCGCGAGCTGGAGATCGAACTGGAGACGCACGGCATTCCGCTGGTCGCCAAACCGGTGCGACCGGTGGTGCTCGACGCGGTGATCGGCGGCCTGCTCGACGCCGCAGAGGAGGGCTGACCCGCCTAAGCGCTGCCCTTCGGTGGGCGCCGCGGCAGGCGTATGCCCATCTGCGACAGCGCGAACACCGCCTGCGTGCGGTTCTTCACCGCGAGCAGGCGCAGGATGGTCGAAATGTGGGTCTTGGCCGTGCCGTCCGAAATGCCCAGTTCGCGGCAGATCAGCTTGTTCGGCATGCCTTCGATCATCAGACCGAGCACCTGTATCTGGCGCGGCGTGAGACCGATGTCGGCGAGGTCCTGTATCGTCGGTCGTGGCGGCTGCGGGTGGATGGCGTCGTCGAGCACCTGCTGCGGCACGTAGATGCCGCCCTTCAGTACCAGCTGCAGCGCGCTCACCAGCACCGAGGTGGTCGAACTTTTGGAGATGAAACCCATCGCACCCTGGTCGATGGCGTCGGTGATCGTGTGCCGGTCATCCTGCGCCGAAATGACCACCACCGGCACGTCCGGGAATTCGCTGCGCAGCTGCGTCAGCAAGGTCGTGCCTTCGGCGTCCGGCAGGTTGAGGTCGAGCATGACCAGATCGGGGCGCAGGCCGCCGCGCAGCATGGTCAGTGCGCGCGAGGCCAGCAGGGCGCAGCGGATGTCCGGCTCGCTGTCGATTTCGGTCAGCACGCTGCGCAGGCCTTCCACGACGAGCGGCTGGTCTTCGACGATCATTACCTGCATGGACGTTTCTCGCAATCGGGCGACGGACGGATTTTATATGCTGCAGTGTTTGCAGTTCTGCTGCGATGCAATGGAGAACATGTCTTGAATCACGGCCTCATCCTGTTTGGACACGGATCGCGCGATCCGGAATGGGCGCGCCCGCTGCGCGAGGTGGCGGCGCAGGTGGCGGCGGGCGACGGTGCACCGCAGGTCGAACTGGCCTTTCTCGAATTCCTCGAACCGACGCTGGAACAGGCGTGCGACCGGCTCGCCGCGGCCGGCGTCACACGCATTGCGGTGCTGCCGATGTTCATCGCGCAGAGCGGGCATGTGCGGCGCGACCTGCCGGCGCAGCTTGAGGCGGCGCGTGCCCGCCACCCGTCGCTGCGCATCGATCTCGCCACCGCGGTCGGCGAAGATCCGCGCGTGCAGGCGGTGATGGCCGAGGTGGCGCGCTCTGCGCTGGCCGGCTGAGCGCGCTCAAGCCGTCGGTTACCTTGCCGTTACAGCTTGCGATGAGCGGGGGGCGACGGACTCCAAGGCCCGCCGCTCGCCCACAACGCGGAGCACTTCCTTATGGTGAGCATGTCTGCCCCGATCAGACTTCTGGTCGTCGATGACGAGCCCTTCAACCTCGAAATCATCGGCGAATACCTTGACGGGCAGGGTTACGAGTTGACCATGGCGCGCGACGGTGTCGAAGCCTGGGAATACCTCGAAAACGCCGCGATCGATTTCGACCTGCTGGTGCTCGACCGCATGATGCCGCGACTTGACGGCATGGAACTGCTGCGTCGCGTGCGCCGCACGCCGCGCCTGAGCGGCCTGCCGGTCGTCATGCAGACCGCCGCCGCCACACCCGACCAGGTGCGCGAGGGCTTGCAGGCCGGTGCCCGCTACTACCTCACCAAACCCTACGAACCGGATGCGCTGCTGGCCATCGTCAAATCGGCGCTGGAGGAGGCGCACCGCACCCGTGAGATCCAGTTGCAGGCCGAGGGCATGCGCCGCGCCATGGGTGCGCTGCGCCGCGCCGAGTTCGAGTTCAGCACGCTGGGTCAGGCGACCGAGCTGGCCTCGCTGGCCTCGCTGGTATCGCCCGAGCCCGAGAACATCGTGATGGGACTGAGCGAACTCATGATCAACGCCGTCGAGCACGGCAACCTCGGCATCAGCTATGCCGAGAAATCGCGGCTGCGGCTGGAAGATTGCTGGCAGGAAGAGGTCGAACGACGTCTGCTGCTGCCGGAGTACGCCGATCGCCGTGCGCGACTGCTGATCGAATGCGGCGACGAGGCCGTACGCTACACAGTCAGCGACGACGGCGCGGGCTTCGATTTCGCGCGCTATCTCGACTTCGACCCCGGGCGCGCCTTCGACCCCAACGGTCGCGGCATTGCGATGGCGCGGCAGCTGTGCTTCCGCAGCCTCGAATACAAGGGCTGCGGCAACGTGGTCACGGCAACGGTGGAACGGCCATGAGTGCAATCGGCATGGCGCAGGCAGCAACAGCGCAGCAGGCGGCCGCGCCGCTGCGGCAGATGACGGTGCTGGTGGTCGACGACACCCTGGTCGGCCGGGCGACCGTCAGCGCGCTGGTGCGCCGGCTCGGCCACCGCTGCATCGAGGCCTCGGACGGTGCCGGTGCGGTGCAGGCCTACCGCGCCTACCGCCCCGATGTCGTGCTGATGGACGTGGTGATGCCCGGCATGGACGGACTGGAGGCGACGCGCGAGCTGCGCCGGCTGGCGGCCGACACCTTCCTGCCGATACTGCTGCTGTCCGCCCGCTCCGACGACGCCGACATGATTGCCGGCCTAGAAGCCGGCGCCGACGACTATCTGACCAAGCCGATCAATTTCGCCATCCTGACCGCCAAGCTCGCCAACTGCGCGCGGCAGATCGTCATGCACGCCAGCATGGCGAACTACCACGCCGAACAGGAGGAGGAAATCGAGTTCGCGCGACACGTGATCGAGCGCCAGGTGCAGGGCAAGGCGGTCGACGATCGTCGCGTGCGCTACTCGGTTACACCGACCGCGCAGTTCTCGGGTGACATCGTCGCCGTGTCGCATTCGCCGTCCGGTGCGCTGTATGCGCTGCTGGCCGACGCGACCGGCCACGGCCTGGCGGCGGCGATCAGCGTGCTGCCGGTGCTGCAGGTGTTCTTCGGCATGGCCAAGAAGAACCTGTCGCTCGGCCTGATGGCCAGCGAAATCAATCGCCACCTGATGTCCACGCTGCCGGTCGGTCGTTTCGTTGCGGCCACCATGGTGCGTCTGGACGCCGGTGAGGGCGAGGTGTGGGTGGGCGGTACGCCCGAGGCGCTGTGGCTGGATCGCAGCGGCGCAGTGATCGAGCGCTTCGCGTCGGCCAATCTGCCGCTGGGCATCGACGGCGACGACGCGATGAACGTGCCGCCGCAGCGCTTCAGCTGGACGCCCGGCGACCAGCTGGTGTTGTGTTCGGATGGACTGGTCGAGGCGCTGGGCATGCGCGGCGACGCCTTCGGCCAGCAGCACTTCGAGCAGGTGCTGCACGACAATGCGCCGGCGCAGCGCCACGATGCGGTGCGCGCCGCACTCGCCATGCATCTGGACGGGGCACTGGCGCACGACGACGTGTCGCTGATGGTGATAGACCTTGATTGAGGCCCGCACGCAAGTCCTTGTCGCAGCTTGATTTGCGGCGCGCGGGGCGGCGATTGGCACGGCGATTGCATCGCGTCGGTCCGGAATCCCTTTCCTGACTGAACAATGGCCGTTCTCAATGTCCTGGTGGTAGACGAATCGCGCAAGCGCGCCGCTGAAATCTGCGCCGGGCTCGCCTGCGCCGGTTACCAGGTGGCAGCGGTGCTGTCGAGCGCCTACGACCTGCACATGAAGGTCGAGGAAATCAAACCGGACGTCATCCTGATCCAGACCGATTCGCCGTCGCGCGACACGCTGGAGAACATGGCGGCGATGGACCGCGAAATGCCGCGCCCGGTCGTCGTGTTCGCCAACGATTCGGACAGCAAGACGATACGCCGCGCAATGAAGGCAGGCGTTTCGGCCTATGTGGTCGATGGCCTGGAGCCGAAGCGCATCAAGCCGGTGATCGATGTCGCGCTGGCGCGTTTCGAGGAGCACCAGGAACTGCGCCGCTCGCGCGACGAAGCGCGGCAGAAGCTCTCCGAGCGCATTTCGATCGATCGTGCCAAGGGCATCCTGATGAAGCTGCGCGGCATTGACGAGGATGCCGCCTATCACACGCTGCGCAAGCTGGCGATGGAGCGCGGCAAGACGATTGCCGCGGTGTCGGACGACTTCATCGCGACCGCGCGTCTGCTCGGCTGACCGGCCGGGCCTTTCCTTCCCCCTGTTGTAGAGATTCCCGTCGGCACGGCGCTCGCTGCGCCGTGCATGGCCATCCGCCATTGCCGTGCACCCATGCAAGGAAGCCGGCGGCAGATGGCGTCAGGCCCTCGGCATGCATGCGCCGGTTCGACATGGTGCGTACGCACGCTGCTGTCGCACCGCACAAGTGCGGACGCATCGGACCGTGCCTTCGTGTTCAGTTTCCGGTTCGTGTTTCAACAGCTTGAAATAAAACGGATTTTGTATTGATTCTCAAGGTTGGCACGGGCCGTGCTAATCACCGTTCAAGGCGCAACAACGTGGTTGCGGCCAGCGAGGCGAGAAGCCTCCATAAGGGACAAGGGTGTCCATCCGGTCGGCTTCTCAGCCGCGGATGCACACCCTTTTTTCATTCTGGAATCGATCATGAAACTACGGAGAACACGATGGCTGAGCATCCGAAGCAGGCAGACAGCGTCATTGACACCAGCGCGACGCGTCGCAGCTTTCTCAAGCAGGGCGCCGCACTTGGTGTGGGAGCTTCGCTGATGAGCATGGTGCCCCCCGGCGTGCGTTCGGCGGCCTGGGCCGCCGGTTCCGACGCCCCCGAAAAGAAGGAAGTGCGCATCGGCTTCATCCCGCTGACCGACTGTTCCAGTGTCGTGATGGCGGCGGTGGAGAAGTTCGACGAGAAGTACGGCATCAAGATCATTCCGTCGAAGGAAGCGTCGTGGGCAGCGGTGCGCGACAAGCTGGTCAACGGCGAACTGGATGCCGCACACGTGCTGTATGGCCTGATCTACGGCGTGCATCTGGGCGTCGGCGGTCCGAAGAAGGACATGGCCAACCTGATGACGATCAACAACAACGGTCAGGCCATCACGCTCGCCAACAAGCTGAAGGACCAGGGCGTGACCGACGGTGCCAGCCTGCAGAAGCTGATCGCCAGCAAGCCGGGTGAGTACACGTTTGCCCAGACCTTCCCGACCGGCACCCACGCGATGTGGCTGTACTACTGGCTGGCGGCCAATGGCATCAACCCGATGAAGGACGTCAAGGTGATTACCGTGCCGCCGCCGCAGATGGTGGCGAACATGCGGGTCGGCAACATGGACGGCTTCTGCGTCGGCGAGCCGTGGAACAACCGCGCCATCATCGACAAGATCGGCTTCACCGCCGTCACCACCCAGGACATCTGGGTCGATCACCCGGAAAAGGTGCTGGGCACGACGGCGGAGTGGGTGAGCAAGTACCCGAACACCGCGCGTGCGATGACCTCGGCCGTGCTCGAAGCGTCGCGCTGGATCGACGCCTCGCTCGCCAACCGTCGCAAGACCGCCGAAACGGTGGCCGCCAAGTCCTACATCAACACCGACATGGACGTCATCCTGGAACGCATGCTCGGCCGCTATTCCAATGGTCTGGGCAAGAGCTGGGACGACAAGAACGCGATGAAGTTCTTCAACGATGGCGCGGTGAACTTCCCCTACCTGTCGGACGGCATGTGGTTCCTGACCCAGCACAAGCGCTGGGGCCTGATCAAGACCGATCCGGACTACCTGGCCGTGGCCAAGGCGATCAATCGCACCGACATCTACAAGCAGGCCGCCACCGCGGTCGGCGTGTCGCTGCCGAAGAGCGACATGCGGACGCACAAGCTGATCGACGGCGTCGTGTGGGACGGCAAGGACCCGAAGAAGTACGCCGGCGGCTTCAAGATCAACGCCGCGTAATGTTTCCGGCGCGGGGCCTGCCCCGCGCCGACCGGTACTGAAAGGAATCCGTCATGAGTGCAGCAACCCTCACATCAGACAAGGTCGTGTCCATGCATGCCACCCCGTCCGCGGTGCCGGCTCCGGTCGCCAACGAAGCGGCTGCGCCGGTCGCGAAGGCCGCGCCGCGCGAGCCGCGCACGCCGATCTCCGAAATCCTGCTCGCGGTGTTCAAGGCGGTGTTCCCGCCGATCGCCGGCATGGCGCTGCTGGTTGCCGTATGGGCGCTGCTGGCGGCCAAGGGCGGCAGCATTCCGGGTCCGCTCGCGGTGTGGGACGCGGCCAAGGTGCTGTTCGCCGATCCCTTCTACAACAACGGCCCCAACGACATGGGCATAGGCTGGAACGTGCTGTCCTCGCTGCAGCGCGTCGGCATCGGCTTCGGCTTCGCCGCGCTGGTGGGCATTCCGCTCGGCTTCATCATCGGCCGCTTCGCCTTCATGAACGCGATGTTCGACCCGGTCATCTCGCTGCTGCGCCCGGTCAGTCCGCTGGCCTGGCTGCCGATCGGCCTGCTGGTGTTCAAGCAGGCGGACCCGGCTGCGACCTGGACCATCTTCATCTGTTCGATCTGGCCGATGATCATCAACACCGCGGTCGGCGTGCAGCGCGTGCCGCAGGACTACATGAACGTGGCCCGCGTGCTCGATCTCGACGAGTGGAAGATCGTCACCAAGATCCTGTTCCCGTCGGTGCTGCCCTACATGCTGACCGGCATCCGCCTGTCCATCGGCACCGCCTGGCTGGTCATCGTCGCCGCGGAAATGCTGACCGGCGGCGTCGGCATCGGCTTCTGGGTGTGGGACGAGTGGAACAACCTGAAGGTGGAGCACATCATCATCGCCATCTTCGTCATCGGCATCGTCGGCCTGCTGCTCGAACAGGCGCTGCTGCTGCTCGCCCGCCGCTTCTCGTACGGCAACAGCTGATCCCATCGAAACGTGATGCGGCCGGTGCGTTGCACCGGCCCGCGAGGAGACCACCATGAGCAAGACCATCGTGAAAGTCGAGAACGCAGGCATGACCTTCGATACCAAGAAGGGCAAGTTCGTCGCGCTGCGCGACATCGACCTCACCATCGCCGAAGGCGAGTTCGTCACGCTGATTGGCCATTCCGGCTGCGGCAAGTCCACGCTGCTGAACCTGATCGCCGGCCTGACCTTGCCCACTTCGGGCAACCTGATCTGCGACGGCCGCGAGATCGCCGGTCCGGGGCCGGAGCGCGCAGTGGTGTTCCAGAACCACTCGCTGCTGCCCTGGCTCACCTGCTTCGAGAACGTGCTGCTGGCGGTCGAACGCGTGTTCGGCAAGAAGGAAGGCAAGACCAAGCTGAAGGCGCGCGCCGAGGCGGCACTGGACATGGTGCACATGACCCACGCGCTGCATAAGTATCCGCACGAGATTTCCGGCGGCATGAAGCAGCGCGTCGGCATCGCTCGCGCATTCGCGATGGAACCGAAGATCCTGCTGATGGACGAGCCCTTCGGTGCGCTCGACGCGCTGACCCGCGCCAGCCTGCAGGACGAGCTGAATGGCGTGATGGAAAAGACCGGCGCCACCGTGGTGATGGTGACGCACGACGTCGATGAGGCGGTTCTGCTGTCCGACCGCATCGTCATGATGACCAACGGTCCGGCCGCCACCATCGGCGAAATCCTCGACGTCAAGCTGGCGCGCCCGCGCGATCGGCTGAAGCTCGCGCATGACGCCGATTTCGTCGAGTACCGTGCCGCGCTGCTCGAGTTCCTGTACCAGAAGCAGGTGAAGAAGGCGGCCTGAGTGCCACGTCGCCGGGAAAAGCGGGCTGCGGCCCGCTTTTCCATTTGTGTCATCGGCTCGCGCTCGGCGCGGAAATGAACCGTGGCTCGGGCCGTATCCCGCCCATCGCGGCCGCCGCCGCCGCTTATCATCGCCGTCATCGAATACAGGTGAGGCATGCCGATGACGGCCGACGCAAACAGGGTTCTGCTGATCGACGACGACGCCGAGCTCAGTGCGATGCTCGGCGAGTACATTGCCAATGAAGGGTACGCGGTCGAGCGCGCGGCCGATGGAGAAAGCGGTCTGACGCTGCTGCGCCAGGGCGACTTCGCCATCGTCGTGCTCGACGTGATGATGCCGCGCGTGTCGGGCATCGAAGTGCTGCGCCGGCTGCGCACCTTCTCCGGCGTGCCGGTGCTGATGCTCACCGCGCGCGGCGACGACATCGACTGCGTGCTGGCGCTCGAACTGGGTGCCGACGACTACGTGCAGAAGCCGTGCACGCCGCGCGAACTGGTGGCGCGGCTGCGCGCGATTCTGCGTCGCATCGGTGGCGCGCGTACACAGGCAGCCAGCGACGACGCCATCGTCGTCGGCGCGCTGGCCGTGTGGCCGCAGCGTCGCTGCGCCGAGTACGGCAACACGCCGCTCACCCTCACCAGTTCGGAGTACGGCCTGCTCGAAGTGCTGGCGCGCAACGCTGGCAGCGTCGTGTCCAAGGCCGAGCTGTCGCTGCAGGCGCTGGGCCGGCCGATGGGTCCTTACGACCGGAACATCGACGTGCACGTGAGCGCCATCCGGCAGAAGCTGGCACCGCTCAGCGGCGGTCGACCGCTGATACAGACGGTGCGCGGCGTCGGCTACCAGCTGGTGCGCGGCTAGTGGGCCGGCTGTTCTGGAAGCTGTTCTTCGCCTTCGTCGCCGCGCTGGCGGTGGCGGCGCTGCTGGTGGCGGTGGCGCTGTCGCTGATCTGGCCACGGGATGGGCGCGGGCCACGGCCGCAATCGGTGTTCATGGCCGACACGGTCGAGATGCTGCTGCGCGAGCAGGGGCCGCCGGCGACCGTGACGCTGCTTGAAATCTGGCGCGCGCAGCAGGTGCCGCTGCCGCTGCTGGTGCGGCCCGACGGCAGCGAGCAGTTCGGTCGTACGGTGAGCGCCGAACGGATGGACGGCGCGCGGGTCGTGTCCATCGACGGCGCGCAGTGGAAAGTGCTGGCCGCCGCGCGCGGCGATCGATCGCCGTCGGCAGCCGGTGGCCTGCCACTGCCGCCGCCGCCCTTCCTCGAAGTGGTCGCGCTGCTGATCGGCGCGCTCACCTTCAGCGCCGCGTTGGCCTGGTATCTGTCGCGCCCGGTGCGTCACCTCGGCCAGGCGTTCGAGGCGTTCGCCGGTGGAGACCTGGGCGTGCGGACAGCGGCACGGATCGGCCGTCGGCGCGACGAGATCGCGGATCTCGGTCGCGGCTTCGACCGTATGGCGACCCGCATAGAACAGCTGGTCGACGCGCAGCGCCGGCTGCTGCACGACGTGTCGCACGAATTGCGTTCGCCGCTCGCACGGATGAGTGCCGCCATCGGTCTGGCACGGCAGGATCCGTCGCGTACCGAAGCGATGCTGGAGCGCGTCGAACGCGAGACGGCGCGGTTGGACACCCTGGTCGGCGAACTGCTGGGTCTGGCGAGGCTGGAGCACGACGCGGCGCGCACGCTGCCGCAGCCGGTGGCGCTCGATGCCCTGCTGCACGATGTCGCCGGTGATGCGCGGTTCGAGGCGGCCGCGCGCGAGGTCGAGGTCGTGCTGTCGATCGATGGCGCGGGGCCGGTCGTCAAGGGTCAGGTCGAACTGCTGCGTCGCACCTTCGACAACGTGCTGCGCAACGCGGTGAAGTACGCGCCGGCCGGTTCGGTGGTGCACATCGCGCTGGGCCGGGCCGGCGGGAGCGCTTGCGTCAGCATCAGCGACGGCGGTCATGGCGTCGCCAACGACGAACTGGAGCGCATCTTCGATCCCTTCTTCCGCGGCGAGCGCAGCGACGGCAGCCACGGCGCCGGCCTCGGCCTGTCGATCGCGCGGCGTGCGGTCGAGGCGCATGGCGGAGACATCCGCGCGTCGAATGCCGAAGGAGGCGGTCTGCGCGTCGATATCCGGCTGCCGGCCGAGGACTGAGGCGTCTTTACACAGCCGCGCGCCGGCAGTGCTTGCCGCCGCGCCGGGCGACCGCCGCGTCGGTGAGAGCCATCGGTACTTCCGCGCGACGCGGACGGCGGCGAAACTTGCCGGCGCATGACGAAGGGATCGCTGCAACACGCGACGCGGTGTCGTCGTGTAAAGAGGGCGGCGCAACGCATCCATTTTCCTTTACGTACCCTCACGCGCTTTTACCCGAAACGGCCGGTTGGCGCGCCGTTTCGGGCCGATAACTTGCCCTGTGACCGATGGTTGCCGAGAACGGCGGCCACCTCTTTCATTCACACGGGAGCATGGACATGAGCATATCGGGCGTGGGCAGCAGCATGGCTTCGGCGATGCAGGCCAACCGGCCGCAGAAACCGGATGCATCGGCGATGGCGGCGGACGTGTTCGCGCTGCTGGACAGCAGCGGCAAGGGATACATCGACAGCAGCGATCTGGCGGGTGCGCTGGAATCCACCGGCAGCGGTGCCTCGGCCGAGGACCTGCTTGGCGCGATGGACAGCGATGGCGACGGCAAGGTGACCGAGCAGGAACTGGGCAGCCTGCTGCAGAAGGTGGCCGACCAGCTGGAGGACAGTTTCGGCGCGGCACGCGTCGGCCAGGCAATGGGCAACCGTCCGCCGCCACCTCCGCCGCCGGCGGGCGAGGACGAGGGCATGAGCGTCGAGCAGCTGGGCGCCATGGCGGAAGAGGCCGAGGCATCGGGCAGCGCCGGGGCGAGCGAACTGGCGGCGCTGGTCGAGTCCTTCGACGAGGCGGATACCGATGGCGACGGCAAGGTGAGCTTCCAGGAGGCGATGGCTTTCCGCGAATCCGAAGCGGCCGCGTCCGGCGCGTCGTCCGACAGTCGTCCGCCGCCGCCGGACGAGGCCGCGCGCGACGAACACATGCTGGCGCGCGTGCTGCAGATGCTGCAGGAATACACCGGCGACAACAGCACGGCGAGTACCGGATCGACGCTGTCGGTCAGCGCCTGATTACGGCATATCCGTTCCGGCCCGGCGCCGGAACGGATATGCCGGTCGATCGACGACGGGCTTGACGACGGGGTGTTGTTCTATAGAATGAGAAGCGTTCTCATAAACGCGCGGGCACGGTCCGGGCGGTGACGGGAATCCACTCTGGCATCCGGCGGCAGGTCCGGTCCGGAGCCAGTACCTCGAATTGCCTCCCAGCGAAGACAGAAGGCCAGGCCGGGCAAACACCTTCGTTCATCGGGAGATAGATTCAATGAAGCAGTCAGTCCTCGTCCGTTCCGTCGTCAGCGCCGCCCTGATTTCGGCTTCCGCCTTCGCCCACGCCAACGGCACCCATGAGCAGTTCGTCGATCCGGCGGCCTCGCTGTCCTTCGATGGCTGGAACGAACTGAACCGCAACCGCACCGGCGGTGCGCTGACGGTCGACGAACTGGTCGCCGGCAGCGGCTCCAACGTTGCCGGCTCGGGCGACGCGGTATTCACCCGCGTCAGCGGCGACCACTACCCGGCCGGCTTTGGCCTCTACGGCGGCGCGTCGACCTTCACCTTCACCGACACCACCGTCGATGCCGGCGCGACCGCGCTGGTGTTCCAGGGCATCATCAACGACTTCGACGGCCAGTTCGGTGGCACGCCCTTCAGCCTGACGCTGAGCTACAACGGCGGCAGCCAGGCCATCGCCGGCACGCTGGTCGACAGCACGCTGAACGGAGGCGTCAGCGACTACTTCCGCTACACATGGGATCTGTCGTCGCTGGGCACGCCGGTCGGCGCCTACACGCTGACGCTGAATGCCGGCTTCTCGCAGATGCTGGCCTTCCAGATCGATCAGGTCGCCGCGGTACCGGAGCCGGAAACCTATGCGCTGATGCTGTCCGGCCTCGGCCTGATCGCGCTGTCGGTGCGTCGTCGGGTGCACGGCGTCTGATCCTCGGTCCGCCAACCGCCGTGTCGACGGCGGTCGCAGCAAAGAGAAGGGCGCCGCATGCGGCGCCCTTTTTTACATCCATCGATCCGCGTCAGCGCAGATTGCCGCGCAGTCTCTGCACGTCGAGCGAACTGACCGGCGACGCGGTATTGCCCCAGCTACCGCGGATGTGCGACACCACCAGCGCCACTTCGTCGTCGCTGAGTGCGGCGGCGAAGGGCGGCATGCCGTAGGGACGCGGGTTGCCGCGCGTGGCGGGCGCGTAGCCGCCGCCCAGCACGATGCGCACCGTGTTCGCCGGCGGGTCCATCGTCACCGCGCGGTTGCCGGCCAACGCCGGCCAGACGCCCGGCTTGCCCTCGCCGCGCTCGCCGTGACAGTCGGCGCAGTGCTCGCCATAGAGCTGGGTGCCGCGCTCGCGCCGCAGTTCGTCCAGTACGCCGGTCGACTCCGCCTTCACCGACTGCGTCACCGGCAGCGACTTCAGATAGACCGCCATCGCGTCGAGATCGGTCGCCGACAGGAATTGCGTGCTGCCGAACACCACCTCGGCCATCGGCCCGGCGGCGGTTGCGTTGCCGCTCACGCCGTCGCGCAGCAGCGCCACGATGTCGTCCTTTGCCCAGTCGGCCACGCCGGCTTCGTGCGGCGAGGTGAGCGAGGGCGCGTACCAGTTCTGCACCGGCATCAGGCCGCCGGCCAGCGCGTCCGGATCGCTGCTCGCGCCCAGTGCGTTGCGCGGCGCGTGGCAGGCGCTGCAGTGACCCAACCCCTGAACCAGATAGGCGCCGCGGTTCCAGTCCTCGGGCTTGGTCGCGTCGGCGACGAACACGCCCGGCTTGAAATAGAGCGCCCGCCAGGCCAGCAGCGCCGCCTGCGTGTCGTAGGGGAAGCGCAGCGCGTGCGGCCGGTTCGGCTTTTCGACCGGCGGCAGCGTCTGCAGCCAGGCCCAGATCGCGTCGGCATCGGCGCGTGTGACGCGGGTGTAGCTGGTGTAGGGGAAGGCCGGGTAGAGCAGGCGGCCGTCGCGTGCACGACCTTCGTGCAGCGCCTTCCAGAAGTCGTCGGCCGTCCATTGGCCGAGCCCGCTTGTCGGGTCCGGCGTCAGATTGCTGGTGAAGATCGTGCCGAAGGGCGTGTCCATCGCGCGGCCGCCGGCCCAGGGCGTGCCGCCCGGTGCGGTGTGGCAGGCCATGCAGTTGCCGGCGCGCGCAAGGTACTCGCCGCGCGCGACCTGTGCCGCGCGGTCTTCATCCGCCGCACCGGCGGCCGGCTCATCCGCGGCCGGTTGCAGCGCGAGATAGACGCCTGCCAAGGCGGCGAGCAGCAGCGCTGCGATCAGGAGACGCTTCATCGCGCGCCCTCCGGCACACCGCCGCAGCGTATCGGCAGCGGCTTGTCGAGACGGGCGACCGGTTTGCCGCCCTGGGCGACCGGCTGCGACGACAGCCAGTGGGCAAGCGCCTGGATGTCGTCGGCGCTCAGGCTTCGGGCGATCTGCGCCATGCAGTCCGGCGCGTGCGCCTGGCGGATGCCGCTCTTCCAGCCGGCGAGCTGGGCTGCCAGATAGTCGCGCGGCAGGCCGAGCAGGCCGGGTATCGCCGGGGCGACGCCGGTCAGCGCGCTGCCGTGGCAGCTTTCGCAGGCCGGGATGTCGCGCGCCGCGTCGCCGTGGCGCACCAGTGCCTCGCCGCGTGCCAGCACGGCAGGCTTCTGCGCGGCGCGTGCAGGGGGTGGGTAGGGCAGTTCGAGCGCCGCAAAGTGGCTGGCCATCTCGCGCAGGTAGTCGTCGCTGAGCGTCTGCAGCAGACCGGTCATCAGTGGGTACTGACGGCGGCCATCGCGGAAGTTCAGCAACTGGTTGTACAGATAGCCGGCCGGTTTGCCGGCAATGCGCGGGTAGTAGCCGTCGGCGGCGGCACGGCCTTCGGCGCCGTGGCAGCCGGTACAGGCGAGCACGCGCTGTTCGAGGTCGGCAGCGGCGTCCGGTGCGGCGACGGCCGTGGTGCAGATCAGGGCTGCGCCGATCAGCAGGGCAGGAAGGGAGCTAAGGCGGATCATGACCGGGCGGGAAGCAGTGCGACGATGCGTCCCGATGATAAGCGCAGTCGCGGCAAGCGCCGGGTTATGACCCGATGCACCGTAACGGTGCAGTCACAGGCTGCGTATCTTACGGAGCAGCGCGGTGGTCGAACGCTCGTGTTCGAAGGCGATCGATTCGACCCGGCCGCCGCGCGCCAGCACTTCGGTGGCGCCGACGATGCGCTCGACCGGCCAGTCGCCACCCTTGACCAGCACGTCCGGTGCGCACGCCTTGATCAGGTCGAGCGGCGTGTCGGCGTCGAACCAGGTGACCAGGCTGACAGACTCCAGCGCGGCGATCACCGCCGCGCGGTCTGCCAGCGCATTGACCGGGCGGTCCTCGCCCTTGCCCTGGCGTTTCACCGAGGCGTCGGTGTTCAGCGCGACGATGAGCGAGCCGCCGAGCGCGCGCGCCTGCGCCAGGCAGGTGACGTGGCCGCGGTGCACGATGTCGAAACAGCCGTTGGTGAACACCACCGGGCCGGGCAGCGCGCCGCGGCGTGCCGCGATCTCGTCCGGCGGGCAGATCTTGGCTTCGAAGGCCGGCGTGCCGCCCCGCATCAGGCGGCGCCGGCGTACTGTTTGCGGAAGCGGTTCAGGTCGCCCACCGTCTTGAAGCTTTCGCCGAACAGCGAGCTCAGGTTGCGCAGGATGCCGCCGATCACGCGCGCCTCGCAGTCCTTGTCGAAGCGGATCTGCTCGTCCAGCCAGCGCTCCAGCCACTCCGGGTCGGGCAGTCGCGACTGCACGGTGTCGCGCGGGAAGTGCGCCTTGCTCACGTGCAGATTGGTCGGGTGCATCGGCTTGCCGGCGCGGCCGCTGGCGGCCATCAGCATGCCGATCTTCGAGAACGCGGCGCGCGCGGCGTCGCCGGCCTGATCGATCGCCCGCTTCATGTACTTCAGATAGGCGCCGCCATGACGGGCCTCGTCGCGCGACAGCAGGTCGTAGATGTGCTTGATCACCGGCTCGGTATGCCATTCGGACGCGCGGCGGTACCACTGGGTCAGGCGCACCTCACCGCAGAAATGCAGCATCAGCGTCTCCAGCGCCGGCGCCGGGTCGAACTCGAAGCGCACTTCGTGCAGTTCCTCTTCGGTCGGCGCCAATTCGGGGCGGAAGCGGCGCAGGTATTCGATCAGCACCAGCGAGTGCTTCTGTTCCTCGTAGAACCAGATCGACATGAAGGCCGAGAAGTCGGAATCGTCGCGGTTGTCGCGCAGGAACATTTCGGTGGCCGGCAGCGCCGACCATTCGGTGATGGCATTCATCTTGATCGTCATCGCCTGCTCGTCGGACAGCAGCGCGGCGTCGAAACTGTCCCAGGGCACGTCTTTCGCCATGTCCCAGCGGGCGGATTCGAGTGACTTGAACAGTTCGGGATAGAGCATGAAGGGCTCCTGAAGAAAAAAGCATTTTACGCGAGCAGAAGTCAGCCCGATGACAGCTCGTGGCCGCATCCCGCTTCCGTCGTCCGCGTAGCGAGGTCCGCGCATGCGCGACGCAAGCCGACCGCTACGCAGCTGCCTATTCAATCATGGATGGACGCCGGCGGATCGCCGGAAAAGCGTGTGTTTCCCGTTGCCCGGTTCAGTGGCTGGCGTGGGCGTCCCGCCAGGCACGGACAGCGGGCCCGACGTCGGCGATGCCGCGTATCACGCGTACGCCGGCTTCGTTGCGCAGCTTGTCGCGCGCACCGGCGCCGCCGACCCACAGTTCCACCGTCTGTGGCAGGGCCTCGCGCAGCGTGCGGATGCCGGCGATGGCCTGGCGTACCGGGAAGGCGGAACTGAAGGACAGCGCCACGATGTCGGCGCTGGCGGTGAGGGCCGAAGTGCGGATGTCGGCCAGCGGCATGCGTGGCCCGAGCGAACAGCACTGCGCACCTTCGGCGGTCAGCATCACCTCGACCATCAGCAGGCCGAGCGCGTGTTCTTCCTCCGGCAGCGTGGTCAGCAGCACGCGCGGCGGCTTGCCGGTGCGCGCGTAACTGGCCAGCGTTCCGCGCAGGAAGGACTGCGTCTGTTCGGTATAGAAGTGCTCGTCCGGCACGCCGATGTCGCCGCGCATCCACGCTTCGCCGATGTCCACGTTGAGCGGCGCGACCAGATCGGTGACCAGCCCCTGCAGGCCCTTTTCGAGCAGCGTCTGCTGGAACACCCGGCGCAATGCCTCGACGTCATGGCTGCGGATGGCGTCGAGTATTTCACCGGCCAGCAGCGCCGGCACGCGTGAGGCCTGTTCGGCCTCGATGATGAGTTGCAGTTCGGCCGCGCTGGCCGCCAGCAGCTTGCCCGGGCGCCAGCCCTGATCCATCAGGCGGCGTATCAGGCGCAGCTTGCCGACATCTTCGAGCGAGTACAGCCGCTCGCCGGCCTCGTCGCGGATGGGTTTGGGGAAACCGTAGCGACGTTCCCATACGCGCAGCGTGTCTTTCAGAAGGCCGGTCTCCCGCTCCACCGCGCTGATGGTCAGCAGGGACAGCCCCGATGCGTGAGCACTCATTTTGTCCTGGACAAATCGTTGACATGGCGACTCATGAGTCCTAGATTACGGCTTGAGTCTTGTTTTGTCCAGGACAAAAAGGGGGCGGTATGAAGACGATGAAAGCTGCAGGAAGCGCTACAAGCGCGCTGGCAATGCTGTTCTGCGTGTCCGCGTCGGCCGTCATGCCGTCGGCGGCCGAACCGGTCGACCATGAACGCTCCGCTGCGCCGGCGCAGAAAGCGTCGGCCTCTGTCAAGCCGGCGTCGAGCCAGACCGACGCGCTGGTGCATCTGCATCGTGCCGCGACCGCTGGCTACTTCCCGGCGCACCTCGTCGTCGACGCTTCGGCGCGCTGCTGCGAGTCGGCCCGTGTTGCGCGCTGACGTGCTGCGCATCGCCTTCGCGCTGGTGACGACCTTGACTTCGATGACTGCGGCTGCGGCCGACGCCTGCCCGACGCTGCTTGATCGTTCGATTCCCGGCCTGCTAGACGGCAAGCCGCGGTCGCTGTGCGAGTACAGCGGCCGCGTGCTGCTGGTGGTCAATACCGCCAGCCGCTGCGGCTACACCGGCCAGTACGCCGGGCTGGAAAAGCTGCAGGACAGCTACGGCAAACGCGGCCTGACCGTGCTCGGCTTCCCGTCGAACGACTTCGGCAACCAGGAGCCTGGCAGCGACAAGGACATCGCCGAGTTCTGCAGCATGACCTACGGCGTCAAGTTTCCGATGTTCTCGAAGACCTCTGTGAAGGGTGCCCAGCGCCACCCCTTCTACGCCGATCTGGCGAAGGCCTCAGGTTCTGAGCCGGCGTGGAACTTCCACAAATACCTGATCGGGCGCGACGGCCGCACGGTGACCGCCTTCCCCAGCAACGTGGCACCCGATTCGAACGTGCTGCTGCGCGAGATCGAAGCGGCTCTGGGCAGATGACGCACATCGGCGGATCGCACACGCAAATCCGAGCAGGTGAATCCGCGCAGGTGAATCCATAACGCCCGTTCGCGTGTAGCGCTGGGCTGGAGGCAGAAAATAATGAAGATTGCGGTGGTGGGGGCGGGCATTTCGGGTCTGTCGGCAGCGTGGCTGCTGTCGCGCCAGCACGAGGTGACGCTGTATGAACAGGAGGGCCGCCTGGGCGGTCACTCGAACACGGTGGACGTCGAAATCGACGGGGTGAGCCATCCGGTCGACACCGGCTTCATCGTGTTCAACCGCGACACCTATCCGAACCTGTGCGGCCTGTTCTCGTTGCTCGGCGTGTCGATCGCCGACAGCGACATGTCCTTCGGCGTGTCCTTGCGCGAGCCGGACATCGAATGGGCCGGCACCAATCTGGCGAGCGTGTTCGCGCAGCCGGCCAATCTGGCGCGCCCGCGCTTCTGGGGCATGCTGCAGGACATCCTGCGCTTCAATTCGGAAGTGACCGAAAGGGCCGCCAACGGCAGCGCCGAGCACATTTCGCTCGGTGAATTCCTGGTGCGGCACCGTTACGGCGACGCCTTCCGCGACTGGTACCTGCTGCCGATGGCGGCGGCCATCTGGTCCTGTCCGACGCAGACCATGATGAGCTACCCGCTCGCCACTTTTGCCCGCTTCTGTCACAACCACGGTCTGCTGCGGGTGAACGACCGGCCGCAGTGGCTCACCGTACGTGGCGGCTCGCGCGAGTATGTGAAGCGCATGGCGGCCGCGCTGCAGGACGTCCGGCGCGCGTCGGCGGTGAAGGGCCTGCAGCGTGTGTCGGACGGCGTGCTGGTGCAGGCAGCCGGCGTGCTCGAACGCTACGACCAGGTGGTGCTGGCCTGTCATTCCGACGAGGCGCTGGCGCTGCTCGGCGATACGGCGACGGCGCCCGAGCGGCGCCTGCTCGGCGCCATCCGCTACCAGCCCAATCACGCCGTGCTGCATACCGACACCGCGTTGCTGCCGCGCAACCGCCGCGTCTGGTCGTCGTGGAACTACATGGCCGGCGTCGGCGCGCCGGACAGCCGGCCGGTCAGCGTGTCCTATCTGATGAACCGGCTGCAGCCGCTGCCTTTCGAGCAGCCGGTCGTCGTGTCGCTGAATCCATTCATCGAGCCGGATCCGGCCCGCGTGATCGCTCGCATCGACTACGCGCATCCGCTGTTCGATGGTCCGGCCATCGACGCGCAGGCGCGGCTGCCGGAAATCCAGGGGCGCGATCGCCTGTGGTTCTGCGGCGCGTGGACCGGCTACGGCTTCCACGAAGACGGTCTCGCGTCGGCGGTGCGCGTCGCGCGTCACCTGGGCGTGGACATTCCCTGGCAGCGCAGCGGCGAGGTGCTGGCCGCATGAGTGATGTGGTGGCGGTCAGCCTCTGTCGCGGCGCGGTCATGCATGCCCGCGCGACGCCGGTGCGCACGCGATTCGCCTATCGCCTGTTCTTCTTGCGCATCGCGCTGAGCCGTCTTGGCCTGCAGCCGGTACCGATGCTGGCGCTGAACCGCTGGGCGCCGCTGTCCTTCCACTACCGCGACCACGGCGCGCGCGACGGATCGCACCCGCTGCCCTGGATACGTGCGCTGCTGGCGCGCGAGGGGCTGGGCTGTGCCGACGGCGAAGTGGTGCTGCAGACCATGCCGCGGCTGTTCGGCTACGTCTTCAACCCGGTCAGCTTCTGGTTCTGCCATGACCGTGCCGGTGCGCTGCGCGCCGTGCTGTGCGAGGTGAACAACACCTTCGGCGAGCGCCACGACTACCTGGTCGCGCACGCCGACGGTCGGCCGATCGGCGACGGCGAGTGGATGGAGACGCGCAAGGTGTTCCACGTGTCCCCCTTCTTCCCGGTCAGCGGCAGCTACCGCTTCCGCTTCGACCGGCGGGGCGACTTGCACGCGGTGGCCATCGACTATCACGACGGCGGCGAACGCCGGCTGCGCACACGCGTGTCCGGTCGTGCCGAAACCATGAGCCGGGCTGCCGCCTGGCGCGCGCTGTTCGCGCACCCGCTGATGACGCTGGCGGTGATCGCGCGCATCCACGTGCAGGCCTTCCATCTGTGGCGCGCGCGCGTGCCCTTCTTCAGCAAACCACAACCTCCCGTACAGGAAATGACCCGATGAATCAGCCCGACGTCCTGATTTCGCTTGAGCGCCGGAACGCGCTGCCGTTCGCCGCCCGTCAGGTGTGCCGACTGCTCGAGCGCATCGAGCACGGCTGGCTGCTGATGACGCTGCCGAGCGGCGAGCTGCTGTCCTTCGGCCACCACGGCGAGCCGGTGGAAATGCGGGTGAAGGACTGGGCCACCTTCGATCACGTGATCGCACGCGGCGACATCGGCCTCGGCGAAGCCTGGTTCGACGGACTGTGGGACAGCGACCACCTGGCGCGCGTGCTCACGCTGTTCGCGCTGAACCGGGAGGCCCTCGGGCGCGCCATCCACGGCAACCTGCTGGCGCTCGCGCTGGCCCGCGTGCGCCACCTCTGCCGCGCCAACACGCGCAGCGGAAGCCGCCGCAACATCATGGCGCACTACGATCTGGGCAACGATTTCTATGCCCTGTGGCTGGACCGCAGCATGACCTATTCGAGCGCGCTGTTCGAAGGCGATGCGCAGCGCGATCTGGCGGCGGCCCAGCACGCCAAGTACGCGCGCATCGCCCGCGTGCTGCGCCTGCAGCGCGAGCAGCCGGTGATCGAGATCGGCTGTGGTTGGGGCGGCTTCGCCGAGGTGGCGGCGCGGGACAACGGTGCCTTCGTGCACGGCGTGACGCTGTCGCCGGCCCAACTCGCCTGGGCACGCGAGCGCGCCCAGCGCGGCGGCTTCGCCGACCGCGCCAGCTTCGAACTGTGCGACTACCGCGACCTGCGGGGTCAGGTCAGCCGCATCGTGTCGATCGAAATGCTGGAGGCGGTCGGCGAGCGCTGGTGGCCGACCTATTTCGCCAAGCTGAACGGCCTGCTGACGGTCGGCGGCGAGGCGGTGGTGCAGACCATCAGCATCGCCGACGATCTGTTCCCGCGCTATCGCAAGGGCACCGATTTCATCCAGCAGTACGTGTTCCCGGGTGGCATGCTGCCGTCGCCGTCGGTGTTCGTGGACAAGGCCCGGCAGGCCGGCCTGCAGGTGTGCGACGACTACCGCTTCGGCCTCGACTACGCGATCACGCTGGCGCGCTGGCGCGAAACTTTCGAGCAGCACACCGACGCCCTGCGCGCGCTCGGCTTTGATACCCGCTTCCAGCGGCTGTGGCGCTTCTACCTCGCCTACTGCGAGGCGGGCTTCCGCGCCGGATCGATCGATGTGCATCAGTTCCATCTGGTGAAGCCGTGATCAGGCGTCTGCTCTGCGCGCTGATGTTCGCTTCGGCCTGCGCGTTCGCGCAGCCACCGGCCGGCGCGATCGATCTGCTTGATGATCCGAAGCCGCTGGGCAGTGGAGAAATGCGCTGGTTCGGACTCAAGCTGTACGACGCGACGTTGTGGGCCAGCGGCGGTCGTTACCAGCCGACCGGCGGCTTTGCGCTGAGCCTGCGCTACGCCCGCGACTTCGACGGCGTGCGGCTGGCCAGCGCCAGCATCGACGAAATCCGTCGGCTCGGTGAGCGCGACGACGCGAAGCTGGCGCGCTGGCAGGACGTGCTCGCCGGCGTGTTCCCCAACGTCAAGGCAGGCGAGGTGATCACCGGCGTCAAGCTGGCTGACGGCAGCGCGCGTTTTTTCCACCAGGGTCGGGCGCTTCCTGCGGTGGATGACCGTGCGCTGTCCGACGCCTTCTTCGCCATCTGGCTCGATCCGCGCACGCGCGAGCCGGCGCTGCGCGCGAAGCTGCTGGCCGAGGCCGGGCAGGCGCGGTGAACACCGCGCGGGTATTCGCCTACGGCCTGCTCGGTGCGCCACTGGCGGCCGCCGCGCTGCCGATCTACATCCATATCCCCAAGCTGTACGCCGAGCACTACGGCGTGTCGCTGACTTTGCTCGGCGTCGTGCTGTTCGCCGCGCGTCTGGTCGATGCGCTGGCCGACCCCTTGATCGGCGCCGCCGGAGATCGCGCGCGCGGGCGTCGCGTCATCGTGCTGCTCGGCCTGCTGCCGCTGGCGGTCGGCCTGCCCGCGCTGGTGAAGCCGCTGGCCGGCATCGACCCGCTGCTCTGGCTGGTCGGCGCGCTGCTGCTGGTCTATGCCGGCTACAGCATCGCCACCATCAACTACGCCGCCTGGGGCGCCGAACTGTCGACCACGCCCGCGCTGGGCACCCGGCTGGTGGCCTCACGCGAGGGCTGGGCGCTGGTCGGCGTGGTCGCCGCGTCGGTCGCGCCCGGCCTGCTGGCCGACGACGCGCCCGACGGCCTGTGGCGCGCCGTGTTGTACTGGTTGCCCTGGCTTGCGCTGGCCGCGCTGATGACCGCGACCGCGGTGCCGGACCTGCGGCCGCAGGCGACGGAGCAGCCGCTGCTGGTCACGCTGCGCGAGGTGATGCGGCACGCGCGCTTCCGCCGCCTGCTCGCGGTGTTCGCGCTCAATGGCATCGCGGCGGCGGTGCCCGGCACGCTGGTGCTGTTCTTCATCGCCGACGTGCTGCAGGCGCCGGAGCGCGAAGGTCTGTTTCTGGCGCTGTATTTCGTCGCCGGCGTGCTGGCGCTGCCGCTGTGGACGCGGTTGGCCGACCGCATCGGCCGCGCGCGCAGCTGGGCGGCGTCGATGCTGCTGGCGATCGCGGTGTTCGGCTGGGCATGGGCGCTGGGGCCGGGCGACGCCACCGCCTTCATGCTCATCTGCGTCGGCTCGGGCATCGCATTGGGCGCCGACCTCGCGCTGCCGCCGGCGCTGCTGGCCGGCCTGATCGCGCGGCGAGAAGAGCCGCTGCCGGCGGGCGGCAGCTTCGGCGTGTGGACCTTCGTCACCAAGCTCAATCTGGCCCTCGCGGCCGGCGTCGCACTGCCGGCGCTGGCGCTGCTCGGCTACCGGCCGGGCGAACAGGGCGACGAGGCGCGCGCCGCGCTGACCGCCGTCTATGCGCTGCTGCCGCTGCTGCTGAAGGCGGCGGCGCTCTGTCTGCTGTGGGCCGGCACGCGCCGGCTCGAACCCGATCTGCAAGGAGCTTCATCATGAAGAAAATGCTGTGCCGACTGCTGTCGGTGCTCGGGCTGGCTACGCTGGCCGGCTGCGGTGGCGTGCCGGTCGAGAAGTACGCGGCGCAGAAACCGGTGCTCGATCTGAAGCAGTATTTCAATGGCCCGGTGACCGGCTGGGGCATGTTCCAGGATCGTGGCGGCGAGGTGATCAAGCGTTTCGTCGTCCGCATCGATGCCAGCTGGCAGGGTGACACCGGCACGCTGGACGAGCGCTTTGAGTGGAGCGACGGCACGCAGAGCCGCCGCGTCTGGACCATCCGCCACCTCGGCGAGGGCCGCTACAGCGGCCGTGCCGACGACGTGGTCGGTGAGGCGACGGGCGAGGCGAGCGGCAATGCGCTGCGCTGGCGCTACGTGCTGGCGCTGCCGGTGGACGACAAGGTCTACAACGTCGACTTCGACGACTGGATGTATCTGATCGACGACAAGGTGATGCTGAACCGCTCGGCGATGAGCAAGTTCGGCGTCCATCTGGGCGAGGTGACGCTGTCCTTCACCCGCGGCGCGCCGTGATGTTCGCGCCGCTGAATCCGCCCGTGAAGGATTGGGCCGGCAAACGCGTCTGGGTGATCGGTGCGTCCAGCGGCATTGGCGCCGCACTGGCGCGCCGGCTGATCGAGGCGGGCGCGCGCGTCGCGCTGACCGCCCGCGACGCGGCGCGGCTGGCCGACGTGGCCGGCCGTGCGTCGAACGTGCTGCAGCTTCCGATGGATGTCAGCGAACCGGGCGCGCTGACGCGCGGCGCCGCCGAACTGTGGGCATGCTGGGGTGGCATCGATGCGGTGTTCTTCGTCGCTGCGCGCTACCGTCCGGTACGCGCCTGGGAGCTGGACGACGAAGACGTCGACGCCACCTTGCGCACCAATGTCGCCGCCGTCATGCATGGCTGCGCCGCGGTGCTGCCCGGCATGCTGGTGCAGCAGGCCGGCGCGCTGGTCATCGTGTCCAGCGTTGCCGGTTACCGCGGACTGCCGAAGGCGCTGGTCTATGGCGCGAGCAAGGCGGCGCTGATCAATTTCGCCGAGGCGCTGTACATGGACATCCGCCCGCGCGGGCTGGGCGTGCATCTGGTGTGCCCGGGCTTCGTCGAAACGCCGCTGACCGCGCAGAACGACTTCACGATGCCAGCGCTGATCAGCGCCGACGAGGCGGCCGGCCATATCCTCGCCGGCCTCGCGCGCGGCGATTTCCACATCCATTTTCCGAAGCGCTTCACCGGCTGGCTGCGGCTGCTGCGCCTGCTGCCCTACCGGCTGTACTTCGCCGCGGTCAGGCGAATGACCGGCCTGTGAGCGGAGCGCCCGCTGCTCAGCGCGCTGCGCGAGTCCGCGTCAGTCGTCGGGCGGCGATCACCACGGCGCTGACCGACAGCGTGAGGCCGGCCAGCGCGGCCAGCCACAGCAACGCATAGCGCAGCGCCGGGCGATCGGCGAAGGCCGGCAGTTCGAAGCTGTGCGGCGCGTTGAACAGCCAGCGGCGCAGGCGGGCGTCGCGGTCCATTGTGCCGAGCAGGCGACCGTCGAGCGCGTCGATGTGCACCCAGGTTTCGGCGTCGTCCTCGAGTTTCACGCGCCAAACCGGCAGTTCCTTCGCGTCGCGGCGGGCGTACCACCAGGCATCCTCGTGGATCAGGCGTTCGATCGCCGCCAGCCGCGCGTCCGGGATCAGCGCGCGCGCCACCGCTTCGGCGTGGTGTTCGGTCACGTCCGGGTGGCCGAGGTCGGGCATGTCCACGCTGCGCAGGAAGCCGTTGCCGGCGGTCAGCGTCATGCGCGCCTGACCGCGCACCCAGTAGAGCTGCGCCTCCTTCCAGTCCGCTTCGGCGAACAGCGGCGCCAGCGCCCGCACATCTTGCGGCCACGGAAACGTGGCGGCCACGCTGCCGGTGTAGCGTGCCATCGCCGCGTTGCCCGGTGGCGTGTTGCGCAGCCAGTCGCCGGGCGACATCGACAGCCAGCCGCTGACCATCCAGGCGAGCACGAACAGGCCGCCGCCCAGACCGACCAGGTGGTGCAGCTTCATCCAGCCGGCGAAGGGACTGAGCGGTGCCCGCCGGCGCAGCCGCAGCAGTCCGAGCAGCAGGCCGCTCAGCGCCGAAATGCAGCAGATGCCGGACACCCACAGCAGCGTCTGCCGCCACAGGGCCGACTGTTCGCGCAGCGGCGTGAAGTAGAACCAGTGCGGCACGGCGCCGACCCAGTTCCAGAAACGCTCGCTTCGCGTGCTGTCGCGCACCACCTCGCCGCTGCGCGCCGATACGTAAAGCTCGGTGCCGGCGTCGTCGTCCAGCGCGAGGCGGTGGAAGGGGCGCTGGCGGTCCAGCGTCGCCAGCACCGTCCATTGATCGCGCTCGACGATACCCAGGTGACGGACGTTCGGCTGGCCGGAGAAGGCGCGCGCGATGGCTTCGGCCCGAGCGACGTCGATGGCGGTTACGCGTGCGCCGCTGCGCGCGCTGATGGCGTGTCGCCCGCCGTCGGCCATGCTCATGCGCCACACCGGCTCGCTGCCGCCGCCCTCGCGCGGCAGCGCTTCCAGCCACAGACGGCGCGGAAAACTGTGCACACCGGCGGCCTGCAGCGCCGCGGTCGGCGACACGCGGATCTGCGCCGCGTCGAGCGCGCCCAGTCCGTGCAGGCGTTCGGCGTCGCTCAGCGACGGAAAGCCGACCACGCTCATCACCAGCCCGGAGCCGAACCACATGACGAAGAGCAGGCAGCCGGCGATGCCCAGCCAGCGGTGCACGGTGGCGAGGGCGCCCGGCAGGCGGCGGGCGAGGGCGGGCAGGGAGGCGCTGAGCGGCGGGAACATGCGCTGCGGATCAGCCGGCGCGCGGGGCGTCGGCAAGCTGCACGGAGCGCGTTCCGGCGCGGCGCGCGTACAGGCCGGTCAACCAGTCGAGTGCGCAGTAGAAGGCGCCGGCCGCCAGCGGCGGGTTGGCAGCCGTCAGCGGCAGGCCGGGCACCCCGGGCCGCCAGGTCCAGCAGCCGAGCGCGGTGCCGTACAGCTCCATCGTCAGCGCCAGCACGAACATGGTCGAGTACAGGCGCGGCGACGGGCCGTAACGCAAGGCGATCAGGTAGACGGCGAACAGCGGCAGGCTGATGCCGTCGCCGCCGATGAGCGCCCAGGCCGGCACCATGCCAAGTGCCAGCGGCGGCACGGCGTCGGTCACACCGTGCGGCAGGCGCTCGCTCAGCCATACGCCCAGCGCGTAGAGCAGCACGTGACCGGGCGGCACGAACAGCGGCAGGTTGCCGAGGCGGTAGTCGTAGAGGCCCCACCACAGCGACAGCACGATTTCACCGAAGGTGGCCCAGGCGAGGCAGACCATCCACTGCGCGCGCTGCTCGGGTGCGGCGCGCACGCACATCAGGCCGAGCAGGGCCCAGGTCCATAGCGCGACGGTGTACGGCGCCCAGGCCGCGCCGTGCGCGTCCAGCCAGAGGCCGCCGACGATGGTCAGCACGGTGGCGATGGCGAAGGACGTGTTCATCTATATATATATGCGGTCGGGCCGGGCGGGAGGTCGGCCGGGCCTGCATGGTAGACTCTGCGCCTCGAAAAATCGCGGGTTTTCCCATGTCCGGCAATACTTTGGGCACGCTTTTCTGTGTCACCTCCTTCGGTGAATCGCATGGCCCGGCCATCGGTTGCGTGGTCGACGGCTGTCCGCCGGGGCTGGCGCTGAGCGCCGCCGACATCCAGGCCGAACTGGACCGGCGCAAGCCCGGCACCTCGCGCCACGTGACGCAGCGGCGCGAGCCGGACGAGGTGGAAATCCTGTCCGGCGTGTTCGAAGGCATCACCACCGGCACGCCGATCGCGCTGCTCATCCGCAACCAGGACCAGCGCTCGAAGGACTACGGCAACATCGCCGAAACCTTCCGCCCGGGCCACGCCGACTACGGCTACTGGCAGAAGTACGGCATCCGCGACCATCGCGGCGGCGGCCGCTCGTCGGCGCGCGAGACCGCGGTGCGGGTGGCGGCCGGCGCGATCGCCCGCAAGTGGCTGCGCGAGCGCTACGGCATCGACATCCACGGCTGGATGAGTCAGCTCGGACCGATCCGCATCGAGTACCGCGACCGTGAAGCCATCGCGAACAACCCGTTCTTCGCACCGGACGCCACCATCGTCCCGGAGCTCGAACTGTTCATGGACCAGCTGCGCAAATCCGGCGACTCCTGCGGCGCGCGCATCGACGTGGTCGCCAGCGGCGTGCCCGTGGGCTGGGGCGAACCGGTGTACGACCGGCTGGACGCCGACATCGCGCACGCGATGATGGGCATCAACGCGGTCAAGGGTGTGGAGATCGGTGCCGGTTTCGCCAGCGTCGAACAGCGCGGCACCGAACACTCGGACGAAATGTCGCCGCAAGGCTTCCTGTCGAACAACGCAGGCGGCGTGCTGGGCGGCATTTCGACCGGCCAGGACGTGCGCGTGTCCATCGCCATCAAGCCCACCTCCAGCATCCGCCTCGACCGTCATTCGATCGACAAGGCCGGCAACCCGGTCATCGTGAACACGCACGGCCGGCACGACCCCTGCGTCGGCATCCGCGCCACGCCGGTGGCCGAGGCCATGCTTGCGCTGGTGCTGATGGACCACGCGCTGCGCCACCGTGCGCAGTGCGGCGACGTCGATTGCCCGACGCCGCGCATTCCGGCGGCCGCCCCGGCCGACGTGATCGAACGGCTGCGCGCGCAACGTGACGCCGCCGTGGACGATCCGGAGCCGGACGAAGCCTGAGCCGTCCCCGGCCAGCGGCCGGGTATCCGCTGTAGCGTCCTCCTCCCTGCCCACGCCGACCGGCGCGTCATCCGACGCGCCATTTTCCCCGCCTTCCTTTCCCCTTCGCACCGCCTTCCGGAGCCGATAAGGCACGCGTGAAGTGCGGCGACAACATAGCGCGCAACATAATTTTGCACTCCCACCCGGCATGACGAGAGCCCATGTATCGCAGGGCGTGCGTCGGCAGAAAGCCCGTCCTGTCAGGATCTTGCGCAGGGTCTGGTCGACCGGGTCAGAGCCACGGATGGGCGAAGTCGTGAACCCACGCCTCGGGAATATTTCCCGACACGGATTTTCCGGGATGTTTTCCCTGTTGGCGCCTTCTGTCAGTCGATAAAAGGGAGGAAATAACTTGCTAATGGTTGTGTAGGAATCTTTCCTACACCGCGTGCAATGAGAACCAAAAATTTCGGAGGTGGGGCGGCACCCGCGGCAGCGCTGGTGCTGGTCTCGTGCGCACTGTCGGGCGCAGCCCATGGACAGGAGGAAGAGGTGATCGAGCTGGCTCCGGTCGAGATTCGCGCGCCGCGCATCATCACGCCGTTGCCGGGCGTGGTGATCGATCGCGACCAGTCCAGCGTCAACGTGCAGAGTGCGACGGCCGAGGATATCCGCCAGCAGCAGTCGATCAACATCACCGATTTCCTGAACACCACCGGTCAGTCGATCACGATCAACGACTATGCCGGCAACCCCTTCCAGCAGGATCTGAGCTTTCGCGGTTTTTCGGCGTCGCCGCTGGTTGGCACACCGCAGGGCCTGTCGGTCTACCTCGACGGCGTGCGCGTCAACGAGCCCTTCGGTGAAGTGGTGAACTGGGATCTGATCCCGACCATCGCGATCGAACGCACCGACCTGATTCCGGGCTCGAATCCGCTGTTCGGCCTCAACACGATAGGCGGCGCGTTGTCGCTGCAGACCAAGTCCGGCTTCACTTCGCAGCGTTTCGAAGCGACCCGCACTCAGGGCTCGTGGGGTCGTTCGCAGAACCAGCTTGCGGTTGGCGGCAACAACGGCACGGTGGCCGGCTTCTTCGCGATTAGCGAGTTCCGTGAGGACGGCTGGCGCGACAACTCACCGAGCAGCGTGAACCAGTATTTCGGCCGCATCGATGCGCGCATCGGCAAGGTCGAACTGACCGGCTCCCTGCTGAAGGTGGACAACAAGCTCACGGGCAACGGGCTCGTGCCCTACGAAGACTGGCAAGTGCGGCCGGAGTCGGTGTTCACCTCGCCCGACACCAACGACAACGATCTGACGCACATCAATCTGCGTGCTCGCCTCGACATCAGCGACCGCGACAGCCTGTCGCTCGGCCTGTACCAGCGCAAGCTGACGCAGCGCTCGGTCGGCGGCGACTTCTGGGACGACTTCGACCGCCTGTCCTACGGCCGGCTCGACGACTGCCCGCTGAGCAATTTTCCCTATGTGTCGGCCAACGGCGCCTACGACCCGGTCGGCGGACCGACCTCGCCCGGCTGTCCGGGTTTCGCGCCCAATGGTCTGTTCAACATTGGTGGCACTTCGCAGGAGGCGATGGGCTTGACGCTGCAGTGGGTGCATGTCGGCGACAAGCACCAGGTGGTGGTCGGCGGCACCTTCGACCGCAACGACATGAGCTACGGCCAGGGCCAGTTGCTCGGCTTCATCGACGGCGACCGCAACATCTACACCGATCCGTCGAAGGCCGACGAACTCGGTCTCGCGCCGCTGGAGACGCTGATCCAGCGCAACAACCTGACCGGATCGAACGAGGCGGTCGCGATCTTCGCCACCGACACCTGGACCGTGCAGGACAATTTCTTCGTGAACTACGGCCTGCGCTGGAGCCGCACGCACGTGAAGAACCAGCTGGTGTCGGACAAGCCGATTCCGCTCTACCAGTTCACGCAGAACTTCCTGAACACCCGTCAGATGCGCTGCGGCACCCTGGCCGACGCGACCGCCCGTTTCCTCTGTTCGGAGGGCGATTACACCTACTACAGCGCCAATCCGTCCTTCGGCATGTCGTGGTTGCCGACGCCCGAGCTGAATTTCTTCATGAACGTCAGCAAGGGCTCGCGCACGCCGTCGGTGATCGAACTGGGCTGTGCCCGCGACAAGGAAGTCGAGAACCAGAACAACGGCAAGAGCATCGGCTGTTCGGTGCCGACCGCGCTGACCAGCGATCCCTATCTGCCGCAGGTACGTTCGCTGAGTACCGAGTTCGGTCTGCGCGGTACCGCGCTGGAGGGCAAGATCGATTTCAACGCGACGGTGTTCGTGACCGAACTCGAAGACGACATCCTGTTCGTGTCGCTCGGCCGCAAGAACCGTGGCGTGTTCGACACCTTCGAGAGCACGACGCGCGAAGGCTTCGAACTGGGCATGACCGCGAGACTGGGCAAGCACACCTTCCGCGCCGCCTACACGCGGCTCGAAGCGACCTTCGATTCGACCGCACGGGTGGTGAACCAGTCGAACAGCAGTTCGAACAAGACGCCGGGCCAGCTCAACGAATTCACGATCAAGCCGGGTGACTTCATCCCGGGCATTCCGCGTGACGTGCTGCGTCTGGGCTGGAATTACGACGCCACCGACAAGCTCAGCTTCGGCGTGAACATGATCGCGCATGCCGGTTCCTACTCGCGCGGCAACGAGAACAACGAGCATCAGGCAGGTGGCGACGACGAGTACGGCGACTCCTTCGGTGGTGGCTCGGCGGGTCTCGGCCGGGCCTATGTCGGCAAGGGCTCGACTGCCGGCTACGCGGTATTCCACTTCGTCGGCCGCTACCGCATCACGCCCCAGCTCACGGTGTTCGCCCGCGTCGACAACCTGTTCGACAAACAGTACGTCACCGCCAGCGAACTCGAACTGAATCCCTTCGTCGCCGGCAATTTCGGCGCCCGTGATGCTTCCGGCTTCAACTACAACTCCTTCGCCTGGACCCATTCGCAGTTCGTCGGCCCCGGCTCGCCCCGCGCCGGCTGGGTCGGCCTGACCTATGCCTTCGACATGCCACGGAGCAACTGAAGACTCGTACCTGATTTTCATACCGATTGTTCGCGCGGTCGTGCAAACGCGAACTTGATGATCCGTTCCGGCGGATCGAAACTTGAGGAGGTGGCACTATGAAACTACGCGCAACAGCCCTGGCAGCAATGCTGGCGGCGATCGCTGCGCCGGCGCAGGCGGGTGACTTCACCAGCCTGCTGGAGAACACCGGACCCGGCCCCGACCTGAAGTGGGGTACGGCCGATGACACCGATGCGGTCGGCCCCGGCGCCGACGGTCTGCTCGGTACGGCCGACGACACCACGGTCAAGGTGTCCGGCGCCAACCAGCCGGCAGGCGACAAGCTCTATCTGCAGACTGACAACGTCGTGGCCAGCGGCGGCAACGCCAACGTTCCGCTGAGCATCGACTATTCGGCGACCGAGTGGCGTACGGCCGCGATTGGCGGCACGGTGCCGCGCGGCACGCCGACGGCGTCGGGCACGCTGTCGCTGATCGACTATCACGTGACGACCGGCATCACGCTGGGCAGCGACACCATCGGTGACGCCTACGACTTCGTGTTCCGTGATTCGCGCGACAACGCACTGGTGTTCGGCACCCGCTTCGTGCTCGGCCAGTCGCCCTCCTATGCCGACGACGCGGAACTGAACTTCATGTACCGCTACGGCTTCGTCGAAGGCGACAAGGTGTTCGACGTGAAGGCCGCCTGGCTGTTCTATGGCGACTTCGACCTGCGCATGTACAACGCCTCGCGCAGCGATGTGCGTTCGCTGACCGGTACGCCGCTGCTCGACCTGAACGCGGTCGCTTTCCAGGCTGACGTGAACCTGTCCGAGGGCAATCCTTTCAGCGGCATGTATCTGCTGAAGACCGACGCTACCGACTACAAGTGGATGGACGACGCGATCGGCTACTACCAGGCGGGTGAAGAAGGCCAGGCGCTGCTGTACAGCGCGATCGGCGGTTTCGCGCCGACCGTCGCGGCCGTTCCCGAGCCGTCCGAGTACGCCATGTTCCTTGCCGGTCTGGGCGTCATCGGTGCCGTCGTGCGCCGTCGCCTGCGGGCCTGATGTTCTGACACACACACACCAAAAAGAGGATATTCCCCATGAAGATCAAGACCCTTGCGCTGTCCCTGCTGCTCGGCTTTTCCGCTCACTCTGCCTGGGCTTTCGTCGCGCTGCCGGAAAGCGGCACGCTGCGCATCACCGGCACCAACAACCCGGCGACCGATCCGCTCTTCCTCGGCGCCGACTGGGCTCCGGCCGACAATGGTTACACCCAGGTCGCTCGTCGCATCAGCTCGGTGATCTATGACGGCATGGACGTCGGCACCTTCTACGACTACGTCTATCGCTATACCGACGGTACGCTTGCTTTCGCTTCGCGCTTTACGCTGGAAGTGGGTGAAGTCGAGATCGGCGATCTCGAGTACGAGACCGAAATCAACGACATCCTGCGCAGCGGCTTCGCCGGCTATGACGTGTCGGTCGGCTGGTACGACTCGGGCACCGACAGCGACTTCCGTCTGCAGAGCGTCGCTCACACCTCCAACGGCGTGCGTACCCGTCCGACCAACCCGGTCGATGTGTTCGATGACAACGTGGTGGATTTCCGTACCGACATTTCGGTGGAAGAAGACAACCCCACCACCGGCTGGTACGTGATCAAGACCAACGCGACCGAGTTCGACTACCTCACGGGCGCCGTGACCATCCGCCAGGCACCGAGCCTGGACGGCGTGTCGCCGCCGCTGCGCGTCGCCAACTTCGAAGGTTTCGCGCCGATCGCCGCGCCGGTACCGGAACCGTCCGAGTACGCCATGTTCCTGGCCGGTCTGGGCATGGTGGGCTTCGTTGCCCGCCGTCGCATGAACCGCATCTGAGTTTCACGCCTCGACCCGGGCAACCGGGCGTTTCTTTGAGCCAGGCCCCGTGCCTGGCTTTTTTTCATCCGAACAGCTTTGCGACCTCGCGTGGTGCGCAGCGCAGATACTGGGGCGCCACCTTGATCTGCGCTCCGAGCTTCGCAGCCGCGTGCCAGGGCCAGCGCGGGTCGTACAGCATCGCGCGGGCGACGCCGATCAGGTCGGCCTGGCCGGCGGCGAGGATCGACTCGGCGTGCTCCGGCTCGGTGATCAGGCCGACCGCGATGGTCGGCAGGCCGGTTTCGGCGCGGATGCGCTCGGCGAAGCCGACCTGATAGCCCGGCGTGAGCGGGATCTGCTGCGCCGTCGACACGCCGCCGCTCGATACGTGAATGAAGCTCGCGCCGCGTGCCCTGAGCGCCTGCGCCAGCACCACGCTCTGTTCGATGTCCCAGCCGCCGTCCACCCAGTCGCTGGCGGAAATGCGCATGCCGACCGGCCGGTCGTGCGGGAAGGCTTCGCGCACCGCGTCGAACACCTCGAGCGGGAAGCGCAGCCGGTTCTCGAGCGTGCCGCCGTAGGCGTCGTCACGTGTGTTCGCCAGCGGCGAAAGGAACTGGTGCAGCAGATAGCCGTGGGCGCCATGCACCTCGACCGCGTCCAGCCCGAGCCGCGCAGCGCGTTTAGCGGCTTCGGCGAAAGCCGTCCGCACGCGTCGCAGGCCGTCGGCGTCGAGCGCCAGTGGCGGGTGTTCGTGCGCGGCGTGCGGGACGGCGGACGGCGCCACGGTCTGCCAGCCGCCAGCGCTGGGCGCGATCTGCGCGCCGCCCTCCCATGGCCGTGCGACCGAAGCCTTGCGGCCGGCGTGGCCGAGCTGGATCGCGATCGGCATGTTCGAGTGGGCGCGCACACCGTCGAGCACACGGCGCAGCGCCGACTCGTTGGCGTCGTTCCACAGGCCGAGGTCGGCGGCGGAGATGCGACCTTCGGCTTCGACCGCGGTCGCCTCGATCACGAACAGACCGGCGCCGGACAGCGCCATCTGGCCGATGTGCATCAGATGCCAGTCCGTCGCGTTACCGTCGCTGGCCGAGTACTGGCACATCGGTGCGATGACGATGCGGTTGGACAGACGGAGGCTGCCGAGGTCGTAGGGCTGGAAGAGCTGAGTGGGCATGAACGGGATCTCGGGGTCGATGACGGGCGGGCGGCGGGGCCGCAGAGCCCCGCAATCTACCGCTGACCGCCGGCCCGCGTCGACCTTCGCGACACCGGCGGCCGCATCGTCAGAGTCCCAGTTCGGACAGCCCGGGATGATCGTCGGGACGGCGTCCCTGCGGCCAGCGGAACAGACGCTCCGACTCGCTGATCGCCAGATCGTTGATGCTGGCGTGGCGGTACGCCATCAGGCCGTTATCGTCGAATTCCCAGTTCTCATTGCCGTAGGAGCGGAACCAGTTGCCGGCGTCGTCCTGCCACTCGTAGGCGAATCGCACCGCGATACGGTTGCCGGCGGTGCACCACAGTTCCTTGATCAGCCGGTACTCGCGCTCCTTCGCCCACTTGCGGGTCAGGAAATCGACGATTTCGGCGCGGCCGCGCAGGAATTCCGAGCGATTGCGCCAGCGGCTGTCGGCCGTGTAAGCGAGCGATACGCGCTGCGGGTCGCGGCTGTTCCAGCCGTCTTCGGCGGCGCGCACTTTCTGCGCAGCGGTTTCCGGTGTGAAGGGCGGCAGGGGCGGACGGGGGGCGTCGGTCATGGCAATGCTCCGGTGGTGGGAAAGAGACAGGTCTGTCTACATACTTGAACAAGACAGGTCTGTCTGTCAACATGAGTGGATGTTCACATCTCTCGACGATCTCGCCGGCCCCGGTCCGCTGCCGGAGCAGGACGCGCGGACCCGCGTACTCGAATGCGCCTACCGGCTGTTTTACCGGCACGGCCTGCGCGCCACCGGCATCGACCGCATCATTGCCGAGTCCGGTGTCGCCAAGGCTTCGTTCTACCGTCACTTTCCGACCAAGCAGGCGCTGGTCGAGGCCTATCTGGACCTGCGCCACGCACGCTGGATGGGCTGGCTGGAAAGCCGGCTCGCCGACACGGCGGACGCCGGTGCCTGGCTGGCCGCACTGCCCGATGCGCTGGACGACTGGTTCCGCGCGCCCGGCTTCCGCGGCTGCGCCTTCATCAATGGTCATGCTGAAGCCGGTGCCGAAGCGCCGGCGATGACGGTCACCCACAAGCGGGAACTGACGGCGCGCATCGAAGCGGCCTGTCGCGAGGCGGGGTGCATGCGACCGGAAGAGGTCGCCGCCGACCTGCTGCTGGCGATCGAAGGCGCCATCGTCCGTGCGCAGATGGAAGGCGCGGACGCCGCCCGCGCGCCGCTGGCACGGGTGTTTGCGCGTGTGCTCACCGGGGCGGAGCGTGCGTACGCCTGACACCTGATTTGTGGCTGGAGTCAGGGCTGGGGTTCTGTGGGAGGGGTCTTCTGACCCCGACAGCGGCCTGGATCGAAGCTGGCGGACCACAGTGGCCGTGTCGCGGCAAGGGCCGCTCCCTCAGGAGAGGAGGCGTGTGCGGTAAGTACGGCGAAGGGGCTTGTGTTCAGCGGCCGGCGTCACCGCCGCGCCACCACGCCTGCATTGCCCGTCCGGATGGTTCGTCCGTTTCGCCTTCCGGGTTCAGCGGCCAGTGCCAACGGGGACCGGCGGTCCAGCCGTCTCTGATGAGGCTGTCAGGCAGACCGGGTAGCAGCGCTTCGTCCGGCGCATCCGCTCGTGTTCGCGCGTACTCGACGATCAGGCACGCGTGCGGCACACGGCTCAATGCGTCGATGTGGGCTCGCTGTATCGATCGGCCGTAGCGTTCGACCTCGGCTTCGCTGCAGCCGCCATCCAGCAGCGCCGCGCAGGGCAGCAGAGGCAGTTGCGACAGCAGGTTCACCGAGGCGCACCAGGCGTCGGCGGGCATCGCCGGCGCGGCGAGGTGCGGATCGCGCGACAGATCGTCCAGTACGCCGCTCACGTCCTGCGGCACGCAGCGCACCTGATCCGGATTCATGCGCTCTGCAGCCCGCGCCGCCGGCCCGAAGCACACATCCACGAGATCGACCCGATCGAACAGCCTGAGCAGCTCCGGGAGCGGCACGTCCTGCAGCAGGCCGGCGCCCATGAGCCTGGCGCGTCGCGGTGCAGCGGGAACTGCGGCGGCAAGGCGGGCGGAGGCGAGCAATGCGGCGCGGGTCTGCGCGATGTGGTCGGCCCACTGCGCGCGCAGACGGCGATGGCGCACGGCGAGCGCGGCCGCCTCGCGGCGCAGACCGAGGCGCTGTGCGGCGGGCATGCAGTCCAGTCGCGCCCAGGCGATCAGTTCCTCGATCACGTTGCGGCCGGCGGGAACAGCGCGCGGGCGCGTGGTGCGGGGTCGAGCCGGTAGAAGCGGGCCAGCTGTTCGTAAAGATCCGGCCAGGCTTGCTGTATCAGGTCCGGTATCTCGAAGAAGCACTCCGACATGACGGCAAAGAATTCGGCCGGGCTCTCTGCCGCGTAGTCGTCGATGCCGGTATCTACGCCAGCGTCGACGTCAGCGCAGAAGCGCTCGTAGGCGGTCGACCAGACGGCCGCCCAGCGCTGCACGCTCATGCCGGCGTGCAGCGGCGGCAGGCCGTCCGGCTCGCCGTTGCGCATGTCCAGCTTGTGCGCGAACTCGTGGATGACCACATTGATACCGTCGGCCGCCAGCGATTCCGGTTGCCAGGACAGCAGCACCGGCCCGCCTTCCCACGCCTCGCCGACCAGCGTGTCCTCGTACTCGTGCACCACGCCGGCGTCGTCGGTCACCCGCCGCGGTACGACGAAGTCGCCTGGATAGACCACCACACCGACCCAGTCGTCGTACCAGTCCAGCCCCAGATTCAGTACCGGTACGCAGGCCTGCAATGCGATTTCGAGCAGCATGTCGTCGGTCAGCACGGTGTCGTGGGCGCCGTGGAATTCCTTGCTGACGATGAACTGCCGTGCCAGTTCACGCAGGCGCGGCCGGTCGGCGGGGTCGAGGAAATCGAGCCAGGGCAGGCGGGCCTCGATGCGTTCCCACTGTTCGTCAGGTACGTCGGGCAATTCGGGTTCGACGGCGGAAACGAGTCGGCGCAGCCAGTGCAACATCCGGAAGTAATCCTCTCTTGCGCGGGGTGGGGTCAGCGCCTATTGTGAAGGCTCTGCAACCACGAAAGGAGGTGATCCGTGATGAAACGTCTCGCGATCCTGCTGGGGCTGGCGATGTTTGCGTCGTCCAGTGCCGTTCTTGCATGCCCGGGCGAAAAGCACGGCGACGCCAAACCCCAGAGCTCTCAGCCGGAGAAGCCAAAGACCTGATTCCGCGCAACTGTCGTGAGACAGGTGTGCGAGGGGCGACCGCGAAAGCGGTCGCCCTTTTTCGTTGACGCGGCTTGGGGCGGACACGTCGCGGCCAAGGCCGCGCCCACAATGACCGCCCTCACTGCCGCCCGCTTCAGAAGGTCCCGTTCAGCGCCCGCCGCAGCGTGCTCGAAGGCAGTTCGCCGAACAGTTCGCGGTAGTCGTGCGAGAAGTGGCCGAGGTGCCAGAAGCCCCACTGCATCGCGATGTCGTGCACGCTGCGCGCCGGGTCGCTGCCATGCTGCAGCGCGCGGCGCACGGCGTTCAGCCTAACGCGCTTCAGGTAATCCTTCGGCGCCATGCCGAGCACGCTGTTGAAGTGGTTCTGCAGCGTGCGGCGCGTGACGTGCAGGCGTTCGCACAGATCATCCACGCCGTCGACCGCGGTTTCCGGCCTGAGCGCGATGCGCCGCGCCTGCATCACGATGTCGAAGCGACGCTGTTCGAGCGCGGTGCGCGACGGCGGTGTCGGATCGTCGCCCAGGCTGTCGAGCAGCAGATCGACCAGATCGGCGCACAGATCGCCGGACGGCGTCGTCGCGCCGACTGGTTCGAGCAGCCCTTCAATCAGGAAGCACAGTTCGCTGTGCCGCGACGGGCTCAGCGCGCGGCTGGCGACCGAGCCGTGCAGCAGCAGCTGTTCGAGCTTGTGCCCGTGGCGGCCGGTCAGCCGCGAGGCGAGCCAGCCTTCGTCGGCAACGATGCCGTAGATGCCGAAGTCGCGTGGCGTGCGCAGCGTGAAGCCGCTGCTGGCGCGCGCCATCATCAGGTGCACCCCATCGCTGTGCGGCCGGCCGCAGAAGCGCACTTCACCGGTGCGCGACAGATCGGGCAGGCCCATCCACACCGAGCCCGACCAGGGACCGCATTGCTGGCTGGTTTCCTGTTCCGTGTACTCGTGGAACACCTGCAGCCGCGGGCCGTCCTCGACCAGCATTTCGCGGATGCAGCCGCTGAACACGCCACCCGACAACTGCTCGTATTCCTGATGCCAGCGCGAAATATTGTCCGCGTGCTCGGCGACGTCGTCGCTGCGGCACACGCGGATTCCGTCCTTCGGGGCGCTTCTGGTGGCGTCCTCCGCGGTCGGGGCTGGCGCGATGTCATGTCCCATGTTCTGCCTCTCCTCCTGTCGCTCGCGCGAACAGGAATGTACCGTGATTGCAGGGACTTAGCATTCCTCGTGCCAACTGCCGCGCACAGCTTTTCCGATTCGGGATAGTGCACCGCCGCGACTTTTCCGATTCCGGATAGTGGGGACGCCTTCCCGGTGATCGAATGAAAAAGAGGTTCCGCGCCGGGCGGAACAGATCCGGGAGAGGAAAACATGTCGTCAACACTGAATGCGGCAGGGGCGGGCGGCCCACAGTCGCTGAAGAAGGTGCTGGGCCCGCTGCAGCTGTGGGGCATTGCGGTCGGGCTGGTCATTTCGGGCGAGTACTTCGGCTGGAGCTATGGCTGGAACTCGGCCGGCACGCTGGGCTTCCTGTGCGCGACCGTGCTGGTCGCCGCGATGTACGCGACCTTCATCTTCAGCTTCACCGAACTGTCGACGGCGATTCCACATGCCGGCGGCCCCTTCGCCTACGCGCGCCGCGCCTTCGGACCATTCGGTGGTTTCGTCGCCGGCTTCGCGACGCTGGTCGAGTTCGTGTTCGCGCCGCCGGCGATTTCGCTCGCCATCGGCGCCTATCTCAACGTGCAGTTTCCCAGCGTCGATCCGAAGATGATCGCGCTCGGCGCCTACGTGGTGTTCATCGCGCTGAACTGGGTGGGTGTCAGCATCGCCGCCACCTTCGAACTGTTCGTGACGCTGCTGGCCATCTTCGAACTGCTGCTGTTCATGGGCATTGTCGCGCCCGGCTGGAGCATGGCGAACTTCGTCGCCAACGGCTGGGCCGGCCAGAACGAGTTCTCCGGCGTGGCGCTGGCGGGCATCTTCGCGTCCATCCCGTTCGCGATCTGGTTCTTCCTCGCGATCGAGGGCGCTGCGATGGCGGCCGAAGAGGCACGCGACCCGAAGCGCACGATTCCGGTCGCCTATGTGGCAGGCATCCTGACCCTGCTGGTGCTCGCCTTCGGCGTCATGATCTTCGCCGGCGGCGTCGGTGACTGGCGGCAGATTTCCAACATCAACGATCCGCTGCCGCAGGCGATGAAGGCGGTGGTGGGCGAGAACAGCGGCTGGCTGCACATGCTGGTGTGGATCGGCCTCTTCGGCCTGATCGCCTCCTTCCACGGCATCATCATGGGCTACTCGCGGCAGATCTTCGCGCTCGCCCGCGCGGGCTACCTGCCGCGCTACTTCGCCGCGCTCAGCCCGCGTTTCCAGACGCCGCACCGCGCCTTGCTGGCCGGCGGCGTGATCGGCGTGGCGGCCATCTTCAGCGACGAATGGATCAGCTTCGGCGGCCAGACGCTGACCGCCAACATCGTCACCATGTCGGTGTTCGGTGCCATCGTCATGTACATCATGTCGATGGCCTCGCTGTTCAAGCTGCGCAAGAGCGAGCCGCTGCTGGAACGTCCGTACCGTGCGCCGTTCTATCCGGTATTCCCGGCCATCGCGCTGGCGCTGGGCGTGTTCTGCCTCGGCGCGATGGTGTGGTTCAACACGCTGCTGGCTGGCGTCTTCCTCGGTCTGTTCGCGCTCGCCTCGGCCTACTTCTTCCTGACCGGCCAGCAGCGTGCCGATGCGCCGGAAGACGTGATGCTGGCCGGCAGCCGCTGAGGAGAGCGCCATGGCTTATCGCGTGACGGTGGGCGGGGAGGCGTTCAGCTTCCCCGACCTGAAGACGGTGATGGCCTGCGCCAGCCCGGCCCGCTCCGGCGACGTGCTGGCCGGCGTGGCGGCAGGCTCTGCGCTGCGTCGGGTGGCGGCGCGGCACGCGCTGGCCGACATCCCGCTCGCCACCTTCCTCAACGAGGCGCTGGTGCCGTACGAGGAGGACGAAATCACCCGCCTCATCATCGACAGCCACGACCGCGAAGCCTTCGCACCGATCGCCCATCTGACGGTGGGCGGTTTCCGCGAGTGGCTGCTCGACGACGCGGCCGACGCCGACACGCTGGCCGCAGTGTCGCCGGGACTGACGCCGGAAATGGTGGCGGCGGTGAGCAAGCTCATGCGCAACCAGGACCTGATCGCGGTGGCGCGCAAGTGCCGCGTGGTGACGCAGTTCCGCAACACCATCGGCCTGCCCGGCCATCTGGCGGTGCGGCTGCAGCCCAACCACCCGACCGACGACCTGCGCGGCGTGGCGGCCTCGACGCTGGACGGCCTGCTGTGCGGCGCCGGCGACGCGGTGATCGGCATCAATCCGGCGTCCGACAGCCTGCCCGCCATCGCCAGCCTGCTGCACATGCTGGACGAACTGATCGAACGCTTCGACATCCCGACCCAGAGCTGCGTGCTGACCCACGTGACCAATACGGTGAAGCTGATCGAGCAGGGCGCGCCGGTGGACCTGGTGTTCCAGTCGGTCGGCGGCACCGAGAAAACGAACAGTTCCTTCGGCGTCAGCCTCGCCGTGCTCGACGAAGCGTATGACGCGGCGTTGTCGCTCGGTCGCGGCACGCTGGGCGACAACGTCATGTATTTCGAGACCGGGCAGGGCAGCGCGCTGTCGGCCAACGCTCACCATGGCGTGGACCAGCAGACCTGCGAGGCGCGCGCCTACGCGGTGGCGCGTCGCTACAAGCCGCTGCTGATCAACACCGTGGTCGGCTTCATCGGGCCGGAGTACCTGTACGACGGCAAGCAGATCATCCGCGCCGGGCTGGAGGACCACTTCTGCGGCAAGCTGCTCGGCCTGCCGCTGGGCTGCGACGTCTGCTACACCAATCACGCCGAAGCCGACCAGGACGACATGGACACGCTGCTGGTGCTGCTCGGCGCCGCCGGCATTCCATTCGTGATTGGCGTGCCGGGGGCGGACGACATCATGCTCAATTACCAGAGCACCTCCTTCCACGACGCACTGTTCCTGCGCCGCACGCTGGGCCTGAAACGCGCACCCGAATTCGAGCGCTGGCTGCAGTCCATCGGGCTGACCGACCCGAACGGCGAACTGCTGCGCGGCAGTGGCCGCGCGCTGGTCGACGGCATCACCTCGCTGGCTGCGCTGCCCTCGCCGCGCGCCGCGTGAAATCAACATCCATTTCAAACAGACCGGGAGCTTTCTTCATGACTTCGATCCGCCACACCACGCTGCTCTGTGCAGCCCTGTTCGCAGCCGCGCCGCTGGCTCACGCCGAGGAGGCCGAGCCGGCCTCTGACTGGACCGTGCCGATGAGCGTCACGCTGGTCAGCGACTACATCTTCCGCGGCCAGTCGCAGACCTGGGGCGGGCCGGCCCTGCAGTTCAGCATCGAGGCGGCGCACAGTTCGGGCTTCTACGCCGGCTTCTTCGCCTCCAACGTATCCGATCACTGGCTGCCGGGCGCAGCGGTCGAAACCGACCTCTACGGCGGCTATCGCACCAAGGTTGCCGACACGATAGGCGTCGATGTCGGCGCTGTGTATTACATGTACCCGGGTGCCAACTGGGACGATTCGCCCTTCACCGGCTTCAACGCGCGCAACCGCCTCGACACCGCCGAAGCCTATGTCGCGCTGAGCTGGGAATGGCTCACCTTCAAGACCGGCCGCACGCTGAACGAATACTTCGGCTGGAGCACCAACAATTCGCCGGTCAATGGCGGCTTCTTTGGCGATCTGTCGGCCGGCGTCACCGGCAACACGCGCGGTTCGCATTACTTCGAACTGAACGCCGCCTACGACGTGGCCGAAGGATGGAACGTGAGCGGTCAGATCGGTCGCCAGATCGTGCGCAACTCGACCGGACTGGACATCACCTACTACAAGGTCGGCGTCACCCGGGCGCTGCCCGATGGCTGGTCGGCCGGCGTGTTCTACTCGGCATCGAGCGAGCCGAACGCGTACAAGGACTTCGTTAGCCTGGACAACGGGCGCTCGGATTCCGATATTGCGAAGGACAAGCTGCTTGTCAGCGTGACCAAGGCCTTCTGACATGTCGCCGGCCCCGGGCAGCGACGGTCGGGGCCGGCGCAAGGAACGTGAAGAGATGTGCGATGAAGGATGAAGACAAGGACGGCACGCTGAGCGACGGCAAGGATGCCTGGGCGCTGTGGCGAAGTTTCACGTCGGCGCGCATCGGTCTGGGCCGCGTCGGCAACGCCGTGCCCACCGCGGAAGCGCTGGGTTTCGGTCTGGCCCACGCGCTGGCCCGCGATGCCATCCACACGCCGCTCGACGTGGCGGCGCTGGCATCCGAACTGAACGCGCAGGACTGGCCCGCACTGCCGGTCAAAAGCCGGGCGCCGGACCGCGAAACCTATCTGCGCCGACCCGACCTCGGCCGCCGGCTCGACGCCGACGACCGCGTGCGGCTGGACGGCATGCGCGGCGAGGGCTGCGATCTGGCGGTGGTGATCGGTGACGGCCTGTCGTCGGCGGCGGTGGCGCGGCACGCGGTGCCGCTGCTCGCGGCGCTCTATCCACTGCTGCCAGAGGGCTGGTGCATCGCGCCGGTGGTGATCGCCACCCAGGCGCGCGTGGCGCTGGCCGACGAGGTAGGCGAGGCGCTGGGCGCGCGCATGGTGGCCATGCTGATCGGCGAGCGGCCGGGGCTCAGTTCGCCCGACAGCCTGGGCGTGTATCTGACCTGGGCACCGCGCGTCAGCAGGTCGGACGCCGAGCGCAACTGCATATCGAATGTGCGACCCGAGGGCCAGCCCTATGGTGCCGCCGCCTATCGTCTGAACTGGTTGATGCAGCAGGCATGCACGCTGCGACTGACCGGCGTCGGACTGAAAGATGAGAGCGACCGCACCTTGCCGCTCGTCGACGGGACGGGTGCGCCGCGACTGGAATGAGCGGCCGGCCGTCGGCAAAGAAAAAGGGCGACGCATCTGCGTCGCCCTGAAACCCGATTCAATCTGGTCGAATCAGGAGGAGGTTCGTGTGCGTCAGCGCTTGAGCTTCTTCATGCGCTCGGCCGGGGTGATGATGTCGGTGAGGCGGATGCCGAACTTGTCGTTCACCACCACCACCTCACCCTGCGCAATCAGCGTGCCATTGACCAGCACGTCCATCGGCTCGCCGGCCATGCCGTCGAGCTCGACCACCGAGCCGTGGCCCAGTTGCAGCAGATTGCGGATGGAAATCTTGGTACGGCCCAGCTCCACCGTCAGCTGCACCGGGATGTCGAGGATCATTTCGAAGTCGCGCAGGCCCTCGGCAGGCTTGTTCGCGCTTTCCCCGAACTGCTGGAATATGTTCGCCGGCTGCGCTTCCGCCGTCGTGTTGCCGGCGTCCAGTGCAGCGAGCGCTTCGTCTGCGGTGGTCTGTTCCGCCATCGCGGCGGCCCAGTCATCGTCGCTGATTTGCTCTTCGGCTTCGGCCAGATCGCTCATGGTTTTTCCTCACCTGTCTTCTTGCCCTGGGCGTTCAGGGCGTGCTCGATCAACTCTTCTTCGCCGGCCATGAAACGCTCGATGCGCAATGCGTAGTGCCCGTTCTGCACGCCGTACTTGCACTGCAACACGTCTATGCCATCGACCGAGGCCGTCACTGTCTCTGGGATAGTTATCGGAATGATGTCGCCAACCTTTAGGTTGTTGAGGCCGCCCAGCGTGAGCGAGCCGTCGCCGAGATTCACCGCCAGTTCGACCGCCGCGTCCTGCACCTGGCGGGTCAGCAGCTTGATCCAGCGGTTGTCGGAGCTCACGCTGTCGCTCTGCATCGACGAATTGAGGATGTCGCGCAGCGGCTCGACCATCGAATAGGGCAGGCAGATGTGCATCTCCGCCGACACGCCGCCCAGTTCGACGGTGAAGGTCGAGGCGACCACGATTTCCGACGGGGTGGCGATGTTGGCGAACTGCGAGTTCATTTCCGAGCGCATGTACTCGAACTTGATCTTGTGTACCGGCTCCCACGAGCGCTCGTATTCGGCGAAGAACACGTCCAGCAGGCCGTGGATGATGCGCTGCTCGGTCGCCGTGAAGTCACGCCCTTCAACCCGCGTATGGAAGCGCCCATCGCCGCCGAACATGTTGTCGATGACGAGGAACACCAGATTCGGGTCGAACACCACCAGTCCGGTTCCGCGCAGCGGCTTCACCTGGACCAGGTTCAGGTTGGTCGGCACCACCAGGTTGCGGATGAATTCCGAGTACTTCTGCAGGCGGATCGGGCCGAGCGAGATTTCGGCGCTGCGCTGCATGAAGTTGAACAGGCCGATGCGCAGGTAACGGGCGAAACGTTCGTGTATCAGCTCCAGCGTGGGCATGCGCCCGCGGACGATTCTTTCCTGGGTGCCGAGGTTGTACGGGCGAATGCCGCCGGTGTCGTCCTCCTGGACGGCTTCGTCGGTTTCGCCGGTGACGCCCTTCAGCAGGGCATCGACCTCTTCCTGGGAAAGAAAGTCGGACATGATCTTCCTCGCTGTTCTCTTCTGCGCTACTGCACGATGAAGGAGGTGAAGAGCACCGATTCGACCGGACCTATCGGCTCTTCGGGCTCACCCTTGCGGTTGCGCGGTACCTCGCCGACGATGGCATTGACCGCGTGCTTGATGTCTTCCGCCAGTTGCTCGCGACCTTCGGTGGTGCCGAGTTCGGATGCCTTCTTGCCGGACAGCAGCATCAGCACGCGGTGGCGTATCTCGGGCATGTAGGCCTTCAGGTTGTCGGCGGCAGGCTGTTCGTCGACGCGCAGTGTCGCCTTGACCTGCAGGTACTGGTCGACCGCGGTTTCGGGCTGCAGATTGACGGTGAAGGGGTCGAGTTCGACGAAGACCGGCGGCAGGCCCTTGGCTTCTGCGTCCTTCTTCTTCTTCAGCTTGGCCTTCTTCGCTTCCTTCGCCGCCGCGTCATGATCTTCTTCGGCAACGACTTCCTCGCCGTCCTCGCCTTCGTCGGCGTGACCGCCACCCATCATGAAGAAGGCTGCAGCGCCGCCGAGTATCACCACCACCAGCAAGGCGATGATGATGACCAGCATCTTGTTGCCCTTCTTCTTCGGTGCGTCTGCTCCGGCTTCGTCCGGGGTGGCGGCTGCTTTGGCCATATTCGATGCTCCTGTCTGGTTCGGAATTGTCGGCGGGCACACATGCCTTTCAATGTCCGAATAACGGCTGATTGATCCGTTTTTTTAGTGCCGGAGCGGTTTTTTGCTCGACAGGTGCATCCCGACCTTTGCGGCTGGCGCTGATGTCGGGGGTCCGTCAGGCGAACAGATCGACCAGTCCGGTGCCGCGCCGGGCGGTCGGGCTGACCACGAGCTCGCCGCTGTCCCGACCGCGCTGGCCGCGCTGTTCGCCGCCCTGACCCTGGCCCTCGCGCGAGGGCTGGTCGCTGCTGACGTTCGCCTCGCCCAGCGAAATGCCGCCCTCGGCCAGCATTTCACGCAGACGCGGCATTGCCTGTTCGAGTGCGTCGCGCACCTGCGGATTGGCCGATACGAACTGCGCGGTGCTCAGGTCGGAGCCGATCTCGATGGTGATTTCGATCCGACCCAGGTGAGGCGGCGTCAGCACCAGTTCGGCCTTGCTCAGCCCCTGATCGGCAAGCCAGCTGATCTGGTGGCCGACGTCGTCGGCCCAGCCCGGCTGGCTGAGCGGCGTGGCGACGGTCATTTCGGTTTTCGGTTGCTGGGCAGCCGCCGCCATATGGGCACGGAAGTCGGCATGCTGTGCCTGCTGCATCGTGCCGGTGGTGTTGTCGGCGAAGGCATCGGGCAGCACGTCGGCCGCGAGGTCGAAGTCCGGCAGCGTTTTGCCGTCCACTTCCGCGTCGCTGCCGGCCTGGGCGGCAATCCCTGCCGCCAGCGGGTCGGCATTGCCTTTTGCCGGCTTGCCGCCATTGCTGCCGGTGAGGTCCGACAATGCCGTCGTGGCTTCGTTTTCGCTGGAAGCGGCCGTTTTCAGGGCATCGGCCAGCTGCAGTACAGGTGTCAGCAGCAGGCCGGCGGCGAGCATGTCGGCGCCGCTCTGCGGTGTTTCGGTGGTGATCAGTTCCTGCGCGTCCTCGTCCGGCTTGATGGCGTCGGCCATCAGGTCGGCCAGCAGCTCTGGCGGAAGCTCGCGCCCTTGTCCGCTGGCCTGCAGATTGTCCTTGAGCAGGTTGGCGAAGGCGGCAGCGTCTTCGCCGCTCAGTTCGCCAGCAATGCCGCGGATCTCTCCGACCGGGCCGGATGCGGCGAGCGGGGTGGATGAGGTGGGCAGGTTAAGTGTCGGTGCCGGCATGGTGATCTCTCCTGTGACGGAGGGACCACAGCACTATCCGTGCCAGTTGCCGAGAGGGGGCGCCAGCTCAGTCGTCGTTGACCTGACGGCCCGAACGGTCGTCGTTCACCCGTTGCTCGGCACGTGCCTGCTTGCGGGCGACGCCAGCGTGGTGGCGGTCGGACAGCGTTTCGAACGCCTTGACCCGGGTGCGGGTGTCCAGCCATTCGCGCTGACCGGCCTGCGCGAGATCGCGCGAGCGTTCGACCTGCCTCTGCTGATGGCTGATCGCGTCGTCGATGCGGGCAAGAAAGGCGCGGTAATTGGACCACTGATTGGGCGTCAGGCCGCTGCGCGCGGCGGCCATGAACTGGCCCTGGTACTCGTTGCGGTACTGCTCGAGCATGTCGAGCTTGCGCGTATTGTCCTGTTCGCTGGCCATCAGCGCAGCCAGCGCACGGGCGGCTTCGTCCATGCGTGTGACGCTGAGATCCAGGATGGATTGGAGTCGGAATTGTTCAGCCATGACTTGAAAGCATCGTTCCGATCATCGGGGCCGGGCGTGATCCAGATCACGCATTTTCGGCCAGTGACGGATTTTTGCAATCATGGCGTCTGACCGAAGATCTGGTGCAGCTTCATTACAGCATCCTCGTAGCCCTCGCGCTCGTCCATGCGCTGCTGCAGGAAGGCCTCCAGCGTCGGGAACATGTTCACTGCCTGGTCCAGTTGCGGGTCGGCGCCGGGGGCATACGCGCCGACGGCGATCAGGTCGCGCGCACGCTGATAGCGCGACCAGTAGCCCTTGAAGCGGCGAACCAGATCGAAGTGACTGGGCTTGACCAGGCCGTGCATGGCACGCGACACCGACTGTTCGATGTCGATCGCCGGGTAGTGTCCCGAGTCGGCCAGCTGGCGCGTGAGCACGAAGTGGCCGTCGAGGATGGCGCGCGCCGAGTCGGCGATCGGGTCCTGCTGGTCGTCGCCTTCGGCCAGCACGGTGTAGAAGGCGGTGATTGAACCGCCGCCTTCCGGGCCGTTGCCGGCGCGCTCGACCAGCTGTGGCAGACGGGCGAACACGCTCGGCGGGTAACCGCGGGTCACCGGCGGCTCGCCGATGGCGAGCGCGATTTCGCGCTGCGCCATTGCATAGCGGGTCAGCGAATCCATGATGAGCAGCACGTGCCGCCCCTGGTCGCGGAACCATTCCGCCACCGTGGTCGCGTAGGCCGCGCCCTGCAGCCGCATCAGCGGGCTGGTGTCGGCGGGTGCTGCGACCACCACCGAGCGCTTCAGTCCGGCGGCGCCGAGGATCTGCTCGATGAATTCCTTCACCTCGCGGCCCCGTTCGCCGATCAGCCCGACCACCACGACCTCGGCCGAGGTGAAACGCGCCATCATGCCCAGCAGCACCGACTTGCCGACGCCGGAGCCGGCGAACAGGCCGACGCGCTGGCCGCGGCCGACGGTGAGCAGCGAATTGATCGAGCGGATGCCGGTGTCCATCGTGCGCTTGATCGGCTCGCGCAGCAGCGGGTTGACCGCGCGGCTGGCGACCGAGCGTGAATGGCGGGTGACGATGGGCCCCATGCCGTCGAGCGGACGACCGGCGCCATCGACCACGCGGCCGAGCAGGGCGTCGCCGACCGGCAGGTGCTTGGCGCGATCGGAGGCGCGCCGGCGCGGCTCCAGCCGCTCTGTCGTCGTCGGTCGTTGCGGGGCGGTTTCGAGCGGGATGACCTGGGCGCCCGGCGCGAGGCCGACCACGTCGTCGGTCGGCATCATGAACAGCTTTTCGCCGTTGAAGCCGACCACCTCGGCTTCGCAGCTGTTGCCGCCCGGCACCATGATGCGGCAGCCCGAACCCAGCGGCAGCTTGAGACCGGCCGCTTCCATCACCAAACCGTTGATGCGGGTCAGGCGACCGGCGTGCTGATAGGGATTGACGCGTCCGGCGAGCGTGCCGCAGTCGGTCAGGAAGCCGGACCACTTGCGCACGTGCGCATTCGCTTTGCCGGTCGCCTCAGGCTGCGCGTCCGTGCTGTCGGCGCTGTCCGGCTCCAGCGTTGACTCAGTCATGTTCCAGCCACTCCGCGCCATCGACCAGCGATTCGACGATGCGGTCCCAGCGCGTCGGGACCGTGGCGTCGATCTGGCTGCCACCCGATTCGACCTTGCAACCACCGCGCGCGATGGCACCGTCCTCGAAGATGCGGTGACCGGCGTGCGTGAGCTGGTCGCCGATATGGCTGCGCACGACCGACGCGTCCTCCGGGTTCAGATAGATGGCGGTGTGCTGGTGCGGCAGCTGGTTGATTGCCTCGCGCACGACGGCGACCACCACTTCCGGATTCACCCGTATGGTCTGGCGCACCACGTTGCGCGCGATTTCGACGCCGAGGTTCAGCACCTCGCGGGCGATCGAGTTGTCGAGCGCTGCCAATGCCTCTTCCAGCTGCTCGACCACGCTGTGCAGGCGCATCGCCTCCATGCGCACACGCGCCGTGCCCTCCTCGTAGCCGGCGGCATAGCCCTCGCGGTGCGCCTCCTGCTGCAGCTTCTCGATGTCGTCGGCGGTGGGAAAGCGGAAGGGTGCCGGCGTCTCGTCGTCCGTGTCGACCGCAGGCGCGTCCTCCGGCGCCATCGCGGGGGAATGCGCTTGGTCGGCATCGACAGTCGGTTCCGGCGCCGGCGCAGGTGCGGTTTCCGGCGTATCGAACACCGGCATCTGCCAGGCAGTGAAGGATTCGTTGTTCATCTTGCGCAGCCTGCCTCAGAGCGGGCCATCGTCAAAGCATTTCCTCGCCACCCTTGCCACCCATGACGATCTGGCCTTCCTCGGCCAGGCGGCGGGCGATCTTCAGGATTTCCTTCTGTTCGGCTTCGACTTCCGACAGCTTCACCGGGCCGCGGCCTTCGAGGTCCTCGCGCAGCGCCTCGGCGGCGCGCGACGACATGTTCTTGAATATCTTCTCGCGCAGTTCGGGCGACGCACCCTTGAGCGACAGCACCAGCTGATCGCCGCTGACCTCGCGCAACAAGGTCTGGATGCCGCGGTCGTCGATGTCGAGCAGGTTCTCGAACACGAACATTTCGTCGACGATCTTTTGCGCCAGATCGGCGTCGTATTCCTTCACCGCATCGAGGATGGCCGACTCGTTGGCGCTGCCGACGAAACCGAGGATTTCCGCGGTGGCCTTGATGCCACCCAGCGTCGTCTTCTTCATCTTGGCCGAGCCGGACAGCACGCGCGACATCGCCTCGTTCAGCTCGCGCAGCGCCACCGGCTGTACGCCGTCGAGCGTCGCGATGCGCAGCACCACGTCGTTGCGCAGCCGTTCGACGAACAGCTTGAGCACCTCGGCCGCCTGGTCGAATTCCAGATGGGTCAGGATGGTGGCGATGATCTGCGGGTGCTCGTTCTTGATCAGGTTGGCGATGGTGGCCGCGTCCAGCCACTTCAGGCCCTCGATGCCGGCGGTGTCGGAGTCGTTCAGGATGCGCGACAGCAGGTGGCCGGCGCGTTCTTCGCCGAGTGCCTTGGTGAGCATGTTGCGGATCAAGGTCTCGTCGGCCGACACACGGCTGCCGGCGGCGGTCGCTTCGTCGAACATGTCGAGCACCGCCTGCACCTTCTCGCGCGGCACGTTCTTGAGGCCGGCCATCGCGGTGCCGATCTTCTGCACTTCGCGCGGGCCGAGGTGGCGCAGCACCTCGGCGGCGGCGTCTTCGCCCAGCGTTACCAGCAGCAGGGCACTGCGTTCGATTCCTTCGTCATTCATCGCCGCTCACCCAGTGCTTGATCACTTCGGCCACCGCCTTCGGATCGTTCTTCGCGAACTCGCGCGCCGAATCGAGCTTCGTTTCGAAATCGAGCTGGGCGCGCGCCTCAGGTGACATCTCGATCTGCGCGGCGGCGCTGCCGGCCAGCGTGCCGATCGGCTTGCCGTTCTCGTCGAGTGTCACGTCGCGCACTTCCGGCTCGTTCTCGTCCGCTTCTGCCGGCGTGGTCAGATTGCGCACCAGCGGGCGCAGCACGCCGAGCAGCAGGTAGGCGGCGACGCCAGCGACCAGCAGATACTTCAGCAGTTCGCGCGCAAAGCCCATGGTTTCCGGGTCTTTCCACAGCGGCGTTTCGGGCGCGACATCGACCACTTCGGTGAACGGCGCGGAGGCGACATTGATCGTGTCGCCGCGACCTTCGTTGAAGCCCATCGCCTCACGCGTCAGCGCAGTGATGCGCTGGATTTCTTCCTCGTTCAGCGGCACCTGTACCACCTTGCCGTCCTTGTCGGTTTCGGTCTTGTGGTTCACCAGCACCGCCACCGACAGCCGCTTGATCTGGCCGACCGACTGGCGCACGTGCTGCACCGTCTTGTCGAGCTCGTAATTGGTGGTTGAATCCTTGCGCGTATTGATCGGCAGCATCGCAGGCTGGCCGTTGGCGCCTTCGACCGCCGGCGTGCCCGGCGCCGGCGGCGTGGTGACCGGTGCGGTGGCCGGCGTCGGCGGCTGGTTGGTCAGCGCGCCCGGCACGCCGGCGGCGTTCGGCTGGTTGGTTTCCGATTCGCTGAGCTGCTGGCTGCGGATGGCCGCGTTCGGCGTCGGGTTCGGCTTGTAGGTTTCGGCCGTCTGTTCGGCCTGGTTGAAATCGATGTCTGCCGCCGTCTGCACGCGGTAATTGCCGCGACCGACCAGCGGTTCGAGGATGCCTTCGATGCGCCGTATCGTGGCCGCCTCGATCTCGCCCACGTACTTCAGCTGGGTCGGATTCAGCGACGCATTGTCCTTGGCATCACGGTTGTTCGACAGCAGATTGCCGTTCTGGTCGAGCACCGACACGCTGGTCGGCTGCAGCTGCGGCACGCTGGAAGCCACCAGGTGAACGATGCCGCCGACCTGTTCCGGCGTCAGCGTGCGGCCGCCCAGCAGGCTGACCACGACGGAGGCCGACGGCTTCTGGTCGTCGCGCAGGAAGGCGCTCTGTTTCGGGATGGCCAGGTGCACGCGTGCGCCATCGACCGCCGCCAGCGTACCGATGGTGCGCGCCAGTTCGCCTTCGAGGGCGCGCTGGTAGGTCACCTGTTCGGAAAACTGCGACTGGCCGAGCTTCTGGCTTTCCATCAGCTCGAAACCGACCGAGCCGCCGCGCGGCAGACCCTGCGCCGCCAGCTTCAGGCGCGTGTCGTGTACGAACTGCGACGGCACCAGGATGGCGTGGCCACCTTCGGAGAACTTGTAGGGCACGTTGCCCTGCTGGAGTGCGGCGACGATGGCGCCGCCGTCCTTGTCATTGATATTGGAGAACAGCACCTCGTAATCGGGCGTGCGGCTCCACAGCATCAGCCCGACCAGAAGTGCGATGGCCATGGCCAGCCCGCCGGCCAGCATCATCTTCTTCTGCATCGGCATTTCGGCGAGCCGTTGCTGGGCCAGCGCCAGCGGCGTTGCCGGCGAGGCGGGAGCGGCGTTCGGATCGAGTACGGCGTCGGCCATGGTTCGTCTCTTGCAAGTTGCTCGAATGCCGGGTGTCGACGTACCGACACACCATCGAGGATGGGACGGATTCTCTGCTCCCCTCGCGCGTGGCGTTCCATGAATAAGGCGGGTTTTTGGCCGGCTGATTCCGGCCAATCCGTGGCTTGACGCTTGCTACGCTGGCACCGTCGATCAATCCACTGTCCACGACACGCATGTCAGAGCCGTCCGCCAGCGCCGCCGAACCGGCCCGCATCGCCCCCGAGGAGGCGGCGCGGCTGGCAGAAGCTTTCCGTCTGTTCAATGCCGCTTCGGCCGAGCTGACCGAGGCTTACGGCGCGCTGGAGAAGCAGGTGGCCAGCCTGACCGAGGAACTGGCGCAGGCCAACGGCGAACTGCGCCGTCAGTACGAGGAAAAGGCGCGTCTGACCGACCGCCTGAGCACGCTGCTGAACCAGCTGCCGGCCGGCGTGGTCGTGGTGGATGGTGCGGGTGTGATCGAACAGGCCAATCCGGCCGCACTGGACATGGTGGGTGCGCGCGCCGGCGCAGCTTGGGACGGCAGCGCCGCCCGGCTGCAGCCGTCGGACGCGCCGGCCGAATGGGACTGCACCGGCGCCGACGGACAACCGCGCCGGCTGTCGATGAGCGAGGCGCGATTGGCGGGCGAGGACGCGCGCATCGTGCTGCTGCACGACATGACGCGGCAACACGCGCTGAAGATCGCGGCCGCGCGCAACGAACGGCTGGCGGCGATGGGCGAGATGGCCGCCTCGCTGGCGCACCAGTTGCGCACGCCGCTGGCGGCGGCGACCTTGTACGTGGGCACGCTGATTTCGCGCGACATGGCGCCGGACGACGTCAAGTCGATCGCCTCGCGCGCGCAGGGCCGCTTGCGGCACCTCGAACGGCTGATCCGCGACACGCTGATGTTCGCGCGCGGCGAGGTGCTCGGCCGCGAAGCGATAGACGTGGCGGCGCTGGTCGACGAGCTGCAGCACACGGTCGAGCCGGTGGCGCGCCAGGCCGGCGTGCGGCTGACGGTGGAGGCGGCGTCAGGCAGCGTGTCCGGCGATCGCAAGGCGGTGGCCAGCGCGCTGGTGAGCCTGCTGGAGAACGCGGTGCAGGCCTGCGCCGACGGTGGCGAGGTGGCGCTGGCGGTCGAAGCGACGGACGGCAGCGTCAGTTTCGTCGTACGTGACAACGGTCGCGGCATACCGCGCGAGATACAGGAAAGATTGTTCGAGCCCTTCTTCACCACGCGGGAAGAGGGGACCGGGCTGGGGCTGGCGATCGCACGCGGCGTGGCGCGCGTGCACGGCGGCGACATCGAATGCGAGTCCGCGCCGGGCGCGGGCAGCCGTTTCACCTTGCGCCTGCCTGCGCAGACGCCTGAAGACGTAGTGCTGGAGAACGGGCAATGAGCGAGAAGCTGAACATTCTGGTGGTCGAGGACGAACCCAATCTGCGCGATGCGCTGTGCCTGGCGATCGAGTGCGCCGGTCACCGCGTCATCGGCGCCGCCGACGGCCCGCAGGCGCTGCGCATGCTGGAGCGCAACACCGGCGAGCACGCGCTGAACCTGGTCATCACCGACCTGAAGATGCAGCCGATGGACGGCCTTACGCTGTTGCGCGAAATCCGCGCCCGCGAGCCGGTACTGCCGGTGCTGCTGATGACCGCCTTCGGCGACGTCGAAAAGGCTGTCGCGGCGATGCGCGCCGGCGCCTGCGATTTCCTGCTCAAACCTTTCGAGCCGGACGTGCTGCTCGCCCACATCGACCGCTACGCCGCGCCGGTGGTGGCACCGACCGATATGGTGGCGGAGGACGCCCGCACCCGTCAGGTGCTGGGCCTTGCGTCGCGCGTGGCTAAATCCGAGGCGACCGTGCTGCTGACCGGCGAGTCCGGCACCGGCAAGGAGGTGTTCGCGCGCTACATCCACCAGCAGTCGGCGCGCGCCGGCAAGCCCTTCATCGCGATCAACTGCGCGGCGATTCCCGACAACCTGCTCGAAGCGACGCTGTTCGGCTACGAGAAAGGTGCCTTCACCGGCGCCACCACGGCGCAGGCGGGCAAGTTCGAACAGGCCGACGGCGGCACACTGCTGCTGGACGAAATATCGGAAATGCCGCTGTCGCTGCAGGCCAAGCTGCTGCGCGTGCTGCAGGAACGCGAGGTCGAGCGCGTCGGCGGCAAGAAGCCGGTGCCGCTGGACATCCGCGTACTGGCCACCAGCAACCGCGACATGGAAGCCGAGGCGCGCGCGGGCCGCTTCCGCGAGGATCTCTATTACCGCCTGAACGTGTTCCCGATCGCCATTCCGTCGCTGCGCGAGCGCCCGGGCGACATCGTGCCGCTGGCGCGCCACTTCCTCGCGGCCTGCGCCAAGGCACAGGGCAGGGCACTGAAGTTGGGCGAATCGGCGGCGGCAATCCTTGCCGGCCACGACTGGCCCGGCAATGTGCGCGAACTGGAAAATACTATGCAACGCGCCGCCATCCTGGCGCCGGGCGACACGGTCGAGGCGGAGCTCATCGTGCTCGGCAGCCAGCGTGTCGCGTCGCGTCCGGTGAGCGAACCGGCTCCGGTCGCCGCTGCTGCCGCACCGGCGTCGGCGGCCAACGATGCACCGCCGAGCGCCACGCCCGACGCGCCGCTCAAGGTGAAGTCGGTTCGCGACATGGAACGCGACCTCATCCTCGAAACGCTGGCCGCAGTCGGGGGGTCGCGCAAGAAGGCGATCGAGAAACTGGGCATTTCGGAACGCACGCTGCGGTATAAACTTGCGCGCTACAAGGCGGATGGTCTGCTGCGCGAGGGGTAAATCGAGCGCTTCGCCTGCTTGGCCCGGTTATTGCAAGAGAAAGGCTGAACAGGTCATGAACGCCGGAATTGCCCCGGCGGGCAGTCCGTAACCGGCATTTTTTGCCGGCGGGCACAGGAGAAACTGCATGAACACCAGCCTCAACCAGATGATTACCGAGCTGCGCTCGACCGCGCAGACCGCGGCGAACAAGCCGGTCGGCAAGGTCGATGCGGCGTCCGGCGGCGCCGACTTCGGCGAGGCCCTGAAGAACGCGATCGAACAGGTCAATGCCGCGCAACAGGAAGCGCAGAAGATGTCGGAAGGTTTCATCACCGGCAGCAATACCGAAGCCAACCTGCAGGACGTGATGATTGCGTCGCAGAAGGCCAGCCTGTCCTTCCAGCAGATGGTTCAGGTGCGCAACAAGCTGGTGAATGCCTACCAGGACATCATGAACATGAGCGTCTGAGCGCCGATGCGCGCGAGCTCACAAGGAACCGGCCGCAAGGCCGGTTTTTTTTCGTCCGGATCGCGCCGGTATAACCCTTCAATTGACAATAATTCTCGTTTGAACGAAGCTCACCGAACCTGAGCCTCGGTCATTAGCGCCGGCCAGGGTATTCCGGAACGGCACATCAGCATTGCCGCTCCGGCCGCAGTTCCGCCAGCCCGTCGGCGTCCGCCGCCCCGCAAGCCTCCGTTTCCATCCGCCGCCAGCCGCGCCCGCCCCGGAGCCGCGTTGCCAGCCTCTTCGTCCTTCGTCGGCGGTGCATGCACCGCCGATCTGATTGCAGAGGTATCCGATGTCAGTACCGATCAACGTGACGCTGCCGGCCGTTCGCGTCCTGCGGCGCGCCGCCGCGTGCAGCCTGATTGCGCTGTGCATGGCGGCGCCCGCGTCCGCAGGCCATTTCCCCATGTACGCCGCCTGGGCGCAGCCGGACGGGCCGGGCAGTGCCCTCACGCTGACCTACAGTTTCAGCAATCTGCTCGACGGCAGCCTGCTCGACAGTGCGACCGGCGCGCCGCTGCCGGTATCGCTGTTGCGCAGCGCGTTCGAACTTGCGCTGTGGGACTACGCCGCGGTGCTGCCCATCCATTTCGTAGAGGTGAGCGACAGCGGACCACCGCCGGAAACCGGCGAGTACGACCCGACCGGGCTGGCCGACATCCGGGTGGGGCAGGTGGCGCACATCGCCGACGCGAATGCCTATGCCTATTTTCCGTTCTCGCCGGACAGCGGTCTGGCCGGCGACATCGTGTTTAACGCCGGCCGTTTCGGCGCCGACTGGACGCCGCTCTGGGTCTACGCGGTCGCCCAGCACGAGCTGGGTCATTCGCTGGGCATGGGGCACTACGTCAACGACGATCCGGTCACCGTCGGACCGGCTGCATTGCTGTCTTACGAAGGTCCGGTTTTCCCGCTCGACGAGGCCACACGCGCCGCGCTGCAGGGCGTGTATGGCGCAGGCGTCGGTTCGGTGACGCCGCTGTCGCCGGTGCCGGAGCCCGGCGCCGCGGCGCTGTTGCTCGCCGGCCTGATCGTGTTGCGCACGAGGACGCAGCGTCGCACATCGCGGGGGAGCCGACGTCATGGGTGAACGCGCATGCAGACTTCACCGGCGGAGCGCCCGCGCGGCGCTCGCCCTGGCGCTGTTTGCCGGCGTTCCGAATGCGGTGTCGGCATTGCAGATCGAGTTCGACTACCGCTACGACACGCGCGGCTTCTTCACCGATCTGGCGACCGGTGAGCCGCTGGCCGAACGTCGCGCGATGCTCGACCTTGCCGCGTCGTTCTACGGTGGCTTCACCGACACGCTGACCGCCATCGCACCCGGAGCGGGTGACAGCTGGTCGGTGTCCTTCGTGCATCCCAGCCTCGGCGGCCCGGGCGTGACGCTGGTGAACGAAACGATCGCCGCCGATACGCTGCGTATCTACGTCGGCGGCTCGCCGAGTGCGCCCGGTGTGCTCGGCTTCGCCGGCACCGGATCAAACCTGCAGGCCAGCGGCGACGCGGCTTTCGTCGACGCGGTGACGACGCGGGGGCAGGCCGGTGTGGCGCAGGGGACCGACTACGCCACCTGGGGTGGCTACATCTGGTTCAACGCCAGCAACGACTGGTACTTCGGCGCGGATGCCAGCGGCCTGACTGCCGGCCAGCCCGACTTCCTGACCACCGCAACGCACGAGATCGGGCACATTCTCGGCTTCGGCGAAGCCCACGCCTGGTATGCCAATGTCGATCCCGACAGCGGGCTGTTCGTCGGTGCGAACGCGGTCGCCGCCTACGGCGGTGGCGTGCCGCTGGACCGCTATGGCAGCCACTGGGCCGAAGGCACGTACAGCCTGCGCGACGGCGTGCTGCAGGAAACGATGATGGATCCGAGCACGCCTGCCGGCGAGCGCCAGCTGCCGACTGCGCTCGACTATGCCGGTTTCGCTGACATCGGCTGGCAGGTGTCGGCGGTGCCCGAGCCGGCAGGCTGGGCGTTGCTGCTGAGCGGTGTCGGCGTCGTCGCGGTCGCGAGGCGGCGCCGGCGCATCGGCCTGCCTGAAGCCGGGTGCAGCTGAGCGGACGCGGGCTTCGCTCTGATCCGGCTTGCAGGTGCGGCGTTACACTGACCGCCGGAGGAAAGGTCCATCATGAAAATCCGCTTTCTCGGCGCGGCCGGTACGGTCACCGGTTCGCGCTATCTGCTGACGCACGGCGGTCATCGTCTGCTCATCGACTGCGGCCTGTTCCAGGGCGTGAAGAACATCCGCAGCCGCAACTGGAAGCCTTTCCCGATCGCGCCGCGCGATATCGAGGCGGTGGTGCTGACGCACGCCCACCTCGATCATTCCGGCTTCCTGCCGCGACTGATGCGCGAGGGCTTTCACGGCCCGGTGTGGTCGACCTCGGCCACCCGCGAACTGGTCGACATCCTGCTCGAAGACAGCGCTCATCTGCAGGAGGAGGACGCCCGTCACGCCAACCGCTACGGCTACAGCAAGCACCATCCGGCCGAACCGCTCTACACCACGGAAGACGCGCGGCAGGTGATGAAGCAGTTCCGCAGCACCGGTTTCGACGAGCCGGTGGACATCGGCCCCTTCCGCGTCACCTTCACGCGCGCCGGCCACATCCTCGGTGCGGCCAGCGTGCGCGTCGATTGCGCCGGGCGCAGCATCACGTTCAGCGGCGATCTCGGGCGGCCGGAGGATCCGGTCATGCACGCGCCGGACCGTCTTGCCGCCACCGACTGGCTGGTACTCGAATCGACCTATGGCGATCGGCTGCACCCGGACGAAGATCCTTACGAAACGCTGGCCGGCATCGTGAACCGCACCGCTGCGCGCGGTGGCACCGTACTGCTTCCGTCGTTCGCGGTCGGTCGTTCTCAGGCGCTGATGTATCTGTTGTCGCGCCTGATGGACGAACACCGCATCCCCGAACTGCCGGTTTTTCTCGACAGCCCGATGGCGATAGACGTGACCGGCGTGTTCCGTCACTTCCGCAGCGAGCACCGGCTGACCCAGGATGCCTGCGACCGGCTGCATGCCATGGTCACCTACACGCGTTCGCCGGAGGACTCGGAAGCGCTTGCCTCCAACCGCTACCCGAAGATCATCATCGCTGGCGCCGGCATGCTGAACGGCGGCCGCATCCTGCACCACCTGATCGCTTTCGGGGCCGACCCGCGAAATGCGGTGGTGATCGCCGGTTACCAGGCCGAAGGCACGCGCGGCGACGCGCTGCTCAAGGGCAAGCGCAGCCTGCGCATCTTCGGTCGTGACGTGCCGATCGCCTGCGAGGTGGCACAGGTCGAAGGCCTGTCGGCGCATGCCGACTGGAGAGAAATACTGGACTGGCTGCGTCCGGTCGATCGCGCCCCGCAGTGCGTGTTCGTCACGCACGGCGAGCCGGTGGCCGCCGACAGCCTGCGGCAGAAGCTCGAGCACGAACTCGCCTGGTCGGCGCAGGTGCCGGAACAGGACGAGGAGTTCGACCTTGACTGAACGGATGCCCGTCGGCCGTGACGAGCGCCTCGCCGCGGTGCTCAGTGCGCAGGCGGCGGTTCGTTGATCAGCGCCCAGAACACGCCCATCTGCGTCACCGTGCGCGAGAACTGATCGAAATCGACCGGCTTCACGACGTAGGCGTTGATGCCCAGGCTGTAGCAGCGACGCAAATCGGGGTCTTCCTTCGATGAGCTCATGATGATGACCGGCAGCGTGCGCATGTCTTCGTCTGCACGCAGTTCGGCCAGCATTTCGATGCCGTCCATGCGCGGCATGTGCAGGTCGAGCAACACGAAGAGTGGCGCGTCGCCATGACGATCGGCGTAACGACCGCGCTTGTACAGATAGTCCAGTCCTTCCGCGCCGTCGCGTACGACGACGATCTCGTTCGCCAGATTCAGCACGCGCAGACCAAGCAGCATCAGTTCGACGTCATTGTCGTTGTCATCGACGACGAGGATTTCACGCAAGTGCAGCGACATCATTGGCTCCCGTTGAATGGGCTGCGTCGGCCGAAGGTCGGTCGGACGGATTGGGCAGGGTGAAATGGAAACTGGCGCCTTGATCGGGTGAGGCTTCGGCCCAGATGCGGCCGCCGTGGCGATCGACGATGCGCTTCACGTTCGCCAGGCCAATGCCGGTGCCCTCGAACTCGGCTGCGTGATGCAGGCGCTGGAATACCCCGAACAGCTTGGCTGCGTACTTCATGTCGAAGCCGGCGCCGTTGTCGCGTACGTGGAAGGTGTGCTGGCCATCCTCACCACGCTCGCACTCGATGCGGATGCGTGCCGGGCTGCGGCCCCGCGTGTATTTCACTGCGTTGGCGATCAGGTTGTAGAACACCTGGAACATCAGGGTCCGGTCGGCACGGATATGCGGCAGCTCACCGATACTGATGTCGATCTCGCGCCCGTCGAGTTCCGGTGCCAGTTCTTCGATCACCTCGCCGACCAGCACGCGTGAGTCGCAGCGGTCGAGGTGCATTTCGGCGCGGCTGGCACGGGAGAACGCGAGCAATCCTTCGACGATGTCGCTCAGATGCCGCACCGAGGCGCGGATGCGCTGCAAGTAGCCGAGCGACGCCGGCTCGGTGTCGACAATTCCGAGGCGATCGCCCAGCACGCGCGCAAAGCCGTCGATATGGCGCAGCGGCCCACGTACGTCGTGTGCGATCGCGTAGGACATCGCCTCCAGTTCGTCGATCTGCTGGCGCATCCGCGCGTTCATTGCCTGCAGCTGTGCCTCGTATTGCTGCCGGCGCGCGATCTCGGCGCGCAGTTCCTCGTTGGCACGGCGCAGGCTGTCGGGAGAGGGTAGGGCGAGCGCCAGTGGAATCAGCCGCCACAGCAGGATGGCCGTGGCCAGCGACACCAGGGCGGTGAAGGCGCGTATCCAGCCATCCAGCCAGAAATCGGGGTTCCACAGCGTCCACACGTCCATCACGTGGGTGACGCCACAGGCCATGATGAACACGCCGAACATGACGAAGGCCGAGCGGAAACCGAGATCGGCCCGGCGTCGCACGAACACCCAGAGCGTGACCGGTATCGTGAAGTAGGCCAGCGCGATCAGCGTGTCGGACAGCACGTGCAACAGCAGCAGGTCGCGTTGCCACGAGAAGCAGTAGCCGTGTGGAAGAAGGGTGTTCAGTTCCGCCATGGTGCCGCCGCTCCAAAGACGTCGCGCGTCGCCCGAACGCTCGCGTTGACGAGCGCACTATAGCCCGCGCACTACCGGAGGCGTGCGCGTTCACCCATCAGTGTGGTTGGCCGCTGTGACAGCGCGACGCGGCACCGGGTTTCCGGGTGGCTGTCGCGGGAGGAGGGGCGGTGCGTGCCGGTCATCGCGCGCGCCGGGGGAAGCCGGGCACGCGATGCCTGTCCAAGGCAGGGCACGCCTTGGTAAGCGGGCGCAAGGCAGCGCGATAGCTGCCTCGCGCCGGTCAGCCAGCCGCGGACCTGAGGCAGATCCGCGCCGGCCGCTCAACGACGCGCTCAGGTGCGAGTGAGGCGACGGCGCGCCGCGACACCGATCAGACCGAGGCCGGCCAGCAGCATCGCGTAGGTTTCGGGTTCGGGTACCGGCGCCATGAACGGCGCCGAGCTCAGGCCACGCAGGTTGGCGTTGAGTGCGCCATTGAAGGTGGCCAGCCCGGTCATCAGGTTGACCGAATAGAGGCCGCTGTCGCCATTGTCCAGCGTCAGCGCGGCCCAGCCCATGCCCATCGCGTCGATCTCGAAGCCGTTGGCACCGATCACGTTGCCGGCAACGCCCAGCGATCCGACCTGGCTGATGGTGGGGGCATTGAAGGCGCCGGGTGCGAAATGCAGGGTGTCGGTCGCCGTGTCGATGTAATACAGCGCAGTGCTCGCCGGGCCGCTGGACTGTGACGCATCGGAGTTGGTATAGGCGACGGCCGTGATGCCGCCCGGGATGACGCTGGCGGCGTTGCCGACCACGCCGGTGTTCGCGTTGATGGCCAGATTGCTGCCGGTCTGGCTCACCAGGCGCAGCGAGGCCGCGCCGGCGAAGTCGGCCACCGGGTTGAAGTCGATGCCGTAGGACAGCGACGGATTGACCAGCGGGATGTCGAGCGCCGACACGAAGCTGGCGGCGCCGGTCGAGACGTCCAGCGTATAGATGCGGTTCAGGCTGCTGACGCCGTAGATCATGTTGTCGCTCGGGCGCAGGTCGATGCCGAGGATGCGTTCGCCACTGCCCAGCCCGGTGATGGACATGAAGCTGGCGCTGCTGGCGTTGCTGCTGCTGAACATGCCGATCTGATTGCCGGTGGTGAGACCGACGAAATCGGCCGCGTGGGCGGCGGTGCCGGACAGAGCGAGAGCGGCGGCGAGGGCGGTGAGGGTGCGTGCTGACATGTCTGACCTTTCCTGAAAAAAGTAGGGGAGGACGCGTCACCAGAGTGAGTCGTCACCCGCTCTACACAGGAGGGGGCCGCATGGATGCAGCTGTCACCGAAAATTCATGCGGCCACGCCGCGCGGGTCAGATTTCGCGCGCGTTGCGTTCTCTTTCCATGCGCAGGATGTAGCGCTGGATCAGCGCGTCGGCGGCGCCGGGCAGACCGATGAACTGGCAGCCCGCACGCAGTTCGCTGCCGCCGCGTTCGGTCACGCGGAACATGTTGCGCACCTGCAGCGTCGCGGTGATGGTGCCGATTTCCGGCAGCGTGATCTGGCAGTTGTCGATCACGCTGTCGACCTTGAGCTCGATGCCGCTCGGCGGTGCAACGACGGCCAGACCGCCGCCGGAAATATCCACGACCATGGCTTCAACCATGCGCCCCTCGCCGTCGCCGGCCGGCAGCAGACAGCGCAGCGGCGGGTTGGGCGGCAGGATGAGGCGGTAGTAGTCGCGCCGCTGCAGTCGCAGCATGCGCGTCGGGAAGGGGATTTCCAGCGCCGGATGACCGTCGTGTTCGATCGCGGTGCATTGTCCGACCATGAACTGGACCTTCACCTTTTCGAGCGAGGTCAGGAAGACCAGCGGCGACGCTTTCACGGCCTGCTCGAGCTGCGCCGGGTCACGCGGTGCGTCGAGTATGACCACGCCGCGCGTGTCGTCGACGGCCAGCACCGCGGTCAGGAAGGGGTCGGGCGCACGGCCGGCATAGACGGACAGATTGACGCGGCGATCCCGCATGGCTCGCAGGTAAAAGGCGATATCGGTCTGGCCGTCGAGCACGTAGCGTGCGAAATCGTCTGCTTCCAGCAGATCGAACCGGATGTTCTCGGTCATTGGGTGCATCCCTGGCTATGAGCAATCACCCGGTGCGGCGGCGCACCAGGCACGAATTCATTCAGATGGCAGTTTAACGGCTGGCGCCGGAACGTCGGTCAATCCCTTTTCGATGCGGTAGATCCAGGCCAGCAGCTCGGCGACCGCGACATACAGTTCGGGCGGAATGCGCTGGTCCAGATCCAGTCCCATCAGCAGCGACACCATTTCGCGCGATTCATGCACGAAAACGCCCGCTTCGCGCGCGCGGCGGATGATTTCGTCGGCAACCATGCCGCGCCCCTTGGCGACGACACGTGGCGCAGCGTCGCCGGCTCCGTAGGCGAGCGCGACGGCCTGGGCGCGCGGCGAGGTGTTCACGACACGCTTTCCTCGCCGCCTGCCGGCGGCGCGCCCGCGGCCTCGTCCAGTTCGCTGAAATTCACGCTGCCGAGGCGCAGGCCGGCGTCGGTCATCCGCTGCTGCAGGTCGAGCAGGGCGGTACCCATGCGCAGGCGCGCACCGTCGTCAGCCGATATGCCCAGCGTCAGACCATGATCCTTCCACAGCGTGAGCGAGGTTTCGACCTCGCCCAGGCCCGGCAGCACCAGCCGCACGCGAGACGTCCACGGGACTTCCGGCGTGCTGTCCGCTTCGGTGCCGGACTCGCCTTGGCGCTGGGGCTCCGGGTCGTCGATCTCGATCTTCATCGTCTGGCCCGGCCAGGCCAGCCCCTCCCAGGCGAGCGTGTGCTGGGACAGGCCGAGCAGCTGGTTCTGTACCAGCGGTCGCAGTTCGGCAGGCGGGCCGGTATCGGCCTTGGCTGCCTCGCTGCGTTCGCGCACGCCGGTGTCGCCGCGCAGCGTGCCGGTGTCCGGCATCGATTCGTCGTCGGCGCGAGCGCTGGTCGTGCCGTTTGCGACCTGCCCGGGTTCCGGCGTGTCGTCCGTCGCTGCGGATGGCGCGACCGGCAGGCCGGCGCGCGGCGCAGGTTTCTCCGGGTCGAAGGCGCGCTGCGGCTCGGCTGCGGTCGATTCGAGCGGCCGTTCGCCACTGACCCACTGCGCCTGATGCGATTCGTAGAACAGCCCGCTGGTGCCGATCGCTTGCGCCAGGCGGCTGGCAATCTGCGGCGTGGCATCGCTTTCGAGCGTGCCGGTGGCCGCATCCAGCATGGCGGCTGGATCCAGCATCGGTTTGCCGCTGGCGAGACGCGTCGGCTGTGGTTCCGGCCCTTCGAGCAGGCTGGCGATGGTGCGCGCTGGCACGCTCAGGCGTACCGGGCTGCCCGCGTCGTCGGGCGGCCCATCGCCGTCAGTCGGCGCCGCGTTGTCGCTGTCGAGCGTGGCCACCAGCGTCTGCGCGCTGCGGCTCACATGGGTGAGCGATACGGTGCGGCCTTCGGGAATGGTCTGCGGCAGGCGCAGGGTGACGGTCTGCCCGCCCACGTCGGCACGTGCGAGGCCGTCGCGCAGGTTCTGCAGGATGCGTGCGGTGTAGCGTTCGCCCGGCTCGAACTCGGGCAGCTGGTCAGACAGCGCGGCGATCGGGCCGGTGGTCTGGACCGATTCGCGCGTCAGCGCCGCCAGACGCTGTGCGAGCCCTGGCAGCAGGTTGTTCATGGTGTGCTCAGCCGTTGTCTGCCGTGCCTGCCGGCAGCTTGCCCAGGTAGCTGGTGACCTGCTGCATCCACGGTTCGACGTGACGGCGCACTTCGGCGTCGTCGGCGAGAATCTGCTTCATCAGGTCGAACTTGCGCGCACGCTCGGCCGGCGAAGACACCGGCTCGTCGTTGTCGGCGAGTCGGCTGCGCATCGAGGCGACGGCCTGTTCGAGATTGACCAGACGGTCCCAGTCGTTCGCGCGCGCGGCCTCCACCATGTCGCTGGAGATCTGACGCATGTTTTCGAGCAGTGACAGAGAGTTCATGTGATCAGGCCGTTTTGCGTAAGTGTCGCCGCGGCAATTCCGTCGTTCGGCCGGCGGTGAATGGTGTGTAAAGACTACAGCGGCCCCCGTGCTCCGAGGCGTGCATGTAGACGCTTTTTACCTTTCTATTTCCCCGGTTTGCCGGTCAGACCGGCGCCCCTTGGACCAGTTTTTGCCGGATGTCCTCCCAGGCGCCCTTCAACTCGCCCAGCAGGTGGGCCACCTCATCGAGCGCGGCCTTGTCGTTCTGCGAGTTGGCGTGCAGCAGGCGCACGCACATGTAGTCGTAGAGCGCGTACAGGCGCTGCGCGAGTTCGCCGCCGGCGTCCAGATCCAGGCTGACCTTGAGGCCGTTGCCGATGATGTCGATCGCACGCGAGATCGACTGACCCTTGCCCGCAGTGTCGCCCATGTCGATCTGGTGGCTGGCTGTCGATACCGACATCATCGCGCCGTCGAACAGCATCAGGATGAGCTGGTGCGGATCGGCGCTGGCCACGCGTGCCTCGACGCCGACCTGGTTGTAGGCCATGCGCGGGTTGGAAAGTGATGCAAACATGATGTTCTGGTCCCGTTAGAGGATGGCTGTGTCGTCCGCCGCGCTGTCAGCTCGAATAGGTCGGCAGGCTGGCGAGTTGTTGTGTGAGGAAGGTACTGGTCGTGTTCATGCTGCTGATCAGCGAATCGAGCGCAGTGAACTGTCGGCGGTAGCGGGCCTCGATCTGTTCCATGCGGACGTTCAGCGCGTCGCGCTGGCGGTTCATCGCCTTCTTCGTCTCTTCCATGCCTTCGAGACGGTTGCCGATCAGGCCATCCTCGTCGATCACGGACGAGATCATCGAATCGATCTTGGAGGCCAGACCGGTCACGCCGGTGCTGCCCATGAACAGCGACTTGGCGGCGCCGCTCTCCAGCGCTGTCGTGAGCTTGTCGGAGTCAATCTTCAGCGAGCCGTCCTTCTGCACCGACACACCGATGCTGCCGAGAGAAACGCCCGGCGCGATCTCTTCGGTGACGGCCGAGGCAAGACGCGAGCGCAGGCTGAGCACGGTGCTTTCGCCGTTCAGTGCCGCACCGGTCTGGGTGGTCGTGTTGTAAGACGTCTGGTTCTTGATGGTCAGGATGGCGTCGTTGTAGCTCTTGACCAGCTTTTCGACGGCGCTCTTCGCGCCGGTGTAGTCGGCACCGACCGTCAGCGTCGTCGGATTGCCGACGTTGGTGCTTTTCAGCGTCAGCGTGACGCCTTCGATGGTGTCGGTGAGCGTGTTGCTGCTCGAGGTGACGTCGATGCCATTGATCTTCAGCACGGCATCCGAAGCGGTCACCTTCTCCGAAAGATTGGAGGTGCCGCCGGTCGAGGCGTCATAGATCAGCCGCGACAGGCCTGCGTTGTCGGTGTTGTTGCCGTCGTCATCGGCGGCGGTGATGCGCACGGTATTCGCGGTGCCGCCATCCTGCGAGGTCAGCACGAGGCGGGTGCCGGTGCCGTCGTTGAGCAGGGAGGCCGTCACGCCGGCGTCGGCCGCGTTGATCGCGTCACGCACGTCGGCGAGCGTCGCGGCGCCGCTGGAAATGTCGATGTTGACCGCTGTCTTGTCGGGGTTCGCGGTGAATGCGCCGCCGCTGTAGCTGCCCAGTTCGATGGTCAGCGTGCCGCTGCCCACGTTCGCGGTGCTGCCGCCGGCGAAAGCTGCCGACGCGGTGACCTGCGAGCGGGCCAGGCTGCTCACCTCGATTGAATAGTTGCCGGGCGTCGCCGTCGTCGAGGCGGCAACCGTTGCCACCGCACTGTCGGCAATCGTTGCCTTGCGGGAGGCAAAGATTTCCGCCTTGCCGAGTGCTTCCGCTGCCGTCTGCAGCGTCGACATCGCACCCTTGATCATGCCGTAGCTGGAAATCTTGGTTTCGAGCTTGGCCTGCTTTTCCGCGAGCAGCGTGAGCGGACGCTGCTCTACCGTCATCAGCTGCGTGACGATGGAGTTGATGTCCAGGTTGGTACCGAATGCGAGCGACGATGCCATGGCAGTCTCCTCAGGCCTTGCGTTCGATCAGTCCACTCTGGCTCTTGCCGAGCGACCGCGCAATCGCAATCAGTTCTTCGGAAGGAATCTGCCGCAGTACTTCCTTGGTGGTCGAGTCGATCAGCCGCACGATGGTTTTCCCTGTGTCTTTGTCGATCGTGAAGAGCAGGTTCTGTGCCACCGGTTCGATCCTGCGGCGAATCTCGTCCACCGTCTGTTCGATCTGTTCGTTGCTGAGCGCTGCCTCAGTGGGCTGCGCTTCCGCCTTCTTGCTCTCCGGCATAACGGGCTTTGCCCCGGTGGTCGCCTGGACGCCCGGGGCAGAGATCGTTGCGCTGTTCGGGATAGGCTGTATGGCCATGACATTCTCCCTTTGCTGGGTGGGGGGCGCGGTCGCCCGCGCCCCCTCTTTACTGCCTTACGCGATCAGCCGCGGAGCAGGCTCAGCACGTTCTGCGGCAGCGAGTTGGCTTGCGCCAGCATCGCGGTACCGGCCTGCTGCAGAATCTGCGCGCGGGTCAGGTTGGCGGTTTCGGCAGCGAAGTCGGCGTCGGTGATGCGGCTCTTCGAGGCGGAGATGTTTTCCGCTTGCGTTTGCAGGTTGGCTACGGTGTAGTCGAGGCGGTTCTGCTGGGCACCGAGGGCGGCACGCTGTTCCGACACGTAGGTCAGTGCGTCTTCGACCGAGGTCAGCAGCGCCTGCGAGTTGGCGGCCGTGGTGGCGCCGGTGAAGGCGGTGATGTCGGTGTCCAGGGCGACCATGCGGGCGTCGGCCGAAGTGGCGTTGATACGCGTGTCGCCGAAGGTCAGCGTCAGGCGGTTGTCGGCAGCGTCGTCAGCACCGACCTGGATTTCAGCGCCAGTGGCAGCGGTCGTGATGATGGTGCCTGCGTCGAGGTCGGCAGCGATGTTGGCGCCGGTCTCAGCACCCGAAGCCTTGATCGTCACCTTCACGCCGAGCTCGTTGTAGTTCAGCTCGTACGATTGGCCTGCGGTCAGCGCCAGGGCGGTGATGTCGATCATCTGCGAGTTCGTGCCATCCGACAGCGTCAGTTCGCCGGTGTTGGCATCGGCGAAGGTGAAGGTCGTGCCGGCGGCGGCGCCGGTGATGTCGACCTTGGTCACTGCGGCGGTGCCGGAGGTGGCCAGGTTGAAACCGCCTTGTACGGTCGAGGTGGTGTCGAGTGCCTTGCCGAAGGAACCGTTCAGCAGCTGCTGGCCGTTGAACTTGGTACGGGTCGAGATGTTGTTGATCTCGTCGCGCAGCTGGGTCATTTCGTCGGCGATGAAGGAGCGCTCTGCGTCGGCCAGCGTCGAGTTCGAACCCTGGGTGGCCAGTTCCTTCATGCGGATGAGCATGTCCTGGATCTGCGACATGCCGCCTTCAGCGGTCTGGATCATCGAGATACCGTCGCTGGCGTTACGGGCAGCTTGGTTCAGCGACTTGACCTGTGCATTCATGCGCTGCGAAATCGCCAGACCAGCGGCATCGTCACGGGCGCTGTTGATGCGCAGACCGGACGACAGACGCTGCAGCGAAGTGGCGAGCGAATTCTGCGAGGAATTGAGGTTGCGCTGAGCGGTGAGCGAGGCAACGTTGGTGTTGATGATTTGCGGCATTTTCTTTCTCCTGTCACGAAGTGGTGTAGTTACGGCGCCCTGGGTTGCATGACCCGATGTTGATGTCGCCGATGATTCAAGTAACGGAGAGGGGAGAGAAAACTTTAGGCCGCTATCTCAATGAAAGCCTTTGTGCTCGTGGCTTTCAGGCGCAGGCATCGCGAAATGGCTTGCCGCTGCGGTGTAGGTTCGAGGGGCAAAAACTTTAGGGTTGCCCCGAAGAGTGCCTTGTGCTTTGGGGATGGCGTGAAATTCGCCCGGAAAGCCGCGTCAGCGCTTGATTTCAACTGTTACCAATTGTGATTGCCGCTGCGCAGGGGACGCAGCGGCGTTCAGGCGGCGATGGCGGCGCCCGGTGCGACGACGACGCGGTTCTTGCCGGTCGCCTTGGCCTGATACATCGCGACGTCGGCGCGTTCGATTGCCGAACTCTGGGCTTCGTCCTGCTGCACGACGGTGACACCTGCGCTGAAGGTGATCAGCAGCTTGTCATTGTTGGCGAGGAAGTAGCGCTTGGTCAGTTCACGCTGCAGTCGCTGCAGCACGACGACCGAGTCATCGACCGAAGTCTCCGGCAGCAGTATGACGAACTCCTCGCCGCCATAACGCGACAGCGTGTCGTGCGGGCGCAGGCAGTCGCGCACCGTGGCGACCAGATGCAGCAGGGCATCGTCACCGGTGTTATGGCCGTAGGTGTCGTTCAGGCGCTTGAAGTTGTCGATATCGAGCACGGCCAGACAGAGCTGGGTGCCGCGGCGCGATGCGCGCGACACCTCTTTCGCATAGGACTCTTCCAGACCCTTGCGGTTGAGCGCGCCGGTCAGCGGGTCGTGGCGCATCTTCTCGCTGGTCTGTTCGAGTTCGATCTGCAGACGCTCGATCTCGGCTTCGGCCGCACGCACGCGATCGCGCATGGTGTCGACCTCGTTGCGCGAACGTTCCGTGGTGGCGCGCATTTCGTGCGTCGCGGTGATCACGTCCGCGATCACGCCCTGCAGCGCGCCGATGTCGTCGGCTTCCGCAATGGTGCGCGCATAGCCTTCCATCTTGTCGCCGAAGCCGGACGTGGCGTCGGTGAAGCTGCCCAACTGCTCGACGAAGCCCGCCAGCATCAGTTTGATCTGGTGCTTGGCGTCGTCGATATTGCCGCGCAGCGAGCCCTGTCGTTCGATCACCTCGCGCAGGCGGCGCTCGACTTCGTCGAGCTCGCGCGCACTGATCGGGTGATCGCACAGGCCGCGCAATGCATCGATCTGGCCGCGCATCCAGCGGTCGTCGATGACGAGATCGCTGATGTTTCGCAGTAGCAGGTCGAGCAGCGAAAGCAGGCCGGTACGGATTTCCGCCTGATCGTCGACCACCCAGTTCAGGCGGTAGATGAGATTGCGCAGCTTGGACGCAAGGTCATCCACACCGCGCATGTCTCGTACTTCGCGCAGCACCTTGCCCAGTTCGATCGCTTCGTCGCGCAGTTCGGGGGCGGTAATGAGCAGGCTGGCGACGACGCCTTCGAGCGTACGCGCGAACAGGTCGCGCAGTGCGGCGTCGCTGTTGTCGGTCGGTGCTGCGCTGTCGGCGACCAGTTGCACCGCCGACGCGGCCTTGCCGTCCTCGGCCGATTCCCATTTGTCGGCCAGCGCGCTCATGCGCGAGTACAGCGCATCAAGCTCGCCGTTGGACGAATCAAGCACCTGCTGCAAGGCCTGATGCTTCTGTGCGAAGGTCAGCGTCGCGTGGTTGCGTTCGAGCTGCTTGAACACATCCTTGAGCAGGGCGGTCCATTTGCGCTGCGGTGCCGCCTGGGCGCGCAGCAGCCCGACCAGAGACCCGCTGATCGCCGACCAGCTGCGGCTGGTGACCGCGCTTTCGAGGCGCTGCACGAACTCGATCTGCGCCTGGTTGAGCCGCGGCAGCGTGCTGCAGACCAGCTTCAGCGCGCGCTCGGGAAAGAGGTCCTCCGGCTTGGTGCCGGCGATCTCGTGGTACAGCGCGCGATAGTTCTCCGGCGTCGGCTGCAGTTGACGCATGGCAAGCCGCCGCAGGGCTTCACGAGCGATTTCGAGCGGCTGCATGGCGTCTGACATGTGCGAGGTATTAACGGTTTGTAACGAATGCAAACTACGGCAATCGCCCTGAGGCCTTTAGGGGGAAGCCGTGCAAAATTTGTCACACGGCGCTGCAACGCCTGTGCGACCGATGTTCAGTCAACCAGGCCGTGCTTGAGACCGTAGTGGGTCAGTTCGGCATTGTTCTTCATGCGCATCTTCTCCAGCAGGCGGGCACGATAGACGCTGACCGTCTTGACGCTCAGATTCAGTTCCTCGCCGATCTGGGTCAGCGTCTTGCCCGAGGCGATCATCACCAGCGTCTGGTACTCGCGGTCGGACAGCTTTTCGTGCGGCGGGCGCTCGCTGTCGTCGGTGATGGCGTTGGCCAGTTCCATCGCCAGCGTCGGCGACACGTACTTCTTGCCGCTGGCGACCTGACGGATGGCGGTCACCAGCTGTTCCGGCGCACTCTGCTTGGTCAGGTAGCCCGAGGCGCCGGCCTTCAGCGCGCGGATGGCGTACTGGTCTTCCGGGTGCATCGACAGCACCAGCACCGGCAGTTTGGGAAACTCCTTGCGTACCAGCTTCAGCGTGTCGATGCCGTTGCGGTCGGGCATGGATACGTCCATCAGTACCATGTCGAAACTGCCGTCGCGCAGCTTGTGCATCGCCTCGACGCCGTTCTCCGCCTCGCCGGTGACCACCAGGTCGGGGCTGTCGGACAGGATCTGGCGCAGACCCGAGCGCACGATGGCGTGGTCGTCGGCGATCAGGATGCGGATGCTGCTCATCGTGCGAACTCCAGTACGGTGCGGCGGCAGGCCGGTACGCGCAGCAGCAGCCGGGTGCCGCCGCCGTCGCGGCCGCTCGCCTCGAAGCGGCCGTTCAGATGGGCGACCCGCTCGCGTATGCCGCGCAGGCCGAATGATTTGGGCTTGTTCAGATCGGTGGGCGCAAGACCGCGACCATCGTCGGCGATTTCCAGCACGATGTCGTCGTCTTCCTGCGTCAGCCTGACTTCGACCTTGTGCGCCTGCGCGTGCTTGGACACATTGGTCAGCGCTTCCTGGAACACGCGGAACAGCGCGATCGCCGTTTCCTCGTCCGGCTCGATGTCGTGGTCGATGCACAGCAGTTCGCACTGCAGGCCAGTGCGCGCCGAAAAATCCTCGGCATGGCTCTCGATCGCCGGCGCCAGCCCGAACTCCTTCAGGATGCCCGGGCGCAGTTCGCGTGCGATGCGGCCGACCGTGGTGATCGCGTCATCCACCAGCTTGCCCATGCTCTGCGAACGCGCGCGGATGGCGTCGGGGTCTGCGGCGGTCTTGTTCGCCAGCAGCGACACCTCGAACTTCAGCGCCACCAGCAGGCCGCCCAGTTCGTCGTGGATGTCGCGCGCGATCCGTTCGCGTTCCTCTTCCTTCGCCATCTGCAGATGCGAAGACAGCTCGGCGAGCTGTCCACGAGACTGGCGAAGTTCTCGCTCGGTCAGCTTGCTCTGCGTGATGTTGGAAACGATGCCTTCCCAGATCGGCACGCCTGAGGCGAGCAGGCGCGGCGACGAGCGCAGGTTCACCCATTTCACGTCGCCGTCCGGCAGCCGGATACGGCCTTCCCAGTTCACCGTCGATTGCGACTGCGCCGACTGCTTCATCGCGCGGTTCAGTTCCGGCATGTCTTCCGGCAGCACCATTTCGAGGAAGCGACCGGGTTGGGCGATCAGTTCAGACGGCTTCAGCGCGAGCAGGGCGAGGCAACCGTCGCTGACGAACAGGAAGCGCCAGCCGCCGTCGTCGTGGCGCAGCAACTGGAACACCATGCCGGGGATGTTGGCGGCCAGCGCGCGAAAGCGTGCTTCGCTGTCGCGCACGGCGTCGAGCGCACTGTGCCGCTCGGCGCGGTTGCGCGCCTCGCGCATTTCGCGCTCGACCGCCGGTACCAGGCGGTCGAGATTGGTCTTGCTCAGGTAATCGTGGGCGCCGGCGCGCATCGCCGACACCGCGATGTCTTCCTCGATCACGCCGGACACGATGATGAAGGGCAGATCCAGCCCCAGTTCCTGCAGGATGCCCAGCGCCGCCATGGCCGAGAACTGAGGCATGTTGTGATCGGACAGTACGACGTCCCAGGAACCCGAGCGCAACGCGGCGCGCAGCCCCTTCTCGTCCTCCACGCGGATCGAGCGCACGGTGTAGCCGGCCTGGCGGAAGCGATGCAGCAGCAGCACCGCGTCGTCCTCGGAGTCCTCGATCAGCAGGACATCGAGCGTGCGCTGGGCGGTCAGAACAGGCGTGACGGGATCGGGCATCGGATCAGGGCCTTCGTCCGCGGCGAACGGCACGCCGCGCTGACGCGCGAAGGCATTGTTGTAGTGCCCTGCAGTTTAATCCATGCACATTGCGCAGCGACAGCGCCGCGACAGGCGACGGCAGCGATATAATCCGCGACTCGCCGCTTTAGCTCAGTTGGTAGAGCAACCGCCTTGTAAGCGGTAGGTCGTCAGTTCGATTCCGACAAGCGGCACCAATAAGGAGAAAGGCCGATTCCTTCGAATCGGCCTTTTTCACATCCGTCGCCGCTGCGGTCAGCAGGGCGCTCAGCTCTTCTGTTCCGGTCCGCGCGCGATCAGCATGTCGGCGACGGTGCGGATCGACGGCCAGTCCTTCATCGCCTCGACGGCCGGCCCGAAGCCGGCGGCGGCGGACTGCTGCAGCGCCTGTTCAGCCATTGCCAGCATATTGGCCGAGTAGCTCTTCATCGCTTCGCTCTGCAGCGTGACGAAGTTCTGGTACAGCGCGTCCGGGCTGTTCGGGTCGGCCGCTGCAGGGGCGTCAGCGTCGGCCGCAGGCGTCGCGCCCTGCAGCACGGCGAAGACGAAGCGGCCCAGAGCGCGCTGGGCCTCGGCCGAATCGGGATTGCCGAAGAAGTCCGGGTCCAGCGTGATCGCCGGGGCGGCATCGCCCTTGCGGCACTCGATGCGGCCGTCGGCGGTCAGGCGGATGCGCAGTTCAGAAGTGCTCATCTAAGGTCTCCTCAAGCGGTGTAGCGGGTGTCCGGCAACGGTGCGCCCGCATCGTCGGTGGTGAAGGCGCGCAAGCCGCTGTCGTCGGCCTCGAACCAGCAGGCGCGGTCACGCCAGTCGGCCAGCACGTGCCGCACGCAGGGCCTGCCATCGACTTCGTGCAGATGACGGGCCGGCCGGTGCGTGTGACCGTGGATCATTCGCGCGACGTCGTGGTGGCGGAACATCGATGCGATCGCCTCGGCGTTGGCGTCCATCAGGTATTCACCCTTGCCGGCCGTGGCTTCCTTGCTGCGCCGGCGCATGTCCTCGGCGATCGCATGGCGCTCGGCCAGCGGTTTCGCGAGGAAGGCGGCCTGCCACTGCGGGTTGCGCACCATCTGGCGGAACTGCATATAGGGCAGGTCGTCGGTGCACAGCGTGTCGCCGTGCAGCAGCAGCGTGTGATCGCCGCCGATGTCGGCGATCAGCCAGTCGCCATGGATGCGCGCACCGGTGGCCGCAGTGAAGCCCGCGCCGAGCAGAAAGTCGCGATTGCCAGGCAGCACGTGCAGTTCGATGTCGCGCTCGTGCAGCGCCCGCAGAGCACGGACCACCGGACGCACCGCCGGGTCGTCGACGTCCTCGTCGCCAGCCCAGGCTTCGAACAGATCGCCGAGCAGGAACACGCGCTGCGCGTCGCGCGCGCGACCTTCGAGCAGTGCCACGAAGGCTGCGTTCAGTGCAGGCGTGGCGGCGGACAGGTGAAGATCGGAACAGAGCAGGTCCATGCCACGCACGCGGTGTTACGCCACTTCGGCGCGTTCGATCACCACGTCTTCCTTCGGCACGTCCTGGTGGAAGCCGGAGCGGCCGGTGGCCACGCCCTTGATCTTGTTCACCACGTCCATGCCGTCGGTGACGCGGCCGAACACGCAGTAGCCCCAGCCGTCCTGCGACTGTTCCTTGTCGAGAAACAGGTTGTCGCCGACGTTGATGAAGAACTGGGCGGTCGCCGAGTGCGGGTCCGAGGTGCGCGCCATGGCGATGGTGCCGACCGTGTTCGAAAGACCGTTGCCGGCTTCGTTCTTGATCGGTGCCTGGGTGTCCTTCTGCTTCATGCCGGGTTCGAAGCCGCCGCCCTGGATCATGAAGTTGCCGATCACGCGGTGGAAGATGGTGTTGTTGTAGTGACCGGCCTCGACGTAGGCGAGGAAGTTGGCGACCGTCTGCGGGGCCTTTTCGGCGTCCAGTTCGAGCGTGATGACGCCGTGATTGGTGTGCAGTTTGACCATGTTGTGTTCTCCGGTTGGGGCCGCTTGCGCGGCGGTCAGGGTTTGGCTTCGAGGACGCGGACGGACTGGATGACCACCGGCGTCAGCGGCACGTCCTGGTGCATGCCGGCGTTGCCGGTGCGCACCGTGGCGATGTTGTTCACGACTTCCATGCCCTTGATGACCTTGGCGAATGCGGTGTAGCCGTAGCCGTCGCGTGACGGGTAGTCGAGCATGCGGTTATCGACCAGATTGATGAAGAACTGCGCCGTCGCCGAGTGCGGGTCGTTGGTGCGTGCCATGGCGAGCGTACCCGGCGCATTGCGCACGCCCTTGTCGAGCGCCCGTTGCGCCTCGTTCTTCACCGGCGCGCGGGTGGCCTTCTGGTTCATCTGCGGGTCGAAACCGCCGCCCTGAATCATGAAGCCGTTGATCACGCGATGGAAGATCAGACCGTCGTAGAAACCAGCTTTCACATATTCGACGAAATTGTCGACCGTGGCCGGCGCGGCCTCCGGGAACAGCTCGATCACGATGGTGCCCTGGCTGGTCTTCATTTCGACCTGCGGGTTGGCGGCGAGGGCGAACAGCGGCAGCAGGCCGGCCAGCAGGCCGAACAGGAACTTCTTCATGCGGGTGACTCCGTGTGGGTGGGAAGCGTGAAAGACAGGTGGAGCGGCGGCCGGTTCAGGCCGAGCCCTCGAAGACGATGCGCCAGCGGCCGTTTTCCTTCTGCCAGTACTGCTGCTTGCGCATCACGTTGCTGAGATTATCGCTGCGGTAGTCCTGTTCGAAGGTGACAACCACCAGGTGGTCCCGGCCGGGATTGCGGAAGGTGCTCAGATTGCGCACGCCGACCTTGATCCATTTCTTCGCCGCATTGACCTCGCGCTTGTTCTTCGCGAAGGCGTCGAAGTTCTTGCCGTCGGCGCTGAACTGAGGAGAGTAGTGCGACAGCAGGCGATCGGTGTCGCGGCTTTCCCAGTCGACGCGCCACTGTTCGAGCGCGCGGTTGAATTCGGCGCGCTCTGCCTGCCAGTCGTCCAGCGTCAGCCATTCGACCTGATCGCTGATCACCACCGGCACCGGCGCGCCCTGTACATATCCGTTCAGCGCCTGGAAATCCGGATTGGCCAGCACGACGCAGCCGTCCGAGGCACGCGGTGGCCGCGAGAAGGTGTCGGACGGCACGCCATGCAGCCAGATGCCGTGGCCGTTGCGCCCCTGCTTGCGGTCCCAGGCGTTCGGGTAGTTGATCGGCAATGCGCCCGCGCCATAGAAATCGGTCAGCTTCTCCGGCGGCAGGAAGCCGGTCACCTGATAGACGCCGAGCGGCGTCTTCTTGTCGCCCTCGCGCATTTTCTCGATGCCGAGGCGACCGTGCGACACATACCAGTCGGCGACGAAGCGCGGCTTGCCGTCGACGTTCTCGTACAGGTAGAGGCGCGAACGTCGCGCATCGACCACCAGCGCGTGGCGCTGGTCCGCCGGCAGTTGCATCAGGTAGCGCGGTACGCGATCGACCGGCGGCTTGTCGCGGTAGGCGCGGATGCGCGCGATCGCCTCGTCGCGCAGGTCGGCCAGGCGCTCGGCCGGCGCATTCGGTGCGTTGCCTATCGTAGTCAGCGCGCTGGCACGGGCCATCAGCAGGTCACCGCGTATCAGGTGGGCGAGACGGAAATTCGGCCAGATGTGGAGCAGGGCATCGACCTGTTCCAGCGCGAGGTCGAGCCGTTTGCTTTCGATCTGGCGGAACACCTGTTCGAGCATCGGTTCGGGACCACTGTCGGAATAGCGGACAGCGTTGCCCGACTGGCCGGAGCCGATGGCCAGCGGCACGCACAGCGAGGACAGGAAAAGGGCGTTGCGCAGCACGCGTGTGAGCGCGCGGCTGCGGGCGACCGGGGTCGTGCTCATCCGCCGACCCGCTCCTGCTGGATCAGCCAGCGGCCGTCGCGGCGCACCAGCGTCAGCGTCTTGGTCGTGCTGGTCTTCAGGCCGACCGCCTTGTAATGCTGGCGGAAGGTGGCGTCGGCACGGTCGGCGGCGACGGACTTCACCTTCACGTTCTCGACACGCACCTCGATTGCGCCCGGCTTGGCGATGCGCGAGCGGCGCTCCGCTTCCCACGCGCTGCGGGGTTTGCCGTCCGGTACCTTGAAGTCGGCGGCGTAGTAGCCGAGGTAGCTCTTCACGTCCTTGCGTGACCAGGCGGCTGCCCAGTCCTGCACGGTGCGGCTCAGTTCGGCAACAGGGGGTGTGGCAGCGGTCGGTGCGGCGGCCTTCGCCGGCGCTTCGGGCACTGCGGCGGCCGGCGCTGGTGCGGATGCCGGTGCGGGTGTGGCCGCGGGCGGTTTCGGTGCTTCGGCGGGTTTCGCCGCCTCGGCTTGCTTCGGGGCGGCCGGAGCAGCCGGCGTGACCGGCACGGGCGGAGCAGTCGGCGCTGGCGTAGCGGTCGCCGTCGACGGCGCGGCTGCGATCGGTGCGATGGCGCGTGGCTTCTGATTGCCACGACTGCCGTTGCCGACCATTTCGCGGATCAGGTTCAGCTTGCTCTGCGCAGCCTTGTTCGACGAATCGAGCTGCAGCGCGCGGTCGTAGGCCTGCGTAGCCATTCGGGCGTAGATGTCGCCGAGGTTCTCGTGCGCCACCGCGTAGCTCGGATGGGTGCGGATCGCCATCTCAAGCGCGGTCTTGGCCTTGTCGTACTGCTTCTGCTGCGCGTACAGCACGGCCAGGTTGTTGTAGGGCTCCGGCAGTTCCGGATAGTCCTCGGTCAGCTTCTGGAATACCAAGGTCGCTTCCGGGATCTTGCCCAGTTCCGTCAGGATGAGGCCCTTGAAGAAACGGCCCTGCGGATCGCGCGGTCGCTGCGCAAGGTAGATGTCGATCTTTTCAAGCGCCTGTTGAGGCTGCTTCAGGCGCAAGAGCTGCTCCGCTTCCTGGATGCTGTCGGCGAAGACCGGTGAGACCGATGCGCACAGCATCATCAGGCCGGCGATCAGGCTGGAAACGAGGCGGGAGGCGGAGCGGTGCGTAAAGGCCATGTGTTAGACTTTTTGGCGTGAATGCGTCGTTTGACAACCCCGGATCTTATCAAGAAGGCGTGCCGGCGTCCTGTCGTTGCGTCTGATTCGAGTACTTGCCCGCAGAGCGGGTCTTCCCCTTCGCAGCCCTCCCGATTTACGGCCAGCCATGCTCAAGATTTACAACACCCTCACCCGCGAGAAGCAGGATTTCGTTCCGATCGAACCCGGCCGGGTGCGCATGTACGTGTGCGGCATGACGGTGTACGACTACTGTCACCTCGGCCACGCCCGCGTGATGGTGGTGTTCGACATGGTGACGCGCTGGCTGCGTGCGTCGGATTATCAGGTTTCCTACGTCCGCAACATCACCGACATCGACGACAAGATCATCAAGAGGGCGGCCGAGAACGGCGAAACGATGCGCGCGCTGACCGACCGCTTCATCGCCGCGATGCACGAGGACGCCGACGCGCTGGGCGTGCTGCGCCCGGATCACGAGCCGCGCGCGACCGAATTCGTGCCGCAGATGCAGTCGCTGATCCAGCGTCTGGAGGCGAAGGGCCTGGCCTATCGCGCGGCCAGCGGCGACGTGAACTACAGCGTCCGCAAGTTCGACGGTTACGGCAAGCTGTCCGGCAAGTCGCTCGACGACCTGCGCGCCGGCGAACGCGTCGATGTGATCGACGACAAGCAGGACCCGCTCGATTTCGTGCTGTGGAAGCACGCCAAGCCGGCCGAGCCGGCCGAAGCGAAGTGGGCGTCACCGTGGGGCGATGGCCGCCCGGGCTGGCACATCGAGTGCTCTGCCATGAGTTCGCAGCTGCTCGGTGACCAGTTCGACATCCACGGCGGCGGCGCCGATCTGCAGTTCCCCCACCACGAGAACGAGATCGCCCAGAGCGAGGGCGCGCACGGCCACACCTTCGTCAATTACTGGATGCACAACGGCTTCGTCCGCGTCGACGACGAGAAGATGTCGAAGTCGCTGGGCAACTTCTTCACCATCCGCGAGGTGCTGCAGAAGTACGACGCCGAGGTGGTGCGCTTCTTCATCCTGCGCGCCCATTACCGCAGCCCGCTCAATTATTCCGACGCCCATCTCGACGACGCGCGCGGCGCACTGACCCGACTTTATACGACACTGAAGAACGTGCCGCCCGCCAGCCGTGCGCCGGACTGGTCGACGCCGGCCGGCAGCCGCTTCCGCGCCGCGATGGACGACGACTTCAACACGCCGGAAGCGATGGCGGTGCTGTTCGACCTGTCGGCCGAAGCCAACCGCAGCGGTGACGCCGCGGTGGCGGGCGAACTGCGCGCGCTGGCCGGTGTGCTCGGTCTGCTGGAACGTTCTCCGGAAGACTTCCTCAAAGGCCGTGCACAGGCTGGCGGTCTGGATGACGCGCAGATCGAGGCATTGATCGCGCAGCGAGTGGCCGCCAAGAAGGCGCGCGACTTCGCGACCGCCGACCGCGTGCGTGACGAACTGAAGCTGCAGGGCGTCATTCTCGAAGATTCGGCCGCTGGAACGACCTGGCGGCGTGCGTAACATGGAGTTTTGCAGTCGGGCATGCGTGCGATCACGATCAAATCGGCGTGGAACGGCCACAGTGACTGCGAAGGCTGCAGCATCCGCCAGTCGGTGTTGTTCGCCGACCTGGTGGAGGCCGATTTCGCCCTGCTGCACGAGCAGATAGACGACCTGGACTACCCGTCCAGCGCCGTCATCTACCACGCCGGTGCTCACGGCGACTGGCTGTTCACGCTGCGTGCCGGCGCCATTAAGCTGGTGCGCTACAGCAATGACGGCAACCAGCGCATCCTGCGCGTGCTGCGGCCGGGCGACGTGTGCGGTCTCGAAGCGCTGGTGCGTCCCGGCTACGATCACACTGCCATCACGCTGGCGCCGACCAAGATCTGCCGCATCCCGCGCGCGCTGATCGAACGTCTGAATCGGGAAACGCCGCGGCTGCAGAAGCCGCTGTTCGAGCACTGGTACGCCGCACTGGCCGAAGCCGACGCCTGGCTGGCCGAACTCGCCGCCGGCCACGCCGACGTGAAGACACGGGTGGCGCGCTTGCTGCTGCGACTGCGCACCGACGAGGCGCCCGGCCGGGCGATCCGGCTCAGCCTGGAAGACATCGGCGCCATCCTCGGCGTCGCCCCGGAATCGGCCAGTCGTGCACTCGGCTTGCTGCGCCGCAGCAACCTGCTTTCCGACGCCGACAGCCGCTACCACTGGCGCATCGACGCTTCAGGTCTCGCCGCGCTTCTTGCGGCGCACGATCAAGAAAACTGATCCAGCGTTGCCGAATGCAATGCCTTTTTCGGGCAGGACCGGCTTCGTCCGAACAATTCGCATCATTCGTGACTCTTATAGCAGACATAAGACCGCGTTATGGTTAAAGTGCGACCTCCGTGAGGATGACCGCAGGCGCAGTCGGCGGTCAGCAGGGTCCGACGCATACACCTACCCGGTGGATGCCGAGTCTGTTTCAACCGTCGAACCGGGACGGCAACGGTTACCACCGTTGTCCGATTCCGGTGGATTTTGGAGAGCGTCGCAATGAAAGTCGTCCTGTCGCCGGAGCAGCTGAACTCCGGAGAGATCCCCGTTCCGGCCTGGGTCAAAAACCGCAAGCTGGTGAAATGGGTTGCCGAGATCGCTGCGCTGACCAAGCCGGACGCGATCCACTGGTGTGATGGTTCGCAGGAGGAGTACGACCGCCTGTGTGCCGACATGGTCGCCGCCGGCACCATGCGCCGCCTGAACCCCGAGAAGCGCCCGAATTCCTATCTCGCCTGGTCCGACCCGTCCGACGTGGCGCGCGTCGAGGATCGCACCTTCATCTGTTCCGAACGCCAGGAAGACGCCGGCCCGACCAACAACTGGATGGCTCCGGCCGAGATGCGCCGGACGCTGAACGGCCTGTTCGACGGCTGCATGCGCGGCCGCACGATGTATGTCGTGCCGTTCTCGATGGGGCCGCTCGGCTCGCACATTTCGCAGATCGGCATCGAGCTGTCCGATTCGCCCTATGTCGCCGTCAACATGCGCATCATGACCCGCATGGGCAAGGCCGTGTATGACGTGCTGGGCGAGGACGGCGAGTACGTGCCCTGCGTGCACACCGTCGGCAAGCCGCTGGCCGCCGGCGAGCAGGACGTGCCGTGGCCGTGCAACGCCACCAAGTACATCGTCCATTACCCGGAAACCCGCGAAATCTGGAGTTTCGGTTCGGGCTACGGCGGCAATGCGCTGCTCGGCAAGAAGTGCTTCGCGCTGCGCATCGCCTCGACCATGGGTCGCGACGAGGGCTGGCTGGCCGAGCACATGCTCATCCTCGGCGTGCAGAACCCGCAGGGCCAGAAGCACTATGTCGCAGCCGCCTTCCCGTCGGCCTGCGGCAAGACCAATTTCGCGATGCTCATTCCGCCCAAGGGTTTCGAGGGCTGGAAGGTGACCACCATCGGCGACGACATCGCCTGGATCAAGCCGGGCAAGGACGGTCGCCTGTACGCGATCAACCCGGAAGCCGGCTATTTCGGCGTCGCCCCGGGCACCAATGACAGCACCAACGCCAATTGCATGGCCTCGCTGCGTTCCGACACCATTTTCACCAATGTCGCGCTGACCGACGATGGCGACGTCTGGTGGGAAGGCATGACCAAGACCCCGCCGGCGCACCTGACCGACTGGCAGGGCAAGGACTGGACGCCGGAAATCGCCAAGCAGACCGGCGCCAAGGCCGCTCACCCGAACGCCCGCTTCACCGTGGCGGCCACCCAGAACCCGGTGATCGACCCGGCCTGGGACGATCCGGCCGGTGTGCCGATCTCGGCCTTCATCTTCGGCGGTCGTCGTTCGACTACGGTGCCGCTGGTGACCGAGGCGCGCAACTGGATCGAAGGCGTCTACATGGCAGCCACCATGGGTTCGGAAACCACCGCTGCGGCCGCCGGCCAGCAGGGCGTGGTGCGCCGCGACCCGTTCGCCATGCTGCCCTTCTGCGGCTACAACATGAGCGACTACTTCGCGCACTGGCTCAAGCTCGGTCAGAACCTGTCCGCACAGGGCCAGGTACTGCCGCGCATCTTCTGCGTGAACTGGTTCCGCACCGACGAGAACGGCAAGTTCGTGTGGCCGGGCTTCGGCGAGAACATGCGCGTGCTGAAGTGGATGCTGGACCGCGTGGCCGGCGGTGCCGAAGGCGCCGAGCACTTGTTCGGCACCAGCCCGCGCTACGAAGACCTGAGCTGGGCCGGTACGGAGTTCAGCCGCGAACTGTTCGAACGCATCACCTCGATCGATGTCGCGGCCTGGCAGCAGGAAATCGCGCTGCATGAAGAACTGTTCGACCGTCTGCGGCAGGGGCTTCCGGACGCACTGTCCGCCGTCAAGGCACAGATTGCACGACAACTGGCAGCCGCCTGACAGGCCGTTCTCTTGCTCGAAACGGAAAAGGCCCGCGCTGTGCGCGGGCCTTTTTCATTTGTCTGTCCGTCGGGCTTGACCAAGTTGCAGCGGATCGCCTACCCTCGAAAAAGTTCAGGTGCCCCGCGCGTCCTTCTTCGCGCAGGGTGAAACGGGAAGTCGGTGCGCAGACCACGAACGGTCTGTCATTCCGACGCTGCCCCCGCAACGGTAGGCGAGTCGTAGCGCCCCACACAGCCACTGTGCCCATGCACGGGAAGGCGGAGCGCATATTTCCCTCGCAAGCCCGGAGACCGGCCTGGACGGGAGCATTCCGCTCCTTCAAGACCGATGGTTACGGTGGGTGACCGCGGGACGCATGCGTTCGTCCGCCTGCATCCGGTTCATGCCGGACGCATCGACTTCACCTGTGTTCTCCGCGCTGCCTGTCCGCATTCCATCGGATTTTCCATCTGCCGGCGGGGGTTGCTGGCGATTGCGGAGATTCGCATGCGTAACGTATTGACTTCACTTCTCGGACTGGCGCTTGCCAGCGCCGCCCAGGCCGGGCCTTTCGCACCGGCTGCCGGGCAAGCCGGCTCTACCGCCATTCACAAGGACGACGCGTCCATCGTGCAGTGGGCCACTGGCTGGCAGGACTACCGTCCGAACGAGGCTGCCGGTGCCGTCGCCACGACCTGGCGTACGCCCGAAAAAGCGCTGGGCGAGGCGGTCGGCGATTCCTACGACATCGTGTCGCTGGGCAACGGTGGCACCATCACGCTGACTTTCGACGGCTACATTGTCGACGGCGAAGGCGCGGATTTCGCGGTGTTCGAGAACAGTTTCAGCGCCACTTTCCTGGAACTGGCCTTCGTCGAAGTGTCGTCGAATGGCACGGATTTCTTCCGTTTCCCGGTCTATTCGTTCACGCCATCCGCCGTGAATGCTTTCGGTTCGGTCGATCCGACCAATATCGACGGTTTCGCCGGCAAGTATCAGCAGGGCTGGGGCACGCCCTTCGATCTGGCGCTGCTGGCAGGTACCGACGGACTGGACATCGATCGCGTCACGCATGTGCGACTGGTCGATGTGGTGGGCAACGGGACCGAGTTCGACGATTTCCCGCTCGCCTACGGCGGTCCGAACCGGATTTACGACCCCTACAACACGACCGGCAGCCAGGGTTTCGACCTCGATGCGATCGGTGTCATGAACTTCGCCGCTGCGGTGCCCGAGCCGTCGCAGATCGCACTGTTCGCCGCAGGCCTGGGCCTGATCGCACTGCGTCGCCGCCGCGCCTGAGCCGAACGCTTACCTTCAACCATGGGCTGCGCGCGGCGCGGCTACCGACAGGACATTGCTTATGAAGACCTCTTCACTCCGTACCCTGCTTGCCGTCGCTCTGGCGACGCTGGCCGGACAGGTCGCCGCGGCGACCGTCACTTTCGAAGATCTGGCACTGACACCCGAAAGCCACTTCTTTCCTGAAACGACCACGACCTTCGGCAGCGGCGGGGCGACCTTCAACCACGACTACACCGAGTGGTTTCCCGGCTGCTGCCATTCCGGTTGGGTGTATTCGAACCGGACCGACACCACCACGGCCGGTCACCTGAATCAGCACAGCGCATTCACCGGTATGGGTGCGAATGGTTCGTCCAACTACGCCATCGCCTACTTCGGCGCACCGGTTGTCGAGTTCGGTACCGCTGTGCAGGTGGGCAGCGCATCGTTCACCAACACGACCTATGCGGCGCTGTCCATGCTGAATGGCGACAGCTTTGCCAAGAAGTTCGGCGGAGCGAGCGGCAACGATGCGGACTGGTTCAAGCTCACCGTGATCGGTTGGGACAATTCGGCGCAGACCGGCGCGGTCGACATCTATCTCGCCGACTTCCGCTTCGAAGACAACAGTCAGGACTACATCCTGGATAGCTGGACGCAGTTCGACCTGAGCGCACTGGGTACGGTTACCCGCCTTGAATTCGCCATCGATTCAAGCGATTCCGGTGCCTGGGGCATCAATACGCCGGCCTATTTCGCGATGGACAACCTGAACGTGACCGCCGTCCCGGAACCGGGTCAAGCCGCCATGCTGCTGGCCGGTCTGGCGCTGCTGGGCGCCGCTGCGCGCCGTCGCCTCGGCTGACGTGTCGCACGCTGTCCGCGCGCGCCGCCTCGCCCGGCGAGGTGGCGCGTATTTTTTTGCGGTGCTGGCGCTGCCCGTGGCGAGCATGGCTCGTGCGCAGGCCGACGACCGGGCCTACGAACTGTCGCCGGTCGAGGTGCGTGCGCGCTTCACGGGCAACCTGCCGACCGACGGCCACAGCACTTCGGTCATCGAGGCCGAAGATATCGAGCGCTCGGCTGCCACGTCCTTGCCCGAACTGATCGCGCGCGAAGCCAACGTCAATCTGCAGAGCTTGTCCGGCACCGAAAAATGGACTTCGCTGGATATCCGCGGCATGGGTGAGACGGCATCGAGCAATGTGGTCGTCCTGGTCGACGGCGTCAGGCTGAATGAACTGGACCTGTCCGGCTCTGACCTGTCGGGCCTGAACCTGTCGCGCATCGAACGCATCCGCATCGTGCGCGGTGGCGGAGCGGTCCGCGTCGGCGACGGCGCGGTCGGCGGCGTTATCGACATCGTCACGCGTGCACCGGCGCCCGGTACCGTGTCCGGATCCTTGCGCGCCGAGGCGGGAGCCTATGGCACGCGCAAGTACACCGGTTCGGTCGCCGCTGGCGCTGGCCCGTTAAGCCTTCAGCTCACCGCAGGACGGTCGGACACCGATGGTTTCCGCCGCAACGGCTATCTGTATTCGCGCGACGGCTCGGCCGAATTGCGCTTTTCGCCGGATGCCCGCTTCAGTGCCTGGGTGCGCGTCGTTCGCCATGTCGACGAATACGGCCTGCCCGGGGGGTTGCCCGCTTCCGTGCTGTCGCAGGGCGAGGCGGCGCGCCGCGCCGCAGCCAGCCTGCTGAACGGCGGCACGACCGACGATTCGCGCTATATGGCGGGGGCCGACATCGATGCCGGTCCCTTTGGCGTGACGCGGGTGCAGGCCAGCAGCCGGCTGCGCGAAAACCCCTTCATCATCGGCTGCGTTTCGGCCGGTTGCGATGAGGCACCGATCCGCTCTTCGCGGCATGCGCTGCAGATCGATCATGAGATCGATCTGCCGTCGGCACTCGGTGCGCGACCGCATCAGCTCGGCTTCGGCCTGAATAGCTGGAACGGCGACTACCAGCGCCATACCGGATCACCCACGGCCATCGGTACCACCCGGCACTCCGGCGACATTCACAGCCATGGCGGCTATGCGGATGCCAGGCTGGCGCTGGGCGAGCGCTGGACACTCAATCTGGGGGCACGTATCGACCGCTTCCGGTCGGATCGCGATACCGAGGTGCTCAGCCTGCCGACCGTCGTCATCCCGGTACCGCCCTTTGTCGCGCCATGTACCACCTGTGCGCCGTTCTGGGCGGCGAGTGCCGCGCCGTCGCGGGGCACATGGCGCAATCACGCGCGTGAAATCGGCCTGTCCTGGGACGCAACGCCAACGCTGTCTATCCATGCCAGCGCAAGCAGCCATTTCCGCAGTCCCAATATTGACGAACTGGCGCAGGCGTCGGCCGACATCCGGCCTCAGAGCGGCCGCACGGAAGAAGCGGGCATGCGCTACCGGCCGGTTGCCGGCGCCGAACTGGCGCTGTCGGTCTTCCGGATAAGGATCGACGACGAAATCTTCTTCGGCAGGGACGCCTTCGGCGTCAGCAACAACACCAATTTTCCGTTGCCGACCGAACGCCGTGGCTTCGAGTTCCAGTCGCGCTGGCCGCTGACGTCGGTGCTGCGCGCCGCTTTCAATTTCGGCTATGTGCAGCCGAAAGCGGACGATTTCGATGGCGACCTGCCCGGTGTGCCGCGGCGCAACGCCAGCCTGCGACTGGACTGGCAGGTGCTCGAACGGGTCGATGCCACGCTGGCGGCGCGCTATGTGTCGAGCGTGCGCGACAACAACGCCTTCGACGATCCGAATCCGCGCCCGCGACTTGCCGCCTACACGGTGGTCGACGCCGGCATGCGCTGGCGGCCGCATGGCGAGGCATTGTCGATGAGCCTGTCGGTGAACAATCTGTTCGACCGGGCTTACGCGACGCGGCAGTACAGCGGGGACGTGTACCCGATGCCGGGACGGCATGTCATGGTGGCCGCCAGCATGACTTTCTGACTACGGTCGCCAGCGCCGAGAACGACAAAGCCCGCACAAGCGGGCTTTGTCGTGTCCGGCGTGCTCAAGGCCGATCAACCGGCGAAGAAGTCCTTCATCTTGTCCATCCAGGACTTCGCGCGCGGGCTGTGGCTCGCTTCGTCGCTGCGGTTGATGTCGTCGAACTCCTTCAGCAGTTCCCGCTGACGCGCGGTCAGGTTCACCGGCGTCTCGACCACGACGTGGCACATCAGGTCGCCGGGATAGCTGCTGCGCACGCCCTTGATGCCCTTGCCGCGCAGGCGGAATACCTTGCCGGACTGGGTTTCGGCCGGGATCTTGATCTTGGCCGCGCCATCCAGCGTCGGAATCTCGATCTCGCCACCCAGGGCTGCGGTGGCGAAGCCGATCGGCATTTCGCAGTGCAGGTCGTCGCCTTCGCGCTGGAACACGGTGTGCGGCTTGATGTGGATCTGCACGTACAGGTCGCCGGCCGGACCGCCGCCCTGGCCGCGTTCGCCTTCACCGGCCAGACGGATGCGGTCGCCCTCGTCGATGCCGGCCGGAATCTTCACCTGCAGCGTCTTGCTGCCCTTGACGCGCCCGGCGCCGTGGCAGTCGTTGCACGGATCCTTCACCATCTTGCCGGTGCCGTGGCACTTCGGGCAGGTCTGCTGGATCGAGAAGAAGCCCTGCTGCATGCGCACCTGGCCGACACCGTTGCAGGTGGTGCAGGTGACCGGCTTGGTGCCCGGCTTGGCGCCGGTACCGCCGCAGGTGCCGCAGTCGTCCATGGTCGGGATGCGGATGCGCGTATCGGTGCCGCGCGCCGCTTCTTCCAGCGACACTTCGAGGTTGTAGCGCAGGTCGGCACCGCGGTAGACGCCGCTGCGACCGCCGCCACGTCCGCCCTGGTTGCCGAAGATTTCGCCGAAGATGTCGCCGAAGGCGTCGCCGAAACCGCCGAAGCCCTGACCGCCGCCCGCGCCGCCGCCCATGTTCGGGTCGACGCCGGCGTGGCCGTACTGATCGTAGGCCGCCCGCTTCTGTCCGTCGGACAGGATTTCGTAGGCTTCCTTCGCTTCCTTGAACTTGTCCTCGGCTTCCTTGCTGTCCGGATTGCGGTCCGGGTGGTACTTCATCGCCAGCTTGCGGTAAGCCTTCTTGATTTCGTCATCGGAGGCGTCGCGGTTGACGCCCAGGATGTCGTAAAAATCTTTCTTCGCCATTCGTTTTCACCACAGATGCGCCAAAGGCACAGCGCGTCAGGAGGGCTCCTGCCGCGCTGTGCCTCGGTCGTTGAACTGCTCGCTGTCAGCGTCGGGAGCGCAGCTTACTTCTTGTCCTTCACCTCGGTGAATTCCGCATCGACCACGTCGCCGTCGTCGTCCTTGCGGCCGCCGGGTGCGGCGCCACCGGCTGCTTCACCGGCCGCGGCCTGCTGTTCGGCGTACATCGCCTCGCCCAGCTTCTGCGCGGCGGTGGCCAGCGCGGCGCTCTTGGCGTCGATCGCTTCCTTGTCGCCGGAGCGGATGGCTTCTTCCACCTCCTTCAGCGCGGCTTCGATCTTTTCCTTCTCGCCAGCGTCGACCTTGTCGCCGTGCTCGGCCAGGGCCTTGCGCGTCGAATGGACCAGCGCGTCGGCCTGGTTGCGGGCGTCGGCCATCTCGTGCGCGCGCTTGTCTTCTTCGGCGTGCAGTTCGGCGTCCTTCACCATGCGCTGGATCTCTTCTTCCGACAGACCCGAGTTCGCCTTGATGGTGATCTTGTTTTCCTTGCCGGTGCCCTTGTCCTTGGCCGACACATGCAGGATGCCGTTGGCGTCGATGTCGAAGGTGACCTCGATCTGCGGCATGCCGCGCGGTGCCGGGGCAATGCCTTCCAGGTTGAATTCGCCCAGCGACTTGTTACCGCTGGCCATTTCACGCTCGCCCTGATAGACCTTGATGGTCACCGCCGGCTGGTTGTCGTCGGCGGTCGAGAACGTTTGCGAGAACTTGGTCGGCACCGTCGTGTTCTTCTGGATCATCTTGGTCATGACGCCGCCCAGCGTCTCGATGCCCAGCGACAGCGGGGTCACGTCGAGCAGCAGCACGTCCTTGACGTCGCCCTGCAGCACGCCGCCCTGGATGGACGCGCCGACGGCGACCGCCTCATCCGGGTTCACGTCCTTGCGCGGCTCCTTGCCGAAGAACTCGCGCACCTTTTCCTGCACCTTGGGCATGCGGGTCATGCCGCCGACCAGGATGACGTCGTCGATGTCGCCGATCTTGACGCCCGAATCCTTCAGCGCGATGCGGCAGGGCTCGATCGAGCGCTCGATCAGTTCTTCCACCAGCGACTCGAACTTGGCGCGGGTGATCTTGATCGCCAGGTGCTTCGGGCCGGACGCGTCGGCGGTGATGTAGGGCAGGTTGATTTCGGTCTGCGCGCTCGACGACAGCTCGATCTTGGCCTTTTCCGCCGCTTCCTTCAGGCGCTGCAGCGCAAGGATGTCCTTCTTCAGGTCGACGCCCTGGTCCTTCTTGAACTCGTCGATCACGTAATCGATGATGCGCTGGTCGAAGTCCTCACCGCCGAGGAAGGTGTCGCCGTTGGTGGCCAGCACTTCGAACTGGTGTTCGCCATCGACGTCGGCGATTTCGATGATGGACACGTCGAAGGTGCCGCCGCCGAGGTCATACACGGCGATCTTGGAGTCGCCCGGCTTCTTGTCCATGCCGAAGGCGAGCGCAGCCGCGGTCGGCTCGTTGATGATGCGCTTGACGTCCAGACCGGCGATGCGGCCGGCGTCCTTGGTGGCCTGGCGCTGGCTGTCATTGAAGTAGGCCGGCACCGTGATGACGGCTTCGGTCACTTCTTCGCCGAGATAGTCTTCGGCGGTCTTCTTCATCTTGCGCAGCACTTCGGCCGACACCTGCGGCGGCGCGATCTTCTTGCCGCGCACTTCGACCCAGGCGTCGCCGTTGTCGGCCTTGGCGATCTTGTAGGGCATCAGCGCGATGTCCTTCTGCACTTCCTTCTCTTCGAAGCGACGGCCGATCAGGCGCTTGACGGCGAACAGCGTGTTGGCAGCGTTGGTGACCGCCTGGCGCTTGGCCGAGGCGCCGACCAGGATTTCGCCGTCGTCGGTGTAGGCAACGATGGACGGCGTCGTGCGCGCGCCTTCCGAGTTCTCGATCACCTTGGGCTTGCCGCCTTCCATCACGGAAACGCAGCTATTGGTGGTGCCCAGGTCGATACCGATGATTTTTCCCATGTTCGGGGTCCTCTATATATATGCGGGTGGAGGAGAGAGCTTGTCTGAGGTCGAAGTGGGGCGTTTGCCCCTGCATTTCAAGGGGCTTTTCAGCCCGCCGCCTTCGAAACGATGACCAGGGCAGGGCGCAGCACGCGGTCGTGCAGCAGATAACCCTTCTGCAGCACTTGCACCACGTGGTTCGGTTCGCCCGGCGCTTCGATCTGGCTGATCGCCTGGTGCTTGTGCGGGTCGAATTTCTCGCCCAGCGGGTTCACTTCCTCGACGCTGGCGCCGGAAAAAGCCTGCACCAGCTGCTTCAGCGTCAGTTCGACGCCTTCGCGGATCTTGGCGACGTCGTTCGAGGTGTCGGCCAGCGCCGCTTCCAGGCTGTCCTTGACCGGCACCATGGCGGACGCGAACTTCTCGGCGGCGAACTTGCCCGCCTTAATCACGTCTTCGGCGGCGCGACGGCGCATGTTTTCGGTTTCGGCCTTGGCGCGCAGCAGCGCGTCCTGCAGCTCGGCCACCTTCTGCTCGGCGGCGGCCAGCGCCTCGGGCGTCGCTGGAGCGGCCGGCGTGGCGGCTTCGGTGTTGGGGGCGGCCTGCTGTTCTTCGGGCACCGGTTGCGGGGTCTGCTCGGTCATGCGTAAAGTCCTCTGAATCTGAGACCCGCCGGAAATGGGGGCGTCCGCACGCATTTCAAGCCCGAAAAGTCGACTTTCCCTCAGCCTTTTGACCCATTCTTTGTCCGGCGCTTGGCGATGGCCTATCATTCGCGGTTCATGACGCGTCCATCGCTCCACAAGACATGCTCGAACGCATTGGCAAATACAGGGTAATCCGCGAAATCGGCAAAGGCGCCACCGCGACTGTCTACCTGTGCAAGTGCGACGACATCGAGGAAATGGTCGCCGTCAAGCTGGTCGATTTCGGCGACAAGAACCGCGACCAGGGCAAGTGGTCGCGGCGCATGCGCAAGCTTTTCCTGACCGAGGCGGCGATCGCCGCCAAGCTCGACCACCCCAACATCATCCGCATCTACGACGCGCAGGTCGAAGAGAACCGTGCCTATCTGGTCATGGAGTTCATCGACGGCCAGCCGCTCGACCATTACTGCGAATTCAACACGATGCTGCCGCTGCCGCGCGCGGTGAGCATCGTGTTCAAGTGCGCGATGGCGTTGGACTACGCTTTCCGCCACGGCGTCGTGCATCGCGACATCAAGCCGGCTAACATCCTGATCGGCGCCAACGATCTGGTGAAGGTGACCGATTTCGGTCTGGCGCTGAATGTGGCCAAGGAGAACGACAAGGATTCGACCTTCATCATGGGCGTTGGCTCGCCGGCCTACATGAGTCCGGAACAGGTGAAGGGCTATCCGCTGAACCAGAAGACCGACCTCTATTCGCTGGGGGTCGTGCTGTTCCACCTGCTGACCGGGCGGCTGCCCTTCCGCGCCAAGCATCCGGCACAGCTCATCTACAAGATCATCAACGCCGACCCGCCGTCGGCCTCGCAGCTGAACCCGGAAGTGCCGGAGGCGATGGACCGGGTGATCCGCAAGGCGCTGGAGAAGGACCTCTACTCGCGCTACAAGAACGGCGCCGAGTTCGCCAAGGACCTGTCGACCGTGCGGTTCAAGATCCTCGACGACAAGTACGTGCCGCCGGACACCACGCGCTTCTCCATCCTGCGCAAGATGACCTTCTTCACCGAATTCGACGACGTCGAGGTGTGGGAGGTGTTGCGTTTCTCGAACTGGCGGCAGTACACCGAAGGCACGGTGCTGATGCGCGAGGGCGACAGCGACAACCGCTTCGGGCTGATCGTGTCCGGCCACGTCCGGGTGGTGGTCGGCGGCCGGCTGCTGGCCGAACTGGGGCCGGGCGAGGTGGTGGGCGAGATGGGCTATCTCGACCCGAACCACCTGCGCCGTTCGGCGACGGTGATCGCCTCGTCGCCGGTGGCCTTTCTCGAAGTCAGCCCGTCGGCGCTGGCGCTCGCGTCGGAAGAGTGTCTGGAGCACTTCCGCGCCCAACTCATCAGCACCGTGGTGCAGCGTCTGGCCCGCGCCAATTCTGCTCTTGCCGCCCAGGGCGAGCAGGTGGTGCTGGCGACCGAATCGGGTTTTTCGGTCATTGGCGGTGGCATCGATCTCGAACTGCTGCCCGATACGCCGGCGCGTCGCTGAGCGCGCCACCTGCTGCCGCGACCCCCGCGGCGTGAAGAACGCCCGCCAGCCCGGCTAAAGTTTCGACACGGCAGGCCGAAACTCTCCTCACAAGCACATGGCGACGCCTGTGCTATCGGAAGGAGACCGACCTTGAGCCGCAATTCAGTTTATGGCATCAGCCGCGTGGACAACGAAGCCAGCCGCACGCATGGCTGGCTCGTGACCATACAGCGACGCGGAGTGATACACCGGAAGCACTTCAGCGATGGTGTGTTCGGTGGCAAGCAGAAGGCCTTTGCCGCCGCGAAGCAGTTTCGCGACGACATCATTTCGAAATTCCCGCCCTTCTCGCTGCGCGAGTATTCGAGCATCGTCAAGAAGAACAACCGTTCCGGCGTGGTCGGCGTGTGCCGCTATTGCGCTTCCGAAACCCGTGACATGCCGGAGGACAAGCAGCGCTGGTTCTGGGTGGCTTCGTGGCCGCTGCCGTCCGGTCGTCGCAAGCGGGTCAAGTTCTCGGTGAACAAGTACGGCGAGGAGGGTGCGTTCAAGATGGCGCTCAAGGCGCGCAAGGACGCGCTGAAGAAGCTCGACGGCCAGTTCGATCCGGGTGCTTCGCGGCGCGGTCGTCCGCGCAAGGCGAAGAACGACGAGAACATCGTGCCGACGCGCGCTGCGGCCTGAGCAGGACTGCATTGCGCAACAAATAGGCGACCGCGAGGTCGCCTTTTTTCATTGCTTCGCGCCCATCTCCGTTGCGGCACGCGCTTGCAGTGCAAGGTCGGCCGGTGGCCGGCCGGCTTCGTCCCACCAGTGACCAAGTTCGCGCCGTACGATGCCGCCCAGCGCGGCGATCCAGTCCGGCCGCTCGTTCAGGCAGGGGATGTAGCTGAACTGCTTGCCGCCGCGACCGATGAAGGCGTCGCGGTTTTCGACTGCGATCTCCTCCAGCGTTTCCAGGCAGTCGGCGACGAAGCCGGGACACATCACCTCGACGCTGCGCAGGCCGCCCTCGGCCAGCTTCTCAAGTGTCGGCTGCGTGTACGGTTCAAGCCAGCGGGCGCGGCCGAAGCGCGACTGGAAGGTGACCAGGTAGTCGTCCTTTGCCAGACCGAGCGCCTCGGCGATCAGGCGGCCGGTCTTGTGACACTCGCATTGGTAGGGGTCGCCCTTTTCCAGGTGGAAGTGCGGCACGCCGTGAAAGGACATGACCAGCTTGTCGGCGCGGCCGTTCTTCTGCCAGTGCTCGCGCACGCTGGCCGCCAGCGCGTCGATATAGGCGCGGTCACCGGCGAAGGCGCGGACGTAGCGCATTTCCGGCAGGTTGCGCCAGCGCAGCAGCGCGCGCGCCATTTCGTCCACCACCGAACCGGTCGTACTGGAGGCGCCCTGCGGGTACATCGGCACCATCAGGATGCGCGTGAAGCCGTCGGCCTTCATCTGCTGCAGTACGTCGGCAATCGACGGGCTGCCATAGCGCATCGCGTGCCGCACCTCGATCTCGCGCTGCCCTTCGGCGATCATCCAGCCGCGCAGCAGCTTGGTCTGCCTCTCAGTGTGCACTCGCAGCGGCGAGCCCTCGTCGGTCCACACGGTGGCGTACTTTTCCGCCGACTGCTTCGGGCGCACGTTCAGGATGATGCCGTTGAGGATCAGCCACCACAGCGGCTTCGGCACCTCGACCACGCGGTCGTCGGACAGGAATTCCTTCAGGTAGCGGCGCAACGACGGCGCATCCGCCTGGTCGGGCGTTCCCAGATTGACCAGCAGCACGCCGGTGCGCGGCACCTGGCCGTGTGAATAAGGCGGTTCTGCAACGAAGCGGGACATATCGGGTTTTCTTGTTGTGATCCGTCCCGACGGAGACGGCGTTTCAGGTCTGGCTCAGGTCTGACTGAGGGCACTCGACAGCAGTTTGGCCGTGACGTCGACGATCGGGATCACGCGCTCGTAGGCCATGCGCGTCGGTCCGATCACACCCACGGTGCCCACCACCTGACCTTGCACCTCGTACGGTGCGGTCACCACGCTGCATTCGTCGAGCGGAGCCAGACCGGACTCGCCGCCGATGAAGATCTGCACGCCATCGGCCCGCTGTGACAGGTCGAGCAGACTGGCCAGCTGCGTGCGCTGATCGAACAGCGAGAACAGTTCGCGCAACCGCGACATATTGGACGCGAGATCGTCGACCTCGAGCAGATTGCGCTCGCCGGTGATGACGTACTGCCCCTTGTCGTCGGAGAAGGCCTCGTTGCCGGCCTGCAGCGCGGCCGACATCAGCGTCGTCAGATCGCCGTGCAGCTGCTTCAGTTCCGCCTGCAGCCGGCCACGGATCTCGTCGAAATCGAAGCCGACGTAGTGCTGGTTCAGGTAGTTGGCCGCACTGACCAGCTCTGACGGCGAAAAGTTGCGTTCGGTCAGCAGGATGCGGTTCTGCACCTCGCCGGTGTCGGTCACGATGATGAGCAGGATGCGCTTGTCCGACAGGCTCAGGAATTCGATCTGACGGATGCGCGGCAACTGGCGGCGAGGTGCCACGACGATGCCGGCGAAGCGGGTGAGCTGCGACAGCAGCTGCGAGGCCTGATTGACCAGCAGCCGCGGATCGGCCGGGCGCAGTTCGCCTTTCAGTTCGCTGATCTGGCCGGGCTCCAGCGGCTGCACCGACAGCAGCGAGTCGACGAAGAAGCGGTAGCCGCGCGGCGTCGGGATGCGACCGGCCGAGGTGTGCGGGCTGGCGATGTAGCCCATGTCCTCAAGGTCGGACATGACATTGCGTATGGTCGCCGGCGACAGATCGAGGCCGGAGTACTTCGACAGCGTGCGCGAACCCACCGGCTGGCCGTCGGCGATGTAGCGCTCGACCAGGGTCTTGAGCAGCAGTCTCGAACGATCTTCAAGCATGGTGCGGGTGGCGGGATGCGATTCCTGATGCGGTTGCGGAGACTGATTCTAGAGCAGCGACGGCGTGTTGGCGCCGTCAGCGCACCGATATTGACACAGCCGTCGTCACACCGCCGTGCCGTCGATGACGGGTCAGGGCTTTGTGGTTTAATTCGCCGATGAAAAACGAATCCCCGGCCTTTGGCTGCGTCGCGCTGATCGGCAAGTACCAGAGCGCCGAAGTGGCCGAGTCGCTGCGCGCGCTGGCGCACTGGCTGAGCGAGTCCGGGCGCGAGGTGCTGATCGAGCAGGCATCGGCCGAAGTGTTGCCGGACGACCGCTTCGAAGCCGCCGATTTCGATACCCTGGGCCGTCGGGCGAAGCTTGCCGTGGTGGTCGGCGGTGACGGTTCGCTGATCAGTGCCGCCCGCAAGCTGGCACCGCACGACGTGCCGCTGGTCGGTATCAACCAGGGCCGGCTCGGCTTCCTGACCGACGTCGCCCGCTCCAACATGCTGGCGGCGATGGAATCGCTGATGCAGGGCCAGTTCCGTCCGGAGCGGCGGGCGCTGATGCAGGCATCGGTGCAGCGCGAAGAGGGCGAGGTCTTCTCCGCCTTCGCCTTCAACGACGTGGTCATTTCCAAGGGCGACCTCGGCCGCATGATCGAGTTCGAAATGCGGGTCGACGACGAATTCGTCTACAGCCAGCGTTCCGACGGCCTCATCGTATCGACGCCGACCGGCTCGACCGCCTACTCGCTGTCGGCCAACGGACCCATCCTGCATCCGTCGCTCGGCGGCATGCTCATCGTGCCGCTGTGCCCGCACGCGCTGTCGTCGCGCCCCATCGTGCTCGGCGATTCGGCCGTGCTGAAGGTGCGCCTGTTTTCGCGGCACGACGCGCGGGCGCATTTCGACGGCCAGGAACACTGCAATCTGCAGGGCGACGACGTGCTGCGCATCGAGCGTTCGCCGTATCGCGTTACCTTGCTGCACCCGCCCGGCTACAGCTACTTCTCGATGCTGCGCGAAAAGCTGCGCTGGAGCGAGGCGCCCAAGGAAGTCTGAACCTCACGTCTGAGTCCCTCTCGTTTCATGCTCGAACGTCTTTTCATCCGCGACTTCATCCTGGTCGACCGGCTCGAACTCGATTTTGCGTCCGGCTTCGGCGCGCTGACCGGCGAGACCGGCGCCGGCAAGTCCATCCTGGTTGATGCGCTGGGTCTGCTGCTCGGCGGCCGGGCCGATGCCTCGGTCGTGCGCGCCGGCTGTGAGCGCGCCGAACTGTCGGCCGAGTTCTCCTGTGCCGCCGACAGTGCCGTCGCCGGCTGGCTGAAGGAACAGGATTTCGAGGTGGAGGATGGCGTGGTGATCGCCCGTCGCGTCATCGACGCCGGCGGTCGTTCGCGCGCCTATATCAACGGTGCGCCGGCCAGCGTGAGCCAGTTGCGCGATCTCGGCGGGCAACTGGTCGACATCCACGGTCAGCACGCCCATCAGGCGCTGATGCGCGAAACGGCGCAGCGCGCGCTGTTCGACCAGCACGCCGGTCTGACTGCGCAGGTGGCGACCGTCGGGCGGCTGCATCGCGAATGGCAGCAGCGCGAACAGGCGCTGACCCGCGCGCTGCAGGACCGCGACGCCGCCGAGCGCGAGCGCGAGCGGCTGCAATGGCAGGTCGAGGAGCTGACTGCACTGGCCTTTGAGCCGCAGGCCTGGGCTGAACTGCAACAGGATCACGGCCGACTGGCGCACGCCACACAACTGCTCGAAGGCTCGGCCGAGGCGCTGGCGCTGATCGAGGAGGGCGAGGCAGCGCTCGACGGGCAACTGGCGCACATCGCATCGCTGCTTGGCCGGCTGGAAGCCTTCGACGCCTCGCTCGGCGAATGTCGTGGCCTGATCGAGTCGGCCGCCACCCAGGTCGACGAGGCGGCGCGCGCGCTGCGCGCCTACGCGCATCGCATTGATGCCGACCCGGCCGCGTTGGCGCGCGCCGACGAACGCATAGCGACCGTGTTGGCCTGCGCACGCAAATATCGCGTCGATCCGGACGATCTGCCGCAGCTGCTGGCGGACAGCCAGGAAGGGCTGCAGCGGCTGGAGGCGGAATCCGACCCGGCCGCGCTCGAAGCGGCGCGCGACGCCGCACGGGCGGCGTGCGTCGAGGCAGCCAAGGAATTGTCCAACGCGCGCCGGCCGGCGGCAAAGCAGCTGTCGCAGGCGGTGACCGCGGCAATGTCAGAGCTGGCCATGCAGGGCGGGCGCTTCGAAGTGGTGCTGAAGCCGCTCGATCAGCCGTCGGCTACCGGCCTCGAAGAGGTCGAATTCCATGTCGCCGCCAACCCGGGGCAGCCGCTTGCACCGCTGGCCAAGGTGGCTTCCGGCGGCGAGCTGTCACGCATCGGGCTGGCCATCCAGGTCATTGCCAGCGCGCGCAGCGGCACGCCGACGCTGGTGTTCGACGAGGTCGATGTCGGTATCGGCGGTCGCGTTGCCGAGGTCGTCGGTCGCCAGCTCGCCCGTCTGGGCGAGGCGCGTCAGGTGCTGTGCGTGACCCATCTGCCGCAGGTAGCGGCGCGGGCGGACTGGCAGTGGTCGATCGCCAAGCGCAGCGAGGGCGGGCAGACGCGCAGCTCGGTCACGCCGCTGGATGCGCCGGCGCGCGTCGACGAAATCGCCCGCATGCTGGGCGGCGAGGTGATCACCGACACCACCCGCGCGCACGCGCGCGAAATGCTCGGCGCCTGATCAGTTCAGCCCGACCGCCAGCGTGATCACGCCGGTGGCGACGAACAGGCCGGCGGCGATGCGCCGTATCCAGTTCACCGGCAGCCGCTGCGCCAGCTTCTGGCCGACATACACCGCCGGTACGTTCGCGATCATCATGCCCAGCGTGGTGCCGGCGACCACCCAGACATAGGCGTCCTCGAAGCGGGCGCCGAGGGCGACCGTCGCCAGCTGCGTCTTGTCGCCCATTTCGGCCATGAAGAACAGCAGGGTCGAGGTCAGGAATACGCCGTGCGCGCTGCCGACCTCGGTTTCCTCCAGCTTGTCCGGTACCAGCGCCCACAGCCCGCAGCCGATGAAGGCGAGGCCGACGATCCAGCGCAGCACCTCCGGCGACAGCACGGAAGCGACCAGCGCACCGAGCCAGGCGGCCAGCGCGTGGTTCAGCACGGTGGCCACCAGTATGCCGAGGCAGATGGCGCGCGGCCGGCGCATGCGCGCCGCCAGCACGAAGGACAGCAGCTGGGTCTTGTCGCCGATTTCGGCGAGTGCGACCAGCGCGGTGGAGGCGATCAGGGCATCCATGGGCAAGCCGCCGGGCGGCGGCAGGGGTGGGCGCGGCTGGACTCAGCCGCGGGGCGTGGTCTTGCGCTTGTTCGGGCAGGCTTCGGTCGAGCAGTCGGCGAAGATGGTCAGCGCGTGGTCGTGTACGGTGAAACCGCGTTCCTTGGCCACCTTGATCTGGCGGCGTTCGATCTCGGCGTCGTAGAACTCCTCCACCTTGCCGCACTGGATGCACACCAGGTGGTCGTGATGGTGGCCCTCGTTCAGTTCGAACACCGCCTTGCCCGACTCGAAGAAATGGCGTTCGAGCAGGCCGGCCTGCTCGAACTGGGTCAGCACGCGGTAGACCGTGGCGAGGCCGATGTCCATGTCCTCCTGCAGCAGGGCCTTGTAGACGTCCTCGGCGCTCATGTGGCGCACGTCCGCGCGCTGGAAAAGCTCGAGTATCTTCAGTCGCGGCAGCGTAGCCTTGAGGCCGATGTTCTTCAGGTTCTGGGAATTTGCGCTCATCCGGGTCGTCTGGAGGCTATGGCAAGGTCGCTATAATATAGACTTTCGCGTCCGGCCCGGCGTTCCGTCCGCGGTCGCCCGATCATCACCCGAGTCCTGCCCGCGATGTCCCTCGCTCCCTTCGTCACCCTGAGCCGCGTCTGTATCGCGCTTGTTCCGTTGATTGCCGGCTGCAGCAGCTTCGAGGTGCCCGATGCGCTCGACGTCACCAGCAAGCTCAATCCCTACCGTATCGACATCCGCCAGGGCAATCTGGTCACCCAGGAGATGGTGGGGCAGCTCAAGGCGGGCATGAGCCGCGAGCAGGTGCGCTTCGTGCTCGGCTCGCCGATGCTGGCCGACGTGTTCCATCCGGACCGCTGGGATTACGTCTACTACTTCAAGCCGGGCAACAAGCCGGAAGAAACCCAGCAGCGCCGGCTCATCGTCTATTTCGAGGACGACAAGCTGGTCAGCGTGGGCGGCGACGTGGTCGCTGCGGAAGATGGCGAGATCCAGCCGCCGGAGCCGCGCACGCGCACCCTGGATCTGGGCGAGATTGCGGCGCCCGAAAAGAAGTGAAACCGGGCGCTGCGAGCGTCCGCACACAGCGAACTGAAAGGATTTCATGTCACCGATGCGCATAGCGATCGCGGGGGCGTCCGGCCGCATGGGCCGCATGCTGATCGAAGCCACCACGCGTGACGAGGGGGCGACGCTGGTCGCCGCCCTCGACCGCCCGGACTCGCCGGCGATCGGCGAGGACGCCTGCGCCTTCCTCGGTATCCGCAGCGGCGTGCTGATCCGCGGCGATGTCGAGGCAGCGCTCGCGGGCGCCGATTGCCTGATCGACTTCACCCGCCCGGAAGCCACGCTGGCGCATCTCGACGTGTGCAAACGACTGGGCGTCAAGATGATCATCGGCACCACCGGCTTCAGCGACGCACAGCGTGCGCAACTGACCGAGGCGTCGAAGGAGCTGGCCGTCGTGTTCGCGCCGAACATGGCGGTCGGCGTCAATGCCGTGTTCAAGCTGCTCGACGTCGCCGCGCGCATCCTGAACAGCGGTTACGACATCGAAGTGATCGAGGCGCACCACCGGATGAAGGTCGATGCGCCGTCCGGCACTGCGCTGCGCATGGGCGAGGTGGTGGCCGATGCGCTCGGCCGTTCGCTGGCCGACTGCGCGATCTATGGTCGCGAAGGGCACACCGGCGAGCGCGATGCGAACACCATAGGGTTCGCCACCGTGCGCGGCGGCGACATCGTCGGCGATCATACAGTGCTGTTCGCCGGCATCGGCGAGCGGGTCGAAATCACGCACAAGGCGGCCAGCCGCATGCCCTACGCGCTGGGCAGCCTGCGCGCTGCGCGCTGGCTGGTCGAGCGCAGCAGCGGTCTGTACGACATGCAGGACGTGCTCGGACTGCGCTGAATCGCAACGGCTGCAGCGGCGCTTCAGTGCTGCGGGTGAGTGTCGTTAATTCTGCAGGATCCTGTTCGGTACATTCATGCACCCAGCGCTGACCACACTGTTGCAACAGATCGGCCTGTCGTCGCTTGACGACAAGACTGTCGGCGCCTGGCTGTCGGCTCAGCCGGAATCTTCGGCGCTGGCCGGCGCGCTGCGCGAGATCGATCGCCTGCTCGAATCGGCAGGCGGAACGGACGCATCGCGCCACGCCTGGCAATGGATACCTTCCAGCGCACACTTCATCGTGTCGGCCGAATGCCGGCAGTCGCTGGGCTACAGCCAGGCCGAATTGCCGGACCTGCTGGCGGTCTGGCGCGACATCCTGCACGAAGACGATGTCGGCAGCTTCGATGCCTGGCTGGAAGACCGTCTGGCGGGTGCAACGGGGCAGCCGGCGATCGATGTGCGGATGCGGCGTGTCGATGGCGGCATGGTCTGGATGCGCATCGAGGCAACGGCCACCGAGCGCGACGAACGCGGCCGCGTGGGCAGCGTGTCCGGCCTGATAGGCCAGCTCGACGCGCGCCGCCAGGCCGAGGTCGAACTGCTGCGCGCCAAGGAGAAGGCCGAGGCGGCCAGCCGCGCCAAGAGCGACTTCCTGGCCAATATGAGCCACGAAATCCGCACGCCGATGAACGGCATCATGGGCATGTCGGCGCTCATGCTCGACACCACGCTGGACAGCGAACAGCGCGAATACGTCAATGCGATCAAGACCTCGGCCGATGCGCTGCTGGTCATCATCAACGACATCCTCGATTTTTCGAAGATCGAGGCCGGCAAGCTGGCGATCGAGGAAGTCGAGTGTTCGCCCGGCGAGTTGGTTGGCGAGGCCGCCCGCGGGCTGGCCATCGGTGCCCAGCAGAAGGGGCTGGAGCTGTACTGCCGCATCGCCCCGGATCTGCCGGTTCGCGTGCTCGGCGACCCCGGCCGGCTGCGGCAGATCCTGGTCAATCTGATCGGCAACGCGGTCAAGTTCACCCAGCGCGGCGAGATCGAGGTCGGTTGCGAGGCGGTCGGCATTCCGGCCGCCGCCGGCGCCGAAGCCGAACTGCACCTGTGGGTGCGCGATACCGGTATCGGCATCGACGCCACCAAGCAGGCGCTGGTATTCGAAGCTTTCGCCCAGGCCGATACCTCGACCACGCGCCGCTTCGGCGGCACCGGCCTCGGACTGGCCATCTGCAATCGCCTGGCCACGCTGATGGGTGGCCGGCTGTGGCTGGAGAGCACGCCGGGGCAGGGGTCGACCTTCCATTTCACGATGCGCTGCCGGGTGGTCGAGCAGGCCGGACTGTCGCCAAACTTCCAGCGTTTCAACGGTCTGCGCGTGCTGCTGATCGAGGATCATCCACCGAGCCGCGGCGTGGTCGCCGCGATGCTGGGTGACATGGGTGCGTCAGCGCTGGCCGTCGGCACGGTGCAGGCGGCGCGACAGGCGCTCAAACAGGCGCACGAGAGCGGCCGGCCCTTCGACATCCTGCTGGTCGATCGCACGCTGCCCGACGCCGATGCCTTCGATTTCGTGTCCGGTTTCTGCGAAGGCCCGAACCGGCTGAATCGGGTGGTGATGATGTTCAGTGGTGCCAATCAGGCCGCAGACAACGCGCACGCCCGCACGCTGGGCGTGCGCGGCCGTCTGCACAAGCCGTTCTCGGCGTACGAACTGGCGGCCGCGCTGAGCGAGGCGCTGAGCAGTCGCCCGGACGAGGTGCACGAACTGGACGATTTCGCGCTGGCCATCGGCGACCTGGACATCGAGCGCTCGCTGGCGCACGAGGGCCTGGGTGAAAGTCCGAGCCGGCGCGTGCTGCTGGCCGAGGACAATCCGGTCAACCAGCTGGTGGCCGTGCGCACGCTCGAGCGTGCCGGCTACAAGGTAACCGTTGCCAACAACGGGCAGGAAGCGCTGGATCTGCTCGAACGCGAGAACTTCGACGTCGTGCTGATGGACGTGCAGATGCCGGTCATGGGTGGCATCGAAGCCACGCGTGCGATCCGTGCGCGCGAGCAGCGCCGCTCCTGGGTCATCGATACCGACCACGTCGAGCATCTGCCCATCATCGCGATGACCGCCAATGCGATGAAGGGCGACCGCGAACTGTGCCTCGACGAAGGCATGGACGATTACGTGAGCAAGCCGGTCAAGGCCGACGACCTGCTGGCGGCGCTCGAACGGGTGCTGGCGCGACCGGACGACGGCCTGTCGCAGACCGCGATCACCGACGTGAATGGTCTGATGCGCGAACGCCCGGATGCGGCCGATCCGGTCATGGATCTCGAACATACGCTGGCAACGCTGGAAGGCGACCGTGCCATGGTGTTGCGCGTGATCGACGTGTTCCTCGGCGAACTGCCAGAATTGCGTCGCGGACTTGGCGTCTGCGTGCAGGCGCGGGACGGCGACGGGGCGGCGCGCATCTGTCATCGACTGCGCGGCTCGCTGTCGGTTTTCGGCGCTGCCGGTGCCGAGGTGAGCGTGACCCGCCTCGAAGATGCGGCACGCGGCGGCGATCTTTCCGATCTGGCGACGCTGCACAAGGACGCCGACCAGCAACTGTCCCGTCTGGGCGACGCACTTTTCAGTGGCCGAGCGAGCGTGGCTGAGATGGCCTGACCCGGCTGCAGTGCGCCTCTGTGCACCAAAATTGCGCGCCGCACCACCCCGAGGTATAATTCGCACACTCAGCGGGAGACGCCTCGAACGGCGTCTCCCGCTTCGCATATGTGGCGCACGCGCGCGCCGCCGTCCCCCGATCAAGAAATTCAGGAGTTACTACGTGTCCGCCCATGCGCCCGCGCTGCTCGCACTCGCCGATGGATCGGTCTTTCACGGCAAAAGCATAGGGGCGGAAACGGTCACGACCGGCGAAGTGGTGTTCAACACGGCACTCACCGGCTATCAGGAAATCCTGACCGATCCGAGCTATACCCGCCAGATCGTCACGCTGACCTATCCGCACATCGGCAATACCGGCGTCAATGTCGAGGACGTCGAAGCCGGCCGCGTGTTCGCTGCCGGCCTCGTCATCCGCGACCTGCCGCTGCGCTCGTCCAACTTCCGCAGTCATCAGACGCTGGATGCCTACCTGCGCGAGCAGGGCATTCCTGGCATCGCCAATATAGATACCCGCAAGCTCACCCGCCTGCTGCGCGAAAAGGGTGCGCAGAGCGCCTGTCTGATGGCCGGCAAGGTCGACGCCGCCGAAGCGGTGGCCAAGGCGCGCGAATTCGCCGGCCTCGCAGGCATGGATCTGGCCAAGGTGGTCAGCGCGACCGCGCCCTACGAATGGACCGAGGGCGAGTGGCAACTCGGCCGGGGCTTCGTCAAGCCGGACGCCACGCCTTTCCACGTCGTCGCCTACGATTTCGGCGTCAAGCGCAACATCCTGCGCATGCTGGCCAGCCGCGGCTGCCGCCTGACCGTGGTGCCGGCGCAGACGCCGGCCGAGAAGGTGCTGGCGATGAATCCGGACGGCGTGTTCCTGTCCAACGGCCCCGGCGACCCGGAGCCCTGCGACTACGCGATTGCCGCGATCCGCACCTTCCTCGACCGCAGGATTCCGACCTTCGGCATCTGTCTCGGTCACCAGCTGATGGGCTTGGCTGCGGGTGCAAAGACGCTGAAGATGAAGTTCGGCCACCACGGCGCCAACCACCCGGTCAAGGACAACGATTCCGGCCGTGTGCTGATCACCAGCCAGAACCACGGCTTCGCGGTCGATCCGGCCACGCTGCCGGCCAATGTGCGGGTCACCCACGTGTCGCTTTTCGACGGCAGCCTGCAGGGCATGGCCTGGACCGACCGGCCGGCCTTCTGCTTCCAGGGCCACCCGGAAGCCAGCCCCGGCCCGCACGACGTGGCCTACCTGTTTGATCGATTCGTGAAGATGATGGAGGAGGGGCTAGGGAAGAGGGGCTAGGGGCTAGAGAGCATGCGGCGGCGAAGCCGCCGTGATGTTTCCCCCAGTCCCTGATCCCTAGTCCCTGACCCCTCAAAGACAAATGCCCAAACGTACAGACATCCAATCCATCCTGATCATCGGCGCCGGTCCCATCGTGATCGGCCAGGCCTGCGAGTTCGATTACTCCGGCGCCCAGGCCTGCAAGGCGCTGCGTGAAGAGGGTTACCGCGTCGTGCTGGTGAATTCCAACCCGGCCACGATCATGACCGACCCCGGCATGGCCGACGTGACCTACATCGAGCCGATAACCTGGCAGATGGTCGAGAAGATCATCGAAAAGGAACGCCCGGACGCCCTGCTGCCCACCATGGGCGGCCAGACCGCGCTGAACTGCGCGCTCGACCTGGCCCGCCACGGTGTGCTCGACAAGTACAAGGTCGAACTGATCGGCGCCAAGCAGGAAGCGATCGACAAGGCCGAGGACCGCGAGAAGTTCAAGCAGGCGATGACCAAGATCGGCCTCGGTTCGGCCCGTTCCGGCATCGCCCACTCGATGGAAGAGGCGCTGCAGGTGCAGGCCAGCATCGGCTTCCCGGCCATCATCCGCCCGTCCTTCACGATGGGCGGCAGCGGTGGCGGCATCGCCTACAACCACGAGGAATTCGTCGAGATCTGCAAGCGCGGTCTCGAGGCGTCGCCGACCAGCGAACTGCTGATCGAGGAGTCGCTGCTGGGTTGGAAGGAATACGAGATGGAAGTCGTGCGCGACAGCGCCGACAACTGCATCATCGTCTGTTCGATCGAGAACCTCGACCCGATGGGCGTGCACACCGGTGACTCGATCACCGTGGCACCGGCGCAGACGCTGACCGACCGCGAATACCAGATCATGCGCAATGCCTCGATCGCGGTGCTGCGCGAGATCGGCGTCGATACCGGCGGCTCCAACGTGCAGTTCTCGATCAATCCGGCCGACGGCCGCATGATCGTGATCGAAATGAATCCGCGCGTGTCGCGTTCGTCGGCGCTGGCGTCCAAGGCGACCGGCTTCCCGATCGCCAAGATCGCCGCCAAGCTGGCCGTGGGTTTCACGCTGGACGAGCTGAAGAACGACATCACCGGCGGCGCCACGCCGGCGTCCTTCGAGCCGTCGATCGACTACGTGGTCACCAAGATCCCGCGTTTCGCCTTTGAGAAGTTCCCGCAGGCTAACGACCGCCTGACCACGCAGATGAAGTCGGTCGGCGAGGTAATGGCCATGGGCCGCAGCTTCCAGGAATCGATGCAGAAGGCGCTGCGCGGCCTCGAAGTCGGCGTCTATGGCTTCGACGAGATCGAGACCGACCAGGACGAGATGGAGCGCGAACTGGCGCTGCCCGGTCCGCAGCGCATCTGGTACGTCGGCCAGGCCTTCCGCAACGGCATGAGCCTGGACGAAGTGCATCAGCTCACCAAGATCGATCCGTGGTTCCTGGCGCAGATCGAGGACATCATCCTGACCGAGCGCGCCTTCTTCGGTCGCAGCCTGAAGAGCGTCGATGCCGCGACGATGCGCGATCTGAAGCGCAAGGGCTTTGCCGACCGTCGTCTGGCGCGTCTGTTCCAGTGCGACGAAACCGCGTTGCGTCTGCACCGCCAGACCCTCGGCGTGCGTCCGGTGTTCAAGCGGGTTGATACCTGCGCCGCCGAGTTCGCCACCGACACCGCCTACATGTACTCCAGCTACGAAGACGAGTGCGAGGCCAATCCGACCTCGGCACGCAAGATCATGGTGCTGGGCGGTGGTCCGAACCGTATCGGCCAGGGCATCGAATTCGACTACTGCTGCGTGCACGCAGCCCTCGCACTGCGCGAGGACGGGTTCGAAACCATCATGGTCAACTGCAACCCGGAAACCGTGTCGACCGACTACGACACCTCCGATCGCCTCTACTTCGAGCCGCTGACGCTGGAAGACGTGCTCGAAATCGTCGCCATCGAGAAGCCGGTCGGCGTCATCGTGCAGTTTGGCGGCCAGACGCCGCTGAAGCTGGCGCGCGACCTGGAAGCCAACGGCGTGCCCATCATCGGCACCACGCCGGACATGATCGACGCCGCGGAAGACCGCGAGCGCTTCCAGAAGCTGCTGAACGACCTCGGCCTGAAGCAGCCGCCCAACCGCACCGCGCGTGCCGAAGACCAGGCGGTGCGTCTGGCGGCCGAGATCGGCTACCCGCTGGTGGTGCGCCCGAGCTATGTGCTGGGCGGCCGGGCGATGGAAATCGTCCATCAGCAGTCCGACCTCGAGCGCTACATGCGCGAGGCGGTCAAGGTGAGCAATGATTCGCCGGTGCTGCTGGACCGCTTCCTGAACGACGCCACCGAAGTGGACGTCGATGCCTTCTCCGACGGCCAGCAGGTCATCATCGGCGGCATCATGGAACACATCGAACAGGCCGGCGTGCACTCGGGCGACTCCGCCTGCTCGCTGCCGCCGTTCTCGCTGACGCCGGAACTGTGCGACGAACTGCGCCGCCAGACCGAACTGATGGCGCGCGGGTTGAACGTGGTCGGCCTGATGAACGTGCAGTTCGCAATCCAGCGCGACGCCTCGGGCGACACCGTGTATGTGCTCGAAGTGAACCCGCGTGCGTCGCGCACCGTGCCCTTCGTGTCCAAGGCCTGCGGCCTGCCGCTGGCCAAGATCGCCGCTCGCTGCATGGCCGGCCGCTCGCTGGTCGACCAGGGCGTGACGCACGAAGTCGTGCCGCCTTACTTCTCGGTCAAGGAAGCGGTGTTCCCCTTCGTGAAATTCCCCGGCGTGGACACCATCCTCGGCCCGGAAATGAAGTCCACCGGCGAAGTGATGGGCGTCGGCCGCACCTTCGGCGAAGCTTTCGTGAAGAGCCAGCTGGCTGCCGGCGTGCGCCTGCCGACCGGCGGTCGCGCCTTCATTTCGGTCAAGCCGGCGGACAAGGCCAAGGCGATCGAGGTGGCGCGCGAGCTGCACGAGCTGGGCTTCACGCTGGTCGCCACCCGCGGTACCGCAGCAGCCATCGCCGCCGCCGGTCTGCCGGTCACCCCGGTGAACAAGGTGAATGAAGGCCGTCCGCACATCGTGGACATGATCAAGAACGATGAAATCACCTTCATCGTCAATACGGTGGATGAAAAGCGCAGCGCCATCAACGATTCGCGCTCGATCCGCACCAGCGCACTCGCCAGTCGCGTGACGCTGTTCACCACCGTCGAAGGCGCGCGTGCCGCGTGTGCAGGCATGCGCATTTCCGAACTCGAAACCTATGCGCTGCAGGCCCTGCACGCGCAGATCAACTGAACGATATGAGCGTACCTCTTACCGTCAACGGTGCCGAAAAGCTCAAGGCCGAGCTGCACCGACTGAAAACCGTGGATCGTCCCGCCGTCATCGCCGCGATCGCCGAAGCGCGCTCGCATGGTGATCTGTCCGAAAACGCCGAGTACGATGCGGCGAAGGAGCGTCAGGGTTTCATCGAAGGCCGGATTGCCGAAGTCGAAGGCAAGCTGTCGAATGCCCAGATCATCGATCCGAAGGCGCTCGACGCCGACGGCCGCATCGTGTTCGGTGCGACAGTCGATCTGGAAGACGTGGAAGCCGGCAAGCCGGTGACCTACCAGATCGTCGGGGACGACGAGGCAGACCTGAAGGCGGGCATGATTTCGGTGAATTCGCCGATCGCGCGCGCGTTGATCGGCAAGTACGCCGGCGACGTGGCCGAAGTGCAGGCCCCGGGCGGCATCCGCGAGTACGAAATCGTGGACGTGCGCTACGTCTGAGCGCAGCGCCGCGGCTCAGCGCGTCGGACGGGCGCGCGGCCTGAGCGGCTTCGTGCTGTTGCGGGCGACGCCGCGGCGATTGGCCACCGGCTTGGCCGGCGCGCTGCGCGTCGGTACCGGCTTGGCGGCAGGCGTCTTGGCAGCGCTCTTGCGCACCGGCTTCACCGGCTCGGCCGGCACGTGCAGTTCGGGGTTGGGGCGGTACAGCACCAGGATGTTGCCGATGCGCTGCACCGGCGCGGCGCCCAGCGTTTCGCAGGTTTCCGCCAGCCAGGCGTCGCGCTGTTCGCGGTCCGCGTCGAACACGCGTACCTTGATCAGCTCGTGCGACTTGAGCGCCAGTTCGATTTCCTTCAGTACCGCAGCGGTCAAGCCGTTCTGCGCGATCATCACGACCGGCTTCAGCGGGTGGGCTTGCGCGCGCAGCGCGCGGCGTTCATCGGGAGTCAGGGTCAACATGGCGTTCTTCCAGAAAGGCGCGCAAGTCTAAGCTAAGTCATGGCCAAGAACAAAACCAGCCGCCAGTGGGTACACGACCACATCAATGACCCGTATGTAAAGCAGGCGCAGGCGCAGGGCTTCCGCTCGCGCGCCGCGTTCAAGCTGATGCAGATCGACGACAAGGACCGTCTGCTCGCCCCGGGCAAGGTGGTGGTCGACCTCGGCAGCACGCCCGGCGGCTGGTCGCAGGTGGCGTCGAAGAAGGTCGGCGCGTCCGGCAAGGTGGTGGCGATAGACCTGTTGCCGATGGAACCGGTGCACGGCGTGCATTTCGTCCTCGGCGATTTCCGTGAGGACGAGGCGCTGGCCGAACTGGTGGAATCGCTGGACGGTCGTCGGGTGGACCTTGTTTTGTCCGATATGGCCCCCAACCTGTCCGGAATCGCGGTCACCGATCAGGCGAGATCCATTCATCTGCTCGAACTGGCGCTCGAATTCGCGCGCGAACACCTCAAGAGCGGCGGTGACATGCTCGTAAAAGTGTTTCAGGGCTCGGGTTTCGACGAGCTCAGACGCGAAATGGAACAACTTTTCACGTCGGTGGCTGTGCGCAAACCCGACAGTTCCCGCGACCGCAGTGCAGAGGTGTATCTTCTGTGTCGTGGCAGGCGCGGAGAGCCTGCCGCGTGACATTCAGGCGCGGGCGCGGAACATACGCGGCCGATTCCGGTCTGTCGGTGGTCGATTCGTGATGTTGCATTGATCGGACCGGTTAATCCGGTTCCGGGAATACAGAGGAAATGCCTTGAACAACATGTTCAAAAATCTTGCGATCTGGCTTGTGATCGGCATCGTGCTGATGACGGTATTCAACCAGTTCAATCAGCGCCAGGCCACGCAAGGCATGGTCGAGTACTCGGAATTCCTCGAAGAGGTGAAGGCCGGCCGGATCACCAAGGTCGAAATCCAGGGCCGTTCGCTGAACGCCCAGACCGCCGACGGCAAGCGCATCACCTCCTACGCACCGCCGCAGGACATCTGGCTGATCAGCGACCTGCTGAAGAGCAATGTCAAGGTGGTCGCCAAGCCGGAAGAGGAGCAGAGCTTCCTGATGAGCATCTTCGTGTCGTGGTTCCCGATGCTGCTGCTGATCGGCGTCTGGATCTTCTTCATGCGCCAGATGCAGGGTGGCGGCCGTGGTGGCGCCTTCTCCTTCGGCAAGTCCAAGGCACGCATGCTCGACGAGTCCACCAACACCGTCACTTTCGCCGACGTCGCCGGTTGCGACGAAGCGAAGGAAGAAGTGGGCGAACTGGTCGAATTCCTGCGTGATCCGTCCAAGTTCCAGAAGCTGGGCGGCCGCATTCCGAAGGGCGTGCTGATGGTCGGCTCGCCGGGTACCGGCAAGACGCTGCTGGCCAAGGCCATCGCCGGCGAAGCCAAGGTGCCGTTCTTCTCGATTTCGGGTTCCGATTTCGTTGAAATGTTCGTCGGTGTCGGCGCCGCCCGCGTGCGCGACATGTTCGAACAGGCCAAGAAGCAGGCGCCGTGCATCATCTTCATCGATGAAATCGACGCGGTCGGCCGCCAGCGCGGCGCCGGCCTGGGCGGTGGCAACGACGAGCGCGAACAGACGCTGAACCAGCTGCTGGTCGAAATGGATGGCTTCGAAGGCCAGACCGGCATCATCGTCATCGCGGCGACCAACCGTCCGGACGTGCTCGACCCGGCGCTGCTGCGCCCGGGTCGCTTCGACCGACAGGTCGTGGTGCCGCTGCCGGATATCCGCGGTCGCGAGCAGATCCTCGCCGTGCACATGCGCAAGGTGCCGCTGGCGCCGGACGTGAAGGCGGAAATCATCGCTCGCGGCACGCCCGGCTTCTCCGGCGCTGACCTCGCCAACCTGGTGAACGAAGCGGCGCTGTTCGCTGCGCGCGGCAACAAGCGCGTGGTCGATATGGAGGACTTCGAGCGCGCCAAGGACAAGATCATCATGGGCGCCGAACGACGCACCATGGTGATGGACGAGGAAGAGAAGAAGAACACCGCCTACCACGAGTCCGGCCACGCCATCGTCGGCATGCTGCTGCCCAAGTGCGACCCGGTGCACAAGGTCACCATCATCCCGCGCGGCCGCGCGCTGGGCGTGACCATGTCGCTGCCGGAGAAGGACCGCTACAGCTACGACAAGGACTACTGCCTGCAGCTCATTTCGATGATGCTGTCCGGCCGCATCGCCGAAGAGATCTTCATGAACCAGATGACCAACGGCGCCGCCAACGACTTCCAGCGCGCGACCGACCTGGCGCGCCGGATGGTGACGCAGTGGGGCATGTCCGATGCGATGGGCCCGATGGTGTATGGCGAGGAGGAGGGCGAGGTATTCCTCGGCCGCTCGGTCGCCACGCACCGCAACATGTCGGAAACGACGATGCAGCACGTCGATGCGGAAATCCGCAGCATCATCGACGAGCGCTACGCTGTGGCCCGCAAGCTGCTGGAAGACAACCGCGACAAGGTCGAGGCGATGACCCGGGCACTGCTGGACTTCGAAACCATTGACGCCGACCAGATCGACGACATCATGAACGACCGTCCGGTGCGCCCGCCCAAGCCGACCTCGCGTCCGCCCAAGGCGTCGTCCGACGGCGGTGCGCCGGGCGCGGCAGCGAACGCCGCAGCGCCGGCCTGACACCGACTGCAATTCAACCCACGACCGGAGGCGCTGCCTCCGGTTTTCATTTGTGACGACCATGAACACGACCTTGCACTGCGGCCCTTACCGCCTCACGCTCGATCGCCCGCTCGTGATGGGCATCATCAACGCCACGCCCGACTCCTTTTCAGGTGACGGCATCGCCTTCGACGTCGGCCGTGCGGTCGCCCAGGCCGAGAAATTCATCGCCGACGGCGCCGACATGCTGGACATCGGCGGCGAATCGACGCGGCCCGGCTCCGATCCGGTGCCGGCCGACGAGGAAATCCGCCGCGTCGTGCCGGTGATCGAGGCGCTGTCCGGTCTGGGCGTGCCGCTGTCCATCGACACCTGGAAGCCGGAAGTGATGCGCGCGGCGCTGGCGGCCGGCGCCACGCTGGTGAACGACATCAACGGCCTGCGCGCGCCCGGCGCGATCGAGGCGGTGGCAGCGACCGATGCCGGCGTCTGCATCATGCACATGCAGGGCACGCCGCAAACCATGCAGATCGATCCCCGATATGCCGATGTGTGCGCGGAAGTGACTGATTTCCTTCTGCAACAGGCCCGCGCCGCGGAAGATGCCGGCATCGCGCGCGAACGCATCATGCTCGACCCGGGGTTCGGTTTCGGAAAAACCTCCGAACACAACCTGACCCTGCTCAAGGGACTGCGTGCGTTGGCCGATTATGGTTATCCATTGCTCGTCGGTCTGTCGCGCAAGTCGGTACTGGGGCGGCTGACCGGGCGACCCGTGACTGACCGGGTGGCGGCCAGCGTGGCGGCCGCGCTGGCGTCGGTCGCGCGGGGCGCGCACATGTTGCGCGTGCACGACGTCGCAGCCACCCGCGACGCGATCGCGGTCTGGCAGGTGGCGGGCATTTTCGAACACAGATAATTTGGAGACGGAGCAGATGTCGAGACGCTATTTCGGTACGGACGGCGTACGCGGTCGGGTCGGTCAGGCGCCGATCACGCCGGATTTCGTGATGCGCCTCGGCTATGCCGCCGGCCGCGCGCTGGTGGCCACCGAACATCTGCCGGCGGGCGAACACCCCGCGGTACTGATCGGCAAGGACACCCGGGTGTCCGGCTACATGCTCGAAGCTGCGCTGGAAGCCGGCTTTGCTGCGGCCGGTGTCGACACCGTGCTGGCCAAGGTGGTGCCCACGCCGGCCGTCGCCTACCTTACCCGCGCACTGCGCTTGCAGGCGGGCGTGGTGATCAGCGCATCGCACAACCCCTTCGAAGACAACGGGATCAAGTTCTTCTCCGCCCGCGGCACCAAGCTGCCGGACGAGGTCGAACTGCAGATCGAGGCACTGCTCAACGAACCGATGGGCTGCATGGAATCGTCCCGCCTCGGCAAGGCCCGCCGCATCGAGGACGCGCCCGGCCGCTACATCGAGTTCTGCAAGAGCACCTTCCCGACCGAACTGGACCTGCGCGGCCTGAAGATCGCGCTCGACTGCGCGCACGGCGCCGCCTACAGCATCGCGCCCAAGGTGTTCCACGAACTGGGCGCCGAGGTGGTGACCGTCGGCTGCAGCCCGAACGGCATGAACATCAACGACGGCGTCGGCGCCACGGTACCGAAGTCGCTGTCCGAGGCGGTGCGCTCGACCGGCGCCGACATCGGCATCGCCCTCGACGGCGACGCCGACCGCCTGATGATGTGCGACGCCTCTGGCCGCATCTACGACGGCGACGAACTGCTCTACGTCATCGCTGCCCAGCGCCTGCGCGAAGGGCGGCTGAACGGCGTGGTCGGCACCTTGATGACCAATCTGGCGCTCGAACACGCGCTGAACGAAATGGGCGTCGGTCTGGCGCGCGCCAAGGTGGGTGACCGCTACGTGCTGGAAACACTGCACCAGCAGGGCTGGCGCCTCGGCGGCGAGAATTCGGGCCACATCATCGACCTCGACCGCCACACCACAGGTGACGGCATCGTGGCCGCGCTGCAGGTACTGGCGGCGCTGCGCGCACAGGGCATCAGCCTGGAACAGGCCTGTTCCGGTCTCAAGCTCTACCCGCAGAAGCTGGTGAACGTGAAGCTGCGCCCCGGTTTCGACTGGAAGAAGGCGCCCATCATCGACCAGACCCGCATCGAGGTCGAAAGCGAACTGGCGCAGCGCGGCCGCGTGCTGCTGCGCCCTTCGGGCACCGAGCCGCTGCTGCGCGTGATGGTCGAAGGCCAGGACGCCGCCGAAGTCGGCCGGCTGGCCCAGCGCCTGGCCCAGGTGGTCGAGTCGGCGATGGCCGCCTGACGGGCAGACGCCTCTCCCCGAAATGCCGCCACCGCATCCGCGGGGCGGCATTTTTCTTTGCTGCACCGCTTTTGTGCGCGATGCCTTCCGCGTGTAGATTTCCGCCCTTCACGACAGGGAGGACAGGACCATGCGTTTCGATACGCTCGCCATTCACGCCGGCTATTCGCCCGATCCGACCACCAAGGCGGTGGCGGTACCGATCTACCAGACCACCAGCTACGCCTTCGACGACACCCAGCACGGGGCTGATCTTTTCGACCTCAAGGTCAAGGGCAATATCTACACCCGCATCATGAACCCGACCAGCGACGTGCTGGAACAGCGCGTCGCTGCGCTGGAGGGGGGCATTGCGGCGCTGGCGCTGGCGTCCGGCCAGGCGGCGATCACCTACGCCATCATGACCATCGCCGAAGCGGGCGACAACATCGTCGCCACGTCGGCGCTGTACGGCGGTACCTACAACCTGTTCGCGCACACGCTGCCGCAATACGGCATCGAGGTGCGCTTCGTCGATGCGGCCGACCCGGCCGCGGCGGCGGCGAAGATCGACGCGCGCACCAAGGCGGTGTTCTGCGAATCGATTGGCAACCCGCTCGGCAACGTGGTCGATTTCGCCGCGTTCGCGAAGGTGGCGCACGAGGGTGGGGTGCCGCTGATCGTCGATAACACAGTGCCGTCGCCCTATCTGACGCGGCCGATCGAGCACGGTGCCGACATCGTCGTGCATTCGCTGACCAAATACATGGGCGGTCACGGCACCAGCATCGGCGGCATCATCGTCGATGGCGGCCGTTTCCCGTGGGCCGAGCACAAGACCCGCTTCCGCCGGCTGAACGAGCCGGAGGTGAGCTATCACGGCGTGATCTACACCGAAGCGCTCGGGCCGGCCGCCTACATCGGCCGCGCGCGGACGGTGCCGCTGCGCAATATGGGCGCGGCGATCTCGCCGTTCAACAGTTTCCTGATCATGCAGGGGCTGGAGACGCTGGCGCTGCGCATGGACCGCCACTGCGACAACGCGACCGCGGTCGCCCGCCACCTTTCGTCGCACCCGAAGGTCGAGTGGGTCAATTACGCAGGCCTGCCGGACCACCCCAGTCACGGCCTGGTGCAGCGCTATTTCGGCGGCAAGGCGTCCGGCCTGCTGACCTTCGGCGTCAAGGGCGGGCGCGACGCCGGGGCACGCTTCCAGGATGCGCTGAAGCTGATCACCCGGCTGGTCAATATCGGTGACGCCAAATCGCTGGCCTGCCATCCGGCCTCGACCACCCATCGCCAGCTGTCGCCGGACGAACTGAAGCGCGCCGGGGTGTCGGAAGACATGGTGCGGCTGTCGATCGGCATCGAGCACATCGACGACATCGTGGAGGACCTGGATCAGGCTCTGCAGGCCGTCTGACGACGGTCATGGGGTGGCCGGATGAATTGTTTCACCTTCACATGGGTGTAACAAAGCATTCATAAACTGCGCTTCGTCGCATCGCAACACGACGCAACCTTACGGAGAGTCCTGATGAACGTACGCAAGATCGCCACCCTGACCGCCGCTGTCGGCGCCCTGTTTGCTTCCGCATCCGCCCTGGCAGCCCCGACGCTGGTCAAGATCGACGGTTCGAGCACTGTTTTCCCGATCACCGAAGCGGTGGCGGAAGAATTTCAGAAGGCAAAGAAGGGCACCGTCCAGGTGACCGTGGGTATTTCCGGTACCGGCGGCGGTTTCAAGAAGTTCTGCCGCGGCGAGATCGACGTGTCGAACGCCTCGCGTCCCATCCTCGACAAGGAAATGGCTGACTGCAAGGCCGCCGGCATCAAGTACATCGAACTGCCGGTCGCTTTCGATGCGCTGACGCTGGTGATGAACCCGAAGAACACCTTCCTGAAGCAGATCACCGCTGCCGAGCTGAAGACCATGTGGGAACCCGCTGCCCAGGGCAAGGTCCTGAAGTGGAACCAGGTCAACGCCGCCTGGCCGGACACCGGCCTGAAGCTGTTCGGCCCGGGCGCCGATTCCGGCACCTTCGACTACTTCACCGAAGCCATCGTCGGCAAGTCCAAGTCCAGCCGTGGTGACTTCACCGCGTCGGAAGACGACAACGTGCTGGTGCAGGGCGTGTCGCGTGACGTCGGCGCGCTCGGCTACTTCGGCTTCGCCTATTACGTCGAGAACAAGGACAAGCTGAAAGCCGTGCCGGTGGTCAATCCGAAGACCGGCAAGGCGGTCGAGCCGTCGCTGGAAGCGGTGATTTCGGGCGACTACCAGCCGCTGTCGCGCCCGATCTTCATCTACGTGAATGCCGCTTCGGTCGACAAGCCGGAGGTGAAGGAATTCGTCGAGTTCTACCTGAAGAACGCCGCCGCGCTGACGAAGGAAGTGAAGTACGTGCCGCTGACTGACGCCGATTACAAGCACGCGGCCGAGAACTTCGCCAAGAAGAAGACCGGTACCGCCTTCGGTGGTCACGCCGAAGTGGGCGTCAAGGTGTCCGACCTGCTCAAGCGCGATCCGAAGGAATAAGGAGTCCGCTGCAAGGGCCCCGGGTTCGTCCCGGGGCTTTTTGTCATCTTCCGCGCGGCGGTGGATGGCGACCCGTAAAATGAGCGCCCCAACATGACCGCCCACGCCCAGACCATGTCAGCTCCTCCGTCGACTGCGCCCGATGCGGTCAGCGACCGCCTGCGCAAGCGCGCGTCCCGCCATGTGAAGGAAAGGGTGATCGAATTCATCCTGTTCACCGCGGCGTCGATTTCCGTCCTGACGACGATAGCCATCGTCTACATCCTGGTCAGCGAATCGCTGACGCTGTTCGAACATGTGTCGCTGTGGGACTTCCTGACCGACACGCAATGGACGCCGCTGTTCGACGACGCCCACTACGGCATCATGGTGCTGCTGTCGGGCACGCTCACCAGTTCATTCGTCGCACTGGCCGTGGCACTGCCGCTGGGCACCATCATCGCGATCTACCTGTCGGAGTTCGCTTCGTTCAAGACGCGTGAGATCGCCAAACCCATCCTCGAATTGCTGGGTGGCGTGCCGACCATCATCTACGGCTATTTCGCACTGATGGTGGTGACGCCGGCGTTGCAGTACCTGTTCCCTGAACTGCCCGGCTTCAGTCTGCTGTCGGCCGGTCTGGTGATGGGCATCATGATCATTCCCTACGTCAGTTCGCTGTCCGAAGACGCGATGCGCGCGGTGCCGATGAGCCTGCGCGAGGGCTCCTACGCGATGGGCGCGACCCGCCTGCAGACCGCGCTGCGCACCGTGGTGCCGGCAGCGACCTCGGGCATTGCGTCGGCCTACATCCTAGGCATTTCGCGCGCCGTCGGCGAAACCATGATCCTGGCCGTGGCGGCCGGCATGCAGCCCAACCTGACTTTCAATCCGGCCGAACCGGGGGCGACCATCACCTCCTACATCGTGCAGGTGGCGCTCGGCGACCTGCCGCACGGCTCCATCGGTTACCAGACCATCTTCGCCGCCGGTCTGACGCTGATGTTGATGACGCTTGCCTTCAATCTGCTTGGCTACTACCTGCGCAAGCGCTTCCGCGAGGTCTATTGATCCATGAACCAACAGGACATCCAGGCCATCCGGGCCATCATCACGCGCCACAAGCGCTGGGACATGCTGTTCGGTCTGCTCGGGCTGCTCGCATTGATGATCGGCGTGCTCACGCTGACCGTGCTGTTCGCCGACATGGCGATCAAGGGGGCGGCGCGTATCGACTATGACTTCCTGACCAATTTCCCGTCGCGTCGCGCCGGCAGCGCCGGCATCCTGTCGGCCTGGGTCGGCACCATACTGGTGATGCTGGTGACCGCCTTCTCGGCGGTGCCGCTGGGCGTGGCGGCCGGCATCTATCTGGAAGAGTACGCGCCGAAGAACTGGGTCACCGACATCATCGAAATCAACGTGACCAACCTCGCGGGCGTGCCGTCCATCGTCTATGGCCTGCTGGCGCTGGGGCTGTTCGTGTACAAGTTCGGCTTCGGTCAGTCCATCCTGTCGGCCGGCCTGACGCTGGGCCTGCTCATCCTGCCGGTGGTCATCGTGGCGACGCGCGAATCGATCCGTGCGATTCCGCAGATGGTGCGCGAGGGTGCGTACGCCTGCGGCGCAACGACCTGGCAGACGGTGCGCGATCACATCGTGCCGTATTCGAGCGCCGGCATCCTGACCGGCGTCATCATCGGCATGGCACGTGCGATCGGCGAAACGGCGCCCATCATCACCATCGGCGCGCTCACCTTCATCGCCTTCCTGCCGCCGGCGCCGGTGACCGACGTGTTCCCCTTCATCAACTTCGAATGGCTGACGGCGCCCTTCACCGTGATGCCGATCCAGATGTTCAACTGGACCTCGCGTCCGGAAGCGGCTTTCCAGGTCAATGCCGCTGCGGCCGGCTTCATCCTGGTCTTCATGACGCTGGCGATGAATGGCGTAGCGATCTGGCTGCGCTACCGCCTGCGCCGCAACATCAAGTGGTAAGCCGATCATCCGCACCGTATACAACCTTCACGAGAATCCGACCATGATCACTGCGACCGATGTGCGCTCCGCTGCCAAGGCCGAAGTCAAGAATCTGAATTTCCACTACGGTGCCTTCCATGCGCTGAAGGGCATCAACATGCCGGTGCACGAGAAGAAGGTGACTGCGCTGATCGGCCCGTCAGGTTGCGGCAAGTCGACGCTGCTGCGCTGTTTCAACCGCATGCACGACCTGTATCCGGGCAACCGCTACGACGGCAAGATCCTGCTGCACCCGGACAACACCAATCTGCTCGACGACGACGTCGATCCGATCGAGGTGCGCATGCGCATCAGCATGGTGTTCCAGAAGCCGAACCCCTTCCCCAAGTCGATCTACGAGAACGTGGCCTACGGCCTGCGTGTGCGCGGCGAAAAGCGTCGCTCGGTGATCGACGAGCGGGTGGAGCAGGCGCTGCGCGGTGCGGCGCTGTGGGACGAAGTGAAGAACCGCCTGAACGAGCTGGGCGCCAATCTGTCCGGCGGCCAGCAGCAGCGTCTGTGCATCGCACGCGCGCTGGCGACCGATCCGGAAATCATCCTGTTCGACGAGCCGACCTCGGCGCTCGACCCGATCGCCACCGCCAGCATCGAAGAGCTGGTGACCGAGCTGAAGGACAAGGTGACCATCCTCATCGTCACCCACAACATGCAGCAGGCGGCGCGGGTATCTGACTACACCGCCTACATGTATATGGGCGAGCTGGTCGAGTTCGGCCTGACCGACCAGATCTTCATCAAGCCGCAGAAGAAGGAAACCGAGGACTACATCACCGGCCGCTTCGGCTGATCCTAGCCCCGCCGTCTGCCGAGCCCCGGATTTTTGCGCTGCGATGCGCTAGAATCCGGGGTTTTGCTTTTGGCGCGCGAGCGTTTTGGCGATGCGAAAACTGGTCGTAGGCAACTGGAAGATGCATGGCGGGCTGGACGCCAATGCGGCGCTGCTCGGTGCGCTGCGCGAAGCAGGCGGGCAGGGATGTCCGTCGGCGGTGTGCGTGCCCTTCCCCTATCTGCAGCAGGCGAAGTCGCTGCTCGAAGGTTCGGCCATTGCGTGGGGCGCACAGGATCTGAGCGAGCACGCGGTCGGCGCCTATACCGGCGAAGTGTCCGGTGCGATGCTGAACGACTTCGGGTGCCGTTACGTCATCGTCGGTCATTCTGAACGGCGCGCGCTGTTCGGCGACACCGACGAGCGTGTCGCCGCCAAGGTCGATGCCGCGCTCGCCGTCAAGCTGCAGCCCATCCTGTGCGTCGGCGAAACGCTGGACGAACGCGAGGGCGGGGTCACCGAAGCCGTGGTCGAGCGTCAGCTCAAGGCGGTGTTCGAGCGCGGTGGCGCGGCGGCACTGGCTGCCTGCGTGATCGCCTACGAACCCGTGTGGGCCATCGGCACCGGCAAGACGGCGACGCCGGCTCAGGCGCAGGCGGTGCATGCCTTCATCCGCGGGCGACTGGCCGCGTGGTGCGGTGCCGACGTCGCCGCGCGCGCGACGATTCTTTACGGCGGCAGTGTCAAGCCGCAGAACGCCGCCGAGCTTTTCGGTCAGGCGGATATCGATGGTGGACTTATTGGCGGTGCGTCGCTGGTGGCCGGGGATTTCCTCGCCATCGTGGCCGCTGCAGCATCCTGAGGTGATTTGATGGGTATCGTTTTTTCGCTTGTGCTGTCGGTCCACGTGCTGGTCGGCATCGGTGTCATCGTTCTGGTACTGCTGCAGCATGGCAAGGGCGCCGACATGGGTGCCGCCTTCGGCAGTGGTGCTTCGGGCAGCCTGTTCGGTTCGTCCGGTTCGGCGAACTTCCTGAGCCGCACGACCGCTGCGCTCGCTGCAGTGTTCTTCTGCACCAGTCTTGCGCTGAGCTATATGGCGACCAATCAGCCGAAGTCGGGTGCCAGTTCGGTCATCGATGCGGCCAAGACTGTCACCGTTCCCGCTACACCTGACGCACCGCAACAACCGGCTGCAACGCCCGCCCAGCCTGATTCCAAGGCGGCGGATATTCCCAAGTAAGTCCGCATTGGTCGTGAAACGCGCTATACTCCGCGCGTTTCACGCTGCAGTGCAACGTGGTGCGCAGCCGATCGGTAGTGCGCCGTGAGCCGGCCCCGGATTACTCCCCGTGCCGCCGGAAATGATTTCACGCATGAATAACCCGTCATGTTGATCGAATACTTTCCGATCCTTCTGTTCATTCTCATCGGCATCGGTTTCGGTTTCGTGCCGATGATCGCCGGCAAGCTGGTCGGCCCCAGCCGCCCGGATCCCGACAAGCTCTCCCCCTACGAGTGCGGCTTCGAAGCGTTCGAAGACACGCGCATGAAGTTCGACGTGCGCTACTACCTCGTGGCCATCCTGTTCATCCTGTTCGACCTGGAAATCGCCTTCCTCTTCCCGTGGGCCATCGTGCTCGAAGAGATCGGCATGTTCGGTTTTGTCGCGATGATGATTTTCCTCGGCATTCTGGTCGTGGGTTTCGTCTACGAATGGAAGAAGGGCGCGCTGGACTGGGAGTGATCCTGCCAGGCGGTCGGGCGTTTGCCCAATTAAGTTATTACGACGGATTGATCGATGAGCATTGAAGGCGTTCTTCAGGAAGGCTTCGTCACGACTCAGCTCGACAAGCTGATCAACTGGACCCGCACCGGCTCCCTGTGGCCGATGACCTTCGGTCTGGCTTGCTGTGCTGTCGAGATGATGCAGGCGGGTGCTTCGCGTTACGACCTCGACCGCTTCGGCATCGTGTTTCGCCCCAGCCCCCGGCAGTCCGATCTGATGATCGTGGCCGGGACGCTGTGCAACAAGATGGCGCCGGCGCTGCGTCGCGTCTATGACCAGATGCCCGAGCCGCGCTGGGTGCTGTCGATGGGCTCCTGTGCCAACGGCGGCGGCTACTACCATTACTCCTACTCGGTGGTGCGCGGCTGCGACCGCATCGTGCCGGTCGACGTCTATGTGCCGGGCTGTCCGCCGACGGCCGAGGCGCTGATCTACGGTCTGATGCAGCTGCAGAACAAGATCCGCCGCACCAGCACCATCGCCCGCTGAACGTCATGAGCACACGCATTGAATCCCTGCGCGACGCGCTGACGGCGCAGTTCGGCGACAAGATCCGCACTGCTGCCGTCGAACTGGGCGAGCTGACCATCGAGGTCGGCGCCGACGACTACCACGACATCGCGGTCGCACTGCGCGATCACGCCGATACGCCGTTCGAACAGCTGATCGACCTCTGCGGCCTCGATCTGTCGACGCACGCCACCCGCTCGTCGGGCGCGCGCTACGCGGTCGTCGTGCATCTGATGTCGATCGCCGCCAACCTGCGCCTGCGCCTGCGCGCCTTCGTGTCGGACGAGGACTTTCCGGTCATCGCCTCGGTGAACGACGTGTGGCCGGCGGCCAACTGGTTCGAGCGCGAAGCCTTCGACCTGTTCGGCATCATGTTCGCCGGCCATGGCGACCTGCGCCGCCTGCTGACCGATTACGGTTTCGTCGGTCACCCCTTCCGCAAGGACTTCCCGATTTCGGGTCACGTCGAAATGCGCTACGACCCGGAAACCAAGCGGGTCATCTACCAGCCGGTCACCATCGCACCGCGCGAAGTCACGCCGCGCGTCGTGCGCGAAGAAAACTACGGGGACGTCGGCCATGGCTGAGATCCGCAACTACACGATGAACTTCGGGCCGCAGCATCCGGCGGCCCACGGCGTGCTGCGCCTGGTGCTCGAACTGGACGGCGAAGTCGTCCAGCGCGCCGACCCGCACATCGGTCTGCTGCACCGTGCGACCGAGAAGCTGGCCGAAACCCGCACCTGGGTGCAGAGCGTGCCTTACATGGACCGTCTCGACTACGTGTCGATGATGTGCAACGAGCACGCCTACTGCATGGCGATCGAGAAGCTGCTGCAGATCGACGTGCCGGAGCGTGCGCAGTACATCCGCGTCATGTTCGACGAGATCACCCGCATCCTGAACCACCTGCTGTGGCTTGGCGCGCACGCGCTCGACGTCGGCGCGATGACGGTGTTCCTGTACGCCTTCCGCGAGCGCGAAGACCTGATGGACGCCTATGAGGCGGTGTCAGGCGCACGCATGCACGCGGCCTACTATCGTCCGGGTGGCGTCTATCGCGATCTGCCGGACACGATGCCGCAGTACCAGGCGAACAAGTTCAAGAACGCCGAGGCGATCAAACGCCTGAACGAGAACCGCAGCGGTTCGATGCTCGACTTCCTGCAGGATTTCACCGACCGCTTCCCGCGCTATGTCGATGAGTACGAAACCCTGCTCACCGACAACCGCATCTGGAAGCAGCGTCTGGTCGACATCGGCATCGTGACGCCGGAACGTGCCAAGGCGCTGGGCTTCACCGGCCCGATGCTGCGTGGTTCGGGCATTGCCTGGGACCTGCGCAAGAAGCAGCCGTACGAAGTCTACGACCGCATGGATTTCGACATCCCGGTCGGCACCAATGGCGACAGCTACGACCGCTATCTGGTCCGCATCGAGGAGATGCGCCAGTCCAACCGCATCATCCGTCAGTGCATCGACTGGCTGCGCAAGAACCCGGGCCCGGTCATCAGCCCCAACCACAAGGTTGCACCGCCGTCGCGCGAAGCGATGAAGGGCAATATGGAAGAGCTGATCCACCACTTCAAGCTGTTCACCGAAGGCATCCACGTGCCGGAAGGCGAGTGCTATGCGGCGGTGGAGCACCCGAAGGGCGAGTTCGGCATCTACGCGATGTCGGACGGCGCCAACAAGCCCTACCGCCTGAAAATCCGCGCGCCCGGTTTCGCACACCTGGCGGCGATGGATGAAATGTCCCGCGGACACATGATCTCCGACGTCGTCGCCATCATCGGCACGATGGACATCGTGTTCGGCGAGATTGACCGATAAGCATCCGGTGAGCATGGACAGAATGAGTTTCTCGCTGAGTGAAGCGTCGCGCGCGGCGATCGACCGCGAAGTCGCGAAGTACCCCGAAGGCCAGGCGATCTCCGCCGTGATGGCCGGCCTGCGCATCGCGCAGGAACAGAACGGCTGGCTGTCGCCGGAGGCGATCGAAGCCGTGGCCCTGCATCTGAACATCCCGCCGATGGCGGCGATGGAAGTGGCCACCTTCTACAACATGTACGACGTGAAGCCGGTCGGTCGCTGGAAGATCACCGTCTGCACGAATCTGCCCTGTGCGCTGTCCGGCGGCGAGCAGGCCGCCGAGTACGTGAAGGAGAAACTCGGCATCGGTTTCAACGAAACCACCGCCGACGGCCGCTTCACGCTGAAGGAAGGCGAGTGCATGGGTGTGTGCGGCGACGCGCCGGCCATCATCGTGAACAACACGCGTCTGTGCAGCTGGATGAGCCGCGAGAAGATCGACGCACTGCTGGACGAACTGAAATGACTACCCCCACGCTCATTGCATTCGCTGCCCCCCGAGGGGGCTTCAGCACTCTTGAGACGGCTCTGCGAGTACTGAAATGAACGCCCCTGAGAACCCGCAAGCCATCCTGCTCGCCGGCCTCGACGGCGACAACACCTGGGGCATCGAGCACTACATCAAGCGCGGCGGCTATTCGGCGCTGCGCAAGATTCTCGAATCCGGCATGACGGCGGACCAGATCATCGCCGAGGTGAAGAAATCGGACCTGCGCGGCCGTGGCGGCGCTGGTTTCCCGACCGGCCTGAAGTGGAGCTTCATGCCGCGCCAGTTCCCGATGGACAAGTACGTCGTCTGCAACTCGGACGAAGGCGAACCGGGCACCTTCAAGGACCGCGACCTGCTGCGCTACAACCCGCACCTGGTCATCGAGGGCATGGCCATCGCCGGTTTCGTGATGGGCTGCACCCGCGGCTACAACTACATCCACGGCGAAGTTTTCTCGCTGTACCAGCGCTTCGAGGAAGCGCTGGCCGAAGCGCGCGCTGCCGGCTTCATTGGCAAGAACATCCTCGGCAAGGGCTTCGATTTCGACCTGTTCGCGCACCATGGCTGGGGCGCCTACATCTGCGGCGAAGAAACCGCGCTGCTCGAATCGATCGAAGGCAAGAAGGGCCAGCCGCGTTTCAAGCCGCCTTTCCCGGCCAGTCACGGCCTGTACGGCAAGCCGACCACGATCAACAACACGGAAACCTTCGCGGCCATTCCGTGGATCATCAACAACGGCGGCGAGGCCTTCCAGTCGCTGGGCAAACCGAACAACGGCGGCACCAAGATCTTCTCGGTGTCCGGCCACGTCAATCGCCCGGGCGTCTATGAAATCCCGCTCGGCACGCCGTTCGCGGCGCTGCTCGAAATGTGCGGCGGCATGCGCGGTGGTCGCAAGCTGAAGGCGGTCATTCCCGGCGGTTCGTCGGCACCGGTGCTGCCGGCCGACATCATGATGGACTGCACGATGGACTATGACTCCATCTCCAAGGCCGGCTCGATGCTCGGCTCCGGCGCGGTCATCGTGATGGACGAAACCACCTGCATGGTGAAGTCGCTGGAGCGTCTGTCCTACTTCTATCACGAGGAATCCTGCGGCCAGTGCACGCCCTGCCGCGAAGGCACCGGCTGGCTGTACCGCATGGTGCATCGCATCGAGCACGGCCAGGGCCGCCCGGACGACCTCGACACGCTGGACAACGTCGCCAGCAACATCGCCGGCCGCACCATCTGCGCGCTGGGCGACGCCGCCGCTTTCCCGGTGAAGAGCTTCATCAAGCACTTCCGGTCCGAATTTGAGTATCACGTCGAGCACAAGCACTGCCTCGTCCCGCTGGACGTGCAGCGCGAAGGCAGCCGCATTTACGTGGAACACGCAGCATGCTAGAGATCGAGATCGACGGCCAGAAGCTGGAAGTGCCGGACGGCAGCACCGTGATGGATGCGGCCAACCGTCTGGGCATGCACATTCCGCACTTCTGCTATCACAAGAAACTGTCCATCGCCGCCAACTGCCGGATGTGTCTGGTGCAGGTCGAGCGCGCGCCGAAGCCGCTGCCCGCGTGTGCCACGCCGGTCACCAACGGCATGAAGGTGCAGACGCATTCCGACCAGGCCATCACCGCGCAGAAGGGCGTGATGGAGTTCCTGCTGATCAATCACCCGCTGGACTGCCCGATCTGCGATCAGGGCGGCGAATGCCAGTTGCAGGATCTCGCCGTGGGTTACGGTGCGTCGGCCTCCCGCTACCAGGAAGAGAAGCGGGTGGTGATGAACAAGGATCTCGGTCCGCTGATTTCGACCGACATGACCCGCTGCATCCACTGCACCCGCTGCGTGCGCTTCGGCCAGGAAATCGCCGGCGTCATGGAGCTGGGCATGGCCAACCGCGGCGAACATTCGGAAATCATGACCTTCGTCGGTCACACCGTCGATTCCGAACTGTCGGGCAACATGATCGACCTGTGCCCGGTCGGCGCGCTGACGTCCAAGCCCTTCCGTTATTCCGCCCGTACCTGGGAACTGTCGCGCCGCAAGACCGTGAGTCCGCACGACAGCCTGGGCACCAATCTCGTCGTCCAGATCAAGCACGACGAAGTGAAGCGCGTGCTGCCTCTGGAGAACGAAGAGGTCAACGAGTGCTGGATTTCCGACCGTGACCGCTTCTCCTACGAAGCGCTGAACAGCGACGATCGTCTGACCACGCCGATGATCAAGCAGGACGGCAAGTGGATCGAGGTCGATTGGCAGACCGCGCTCGAATACGCCGCCAACAGCCTGAAGCGCGTCGCCGACGAACACGGCGCCGCAAAGATCGGCATGCTGGCCGCGCCGTACTCGACGACCGAAGAACTCTATCTGGGCGCGCAACTGATGCGCGGCCTTGGTGGTGGCAACATCGACCACCGTCTGCGCCAGACCGATTTCGGTCTGGACGGCAAGCTGGCCGGCATCCCCTGGCTGGGCATGAAGGTGGCCGACGTATCGAAGCTGTCCGCAGCGCTGGTCGTCGGCAGCTTCCTGCGCAAAGATCACCCGCTGATGGCGCAGCGCCTGCGTCAGGCGGCCCGTCGCGGCACCCGCGTCAGCGCGCTCGGCGTCAGCAATGAAGACTGGCTGATGACCACGTTCGCACGTGTCACCGTCGCGCCGTCGGCACTGGCCGGCGAACTGGCCGCGCTGGTCAAGGCCGCGGCCGACATCCGCGGCGTCGCCGTGCCCGCCGGTGCTGAATCGGCCGAAGTGTCGGATGCGGCTCGCCGCACTGCACAGAGTCTGTGCGACGACGGCGAACGCGCCATCTTCCTCGGTTCCGTCGTCCAGCAGCACCCGGACGCCGCCGGCCTGCACGCACTGGCGCAGGAACTGGCGCGTCTGACCGGCGCCACGCTGGGTTATCTGGGCGAAGCCGCGAACAGCGTCGGCGCTGCCGCCGTTGGTGCGCAATCCGGCCTGAACGCGCAGCAGATGCTGCTCGGCGGCCTGCGCGCCTATGTGCTGCTGCACACCGAACCCGAAGTCGATGCGGCCAATGCGCCGATGGCGGTCGAGGCGCTGAAGGGCGCCGACACGGTCATCGTCATGTCGCCGTTCAAGACCGGTCTGGACTACGCCGACTGTCTGCTGCCGGTGTCGCCCTTCACCGAAACCTCCGGCACCTATGTGAGCTGCGAAGGCCGCATCCAGAGCTTCCACGCCGTCGTGCGTCCGAAGGGCGAAACCCGTCCGGCGTGGAAGGTGCTGCGCGTGCTCGGCAGCATGCTCGAACTGGGCGGTTTCAAGTTCGATTCGTCGGAAGCCGTGCGTGACGAAGCGCTGGCCGGTGCCAATGGCTGGCTGCCCGAGTACAAGCTGGACAACACGGCGAGCGATGTCGCGTTCGCGCGTCCGTCCTCGGTGAGTGGCCTGCAGCGCATCGCCGATTTCCCGATCTACCGCAACGACGCGCTGGTGCGTCGCGCACCGGCACTGGCTGCCGCGCGCGATTCAGCCGCGCCGACGGCCTGCGTGAATGCGGCAACGGCCGCAGCGCACGGCCTGACCGAGACGAAGCGCGTCCGCGTGCGCGGTTCGGCCTGGTCGTGTGAACTCGATCTGGCGCTGGATGACACCGTGCCGGCAGGCTGCGTGCGCGTGTCGGCCGGCTGGCCGCAGACCGCGCCGCTGGGCACGCTGTCCGGCATCCTGAACGTGGAGGCCCTGTAATGGACGCGCTGCTGCAACCCGTGCAGGACCTGCTCGGCGCCGCCTGGGTGCCGGTGTGGACCCTGGTCAAGATCTTCGCGATCATCCTGCCGCTGATGGGCTGTGTCGCCTACCTGACGCTGGCCGAGCGCAAGATCATCGGCTGGATGCAGGTGCGCAACGGTCCGAACCGCGTCACCTTCTTCGGCATCAAGGCGCTGGGCGGTCTGGCTCAGCCGATCGCCGACGGCCTGAAGCTGTTGTTCAAGGAAATCGTGCTGCCGTCGGCATCGAGCAAGACGCTGTTCGTGCTCGCACCGGTGCTGGCGCTTGCGCCGTCGCTGGCCGCTTGGGCGGTGATCCCGTTCAACGACGGTCTGGTGCTGGCCGACATCAATGCCGGTCTGCTCTACATCATGGCCATCACGTCGATGGGCGTGTACGGCGTCATCATCGCCGGCTGGGCGTCGAACTCGAAGTACGCCTTCCTCGGCAGCCTGCGTTCGGCGGCGCAGATCGTCGCCTACGAAATCGCCATGGGCTTCGCGCTGGTGACCGTGCTGATGGTGTCGCAGAGCCTGAACCTGTCGGACATCGTGCGCGGGCAGGGCGAGGGCATGTTCGCCAACATGGGCCTGGGCGTGCTGTCGTGGAACTGGCTGCCGCTGTTCCCGATGTTCATCGTCTACTTCATCGCCGGCGTGGCAGAAACCAACCGCTCGCCGTTCGACGTGGTGGAAGGCGAGTCGGAAATCGTGGCCGGTCACATGATCGAATACTCGGGCATGGCGTTCGCGCTGTTCTTCCTGGCCGAATACGCCAACATGATCCTGATCGCGACGCTGACCTCGATCATGTTCCTCGGCGGCTGGCTGTCGCCGGTCGGCTTCCTGCCGGACGGTTTCCACTGGCTGGCAGCGAAGAGCGCTTTCTGCCTGTTCTTCTTCCTGTGGCTGCGCGCGACCTTCCCGCGCTACCGCTATGACCAGATCATGCGTCTGGGCTGGAAGGTTTTCATCCCGGTCACCATCGTGTGGCTCGTGTTCATCGGCGGCTGGATGATGTCTCCGCTGTCGATCTGGAAGTAAGGGACGCGTTATGGGTTCGATGAGAGATTTGTTCGGCGGGCTGATGCTGACCGAACTGGTGAAGGGCATGGCACTGACCGGCCGTCACCTGTTCGCGCGCAAGATCACCCTGCAGTTTCCGGAAGAGAAGACGCCGCAGTCGCCGCGTTTCCGCGGTCTGCACGCACTGCGCCGCTATCCGAACGGCGAGGAGCGCTGCATCGCCTGCAAGCTGTGCGAGGCGGTGTGCCCGGCGATGGCCATCACCATCGAGTCGGATCAGCGCGACGACGGCACCCGTCGTACCACGCGTTACGACATCGACCTGACCAAGTGCATCTTCTGCGGTTTCTGCGAAGAAGCCTGTCCGGTCGACGCCATCGTCGAAACGCGCGTGCTCGAGTACCACGGTGAAAAGCGCGGCGACCTGTACTACACCAAGCAGATGCTGCTGGCCGTTGGCGACCGCTATGAAACGCAGATCGCCAAGGACAGGGAAGCGGACTCGAAATACCGCTGATGGCCGGGCCCGCGCGAGCGGGCAGGGCTCAAGGGAACGGACAAGAACGAACCGATGATGGATTTCCAGACCGCAGTTTTCTTCTTTCTCAGCGCCATCCTGGTCGCTGCATCGCTGCGCGTGATCACTGCGCGCAACCCGGTGCACGCGGCGCTTTACCTGGTGCTGTCCTTCTTCACCGCCGGTGGCATCTGGATGCTGTTGCAGGCCGAGTTCCTCGCCATCGCGCTGGTGCTGGTCTATGTCGGCGCGGTGATGGTGCTCTTCCTCTTCGTCGTGATGATGCTGGACATCAACATCGAGCGGATGCGCGAGGGCTTCTGGGCGAATCTGGTACCGGGCCTCATCGTCGCCGGCCTGATGCTGGCCGAGATGTTCGCCGTGCTGGGCGCGAAGTACTTCTCGGCGGACCGCATGCCGGCGCCTGAAGCCGCCGCCGCCGGCTACAGCAACACCAAGGAACTGGGCCGTCTGATCTACACCGAGTACGTGTATCCGTTCGAACTGGCCTCGGTCATCCTGCTGGTCGCCATCATCGCGGCCATTGCGCTGACCATGCGCAAGCGCAAGGACACCAAGTTCCAGGAACCGGCCAAGCAGATCGCGGTGCGCCGCGAAGACCGCGTGCGCCTGGTGTCGATGCCGGCCGAGAAAGACTGAGAAAAGAAGCGCACGACATGACCTCCTTGCCCCTTTCCTATTTCCTGATGCTGGGCGCCGTGCTGTTCGCGATCAGCGTGGTCGGCATCTTCCTTAACCGGAAGAACCTCATCGTTCTGCTGATGGCGATCGAACTGATGCTGCTGGCGGTGAACATGAATTTCGTCGCCTTCTCGCACTACCTCGGCGACCCGTCCGGCCAGATCTTCGTTTTCTTCATCCTTACCGTAGCCGCCGCGGAATCCGCGATCGGGCTGGCCATCCTCGTGGTGCTGTTCCGCAATCTGAACACCATCCACGTCGATGATCTGGACAGCCTGAAAGGTTGAGCGACATGACATCGATGCAAAAGCTCTATCTGCTCGTCCCGCTCGCGCCGCTGTTCGGCGCCATCATCGCCGGCCTGTTCTGCCGCGTCATTCCGCGCTGGGTCGCGCACAGCGTCACCATCCTCGGCGTCGCCGTGGCGCTGGTCGCGTCCTGGGTCATCTTCCAGGACGTGCAGGCCGGCAACAGCTTCAATGGCGCGCTCTACACCTGGGCGACCAGCGGCGATCTGAAGATGGAAATCGGCTTCCAGATCGACAAGCTGACCGTGATGATGATGCTGGTGGTCACCTCGGTGTCGCTGATGGTGCACCTCTACACCATCGGCTACATGGCCGAAGACCCCGGCTACAACCGCTTCTTCTCCTACATTTCGCTGTTCACCTTCTCGATGCTGATGCTCGTCATGAGCAACAACTTCGTGCAGCTGTTCTTCGGTTGGGAAGCGGTGGGTCTGGTTTCCTATCTGCTGATCGGCTTCTGGTTCAAGCGCCCGACCGCGGTGTACGCCAACCTGAAGGCCTTCCTGGTGAACCGCGTCGGTGACTTCGGCTTCCTGCTCGGCATCGGCCTGATTGCCGCCTACGCCGGCACGCTCAATTACGCCGAGGTGTTCGCCAAGCGCGAGGAACTGGTGGCCATGACGGTCGCCGGTACCGACTGGCCGCTGCTGACCGCGGTGTGTATCGGCCTGTTCATCGGCGCCATGGGCAAGTCGGCTCAGGTGCCACTGCACGTGTGGCTGCCGGATTCGATGGAAGGCCCGACCCCGATTTCGGCGCTGATCCACGCGGCAACGATGGTGACCGCCGGCATCTTCATGGTCACCCGTATGTCGCCGCTGTTCGAGTTGTCGGAAACCGCGCTGTCCTTCGTGCTGGTGATCGGTGCGACCACTGCGCTGTTCATGGGCTTCCTTGGCATCATCCAGAACGACATCAAGCGCGTCGTCGCCTACTCGACACTGTCGCAGCTGGGCTACATGACCGTGGCGCTGGGCGTTTCCGCCTATTCGGCCGCGGTGTTCCACCTGATGACCCACGCCTTCTTCAAGGCGCTGCTGTTCCTGGGTGCCGGCTCGGTCATCATGGGCATGCACCACGATCAGGACATGCGCAATATGGGCGGCCTGTGGAAGTACATGCCGATCACCTGGTTCACCTCGCTGCTCGGTTCGCTGGCGCTGATCGGTGTGCCTTTCCTGTCCGGCTTCTACTCGAAGGACTCGATCATCGAGGCGGTGCATTTCTCGACGATCCCGGGCGCCGGCTACGCCTACTTCTGCGTGGTTGCGGGTGTGTTCATCACCGCCTTCTACTCCTTCCGCATGTATTTCCGCGTGTTCCATGGCCCGGAGAACTTCGGCAAGGCGCACGACGATCATCACGCGCACGGCGACGATCATCACGACGATGACCATCACGACGAGCACCACGGTCTGGCGCCGGGCGAGAAGCCGCACGAGTCGCCGTGGGTGGTGTGGGTGCCGCTGGCGCTCTTGGCCATCCCGTCGGTGTTCATCGGCTACTTCACCGTGCAGCCCATGCTGTTCGGCGACTGGTTCGATGGCGTCGTGACGGTGCTGCCGGAGCACGACGTGCTGGCCAAGGTCGGCGAGCACTTCCACTCGGCCGCCGGTATGGCGATGCACGGCTTTACCGCGCTGCCGTTCTGGCTCGCGCTGGGTGGCGTCGTGCTGGCATGGGTCATGTACATCGCGATGCCCTCGCTGCCGGGCCGCATCGCGCCGATCTTCCGCCCGATCAATGCGGTGCTCGAGAACAAGTACTACTTCGACCGCTTCAACGAGATCGTCTTCGCCGGTGGCGCCCGTCTGCTGGGTCGCGGCCTGTGGGCCGCGGGCGACCGCACGATCATCGACGGTGTGCTGATCAACGGTTCCGCCTCGGCTGTCGGTGCGTTTGCGCGCCTCGCCCGCGGCATACAGACCGGGTACATCTACCGCTACGCGTTTGCAATGGTGATCGGTGTCTGTCTCCTGCTGCTGTGGAGACTGGGCTTCAAGTGATGTGGTGCGGGCGGTGAGGATGCCGCCCGTGGCGTGAATTCAGAGGGAGTGCCAGACGCGGTTGCCCTGACCGGTGAACGTGTCGGCTGAACAAACAAAGAAATGACCGATATTCCCCTTCTCAGTCTTGCCGTATGGCTGCCGATTGCCGGTGGTCTGCTCGTGCTCGCCAGTGGCGACGGCCGTAATGTGGCCTTCTCGAAACTGATCGCGCTGGTCACGGCCATCTTCGGCTTCCTGGTCACGATTCCGCTCTACACCGGCTTCGATACCGCCAGTGCCGGCATGCAGTTCGTCGAGTTGATGCCCTGGGTGCGCGACTACAACATCAATTACCACCTCGGTGTCGATGGCATCTCGATGCCCTTCGTCATCCTGAACAGCTTCATCACGGTGCTGGTGGTGATGGCCGGCTGGACGGTGATCGAGTACAAGCCCTCGCAGTACTTCGCCGCCTTCCTGATCATGTCGGGCCTGCTGAACGGCATCTTCTCGGCGCTCGATGGCATCCTGTTCTACGTCTTCTTCGAAGCGTCGCTGATCCCGCTGTATCTGGTCATCGGTGTGTGGGGCGGCAAGAACCGCGTCTATGCGGCCTTCAAGTTCTTCCTCTACACGCTGCTCGGCTCGCTGCTGATGCTGGTCGCGCTGCTCTACCTGTTCCACAAGAGCGGCAGCTTCGCCATCCTTGACTGGCACCGCGAGCCGCTGGCGATGACTGTGCAGTCGCTGATCTTCTGGGCCTTCTTCGCCAGCTTCGCGGTGAAGGTGCCGATGTGGCCGGTGCACACCTGGCTGCCGGACGCCCACGTCGAGGCGCCGACCGGCGGTTCGGCCGTGCTGGCGGCGATCGGCCTGAAGCTCGGTGCCTACGGCTTCCTGCGCTTCTCGCTACCCATCGTGCCGGACGCGGCCCAGCATTTCGCGCCGGTGGTGATCGGCCTGTCGCTGATCGCCGTCATCTACATCGGCCTGGTCGCATTGGCGCAGACCGACATGAAGAAGCTGGTCGCCTATTCGTCGATCTCGCACATGGGCTTCGTCACGCTGGGCTTCTTCATCTTCAATCCGCTGGGCATCGAAGGCGCCCTGGTGCAGATGATTTCGCACGGTTTCGTGTCGGCCGCGATGTTCCTCTGCATCGGCGTGCTGTACGACCGCATGCACACCCGCAACATCGCCGACTACGGCGGCGTCGTGAACACGATGCCGAAGTTCGCCGCGCTGTTCCTGCTGTTCGCGATGGCCAACGCCGGTCTGCCGGCCACCTCCGGCTTCATCGGCGAATTCATGGTCGTGCTCGGCGCCATCCAGTTCAATTTCTGGACCGGCTTTGCCGCGGCCACCACGCTGATCCTCGGCGCGGCCTACACCTTGTGGATGTACAAGCGCGTGGTGTTCGGCGACGTCGCCAACAGCCACGTCGCCGAACTGAGCGACATCAATGCGCGCGAAATGCTCATCCTTGGCGTGCTGGCGGTGTGCACGCTGGCCATGGGCATCTGGCCGCAGCCGGTGACCGAAATCATGCATGCGACCGTGAACCAGCTGCTCGACCATGTCGCAGCCGGCAAGCTCTGACGGACCAAAAGAATGAACTTCCCTCTGCCTGACTTCTTCCCCGCATCGGCCGAAATCTTCGTGCTGGTGATGGCCTGCGTCGTGCTGCTCGCAGACCTCTTCAAGTCCGAACGCCAGGGCTGGCTGCCTTACCTGCTCACGCTGGCGACGCTGGCCGGCGCCTTCGCCATCCAGTTCGGCACCGCCGGGCCGGACACGACGCTCACGTTCAGCGGCATGTTCGTCGATGACCGCCTCGCCGACGTGCTGAAGAGCTGTCTCTACATCACCGTGTTCGCCGTCGTCGTCTATAGCCGCGATTACCTGATGGCGCGCGGTCTGGAGCGTGGCGAGTACTACCTGCTCGTCTTGTTCGCCACGCTGGGCATGCAGGTGATGATTTCGGCCAATCACTTCCTGACGCTCTACCTGGGCCTGGAACTGCTGTCGCTGGCCATCTATGCGCTGGTCGCGCTGGACCGCGAATCGGCGCGCTCGACCGAAGCGGCGATGAAGTACTTCGTGCTCGGCGCGCTAGCGTCCGGCCTGCTGCTTTACGGCATGTCGATGATCTACGGTGCGACCGGCACGCTGGAAATCTCGGCCATCGCCCGCAAGCTGTCCGACCCGGCCACCAATATGGACGTGCTGCGTTTCGGCCTGGTCTTCCTCGTTGCCGGCCTGGCCTTCAAGATCGGCGTCGTGCCGTTCCACATGTGGATTCCCGACGTCTATCACGGCGCGCCGACCGCGATCACGCTGCTGATCGGCTCGGCGCCGAAGCTGGCCGGTTTCGCAATGGCGATCCGCCTGCTGGTCGACGGCCTGCCGACGCTGGCGGTCGAGTGGCAGCAGATGCTGATGCTGCTCGCCATTCTGTCGATCGCGCTCGGCAACGTGGTCGCCATTGCGCAGACCAACGTCAAGCGCATGCTGGCCTACTCGACCATTTCGCACATGGGCTTCATGCTGCTCGGTCTGGTCAGCGGCGTGATCGAACTGCGTGCCTCGGGTGATATCCACCTCTCTTACGCCTTCGGCAGCGCGATGTTCTACACCATCGCCTACGTGCTGATGAGCGCTGCCGCCTTCGGTACGCTGCTGGTGCTGACCCGCGCCGGCGTCGAGGCGGAAACGCTGGACGACCTGAAGGGCCTGAACCGTCGCAGCCCATGGTTCGCTGCGGTGCTGATGATGGTCATGTTCTCGATGGCCGGCATTCCGTTCTTCATCGGCTTCTTCGCCAAGCTCGCCGTGCTGCAGGCGGTCGTCGCGGCCGGCTACATCTACACCGCCGTGTTCGCCGTACTGCTGTCGCTGATCGGCGCCTTCTTCTACCTGCGCGTCGTCAAGCTGATGTACTTCGACGAACCGCTCGACAACAGCCCGCTGGTCGCCTCGACCGAAATGCGCGCGCTGCTGTCGGTCAATGCGCTTGCGATCGCGCTGATCGGCCTGATGCCGCAATCGCTGCTCGCATTGTGCGCGTCGGCCCTCGGTCAGGCGCTGAAGTAAGCGACGGATGGCGGACGACCTGACGGAAAGCACGCTGGACAGCCGTCAGGTCTACGACGGCGTCCTGCTGAAGGTCTATCAGGATCAGGTCAGGCTGCCGGACGGCAAGCAGGCGGTCCGCGAGTACGTCAAGCATCCGGGGGCGGTGGTCATCATCGCCATCCTGCCGGACGGGCGCATGGTGTTCGAGCGCCAGTTCCGCTACGGCCCGCGCCGTGTCTTCCTCGAATTTCCGGCCGGCAAGATCGACCCGGGCGAACCGATCGAACAGACGGCCATCCGCGAACTGCGCGAGGAAACCGGCCACGAGGCCGACAGCTGGGAACACCTCGGCACGATGCACCCCTGCATCGGCTATTCCGACGAACGCATCGAAATCTTCCTCGCCCGCGGCCTGCGCCATGTCGGTGCCTCGCTCGACGAAGGTGAATTCCTCGAAGTGACCGCGCTTTCGCTGGAGGCCGCGATGTCGGCCGTGTGGCGCGGCGAACTGACCGACGCCAAGACACTGGCCGCCCTTATCTGGGCGCAGCGCGTGTTCGCACAGGGCTTCTGAGCCCCGGCATCTGCGTCGCTGATCCGTCGGCCCACCGGGGCCATCAATCGCGACAGAATGAGGTGATAGCGACTGCGGCGTCCGCGTCCGACGAGGGCGCCACCGACCGCGACGGCTGACTTATTCGGCGATGCGTTGAATCGGCTGGTCCTGGCAGTGGGCGAGCCAGGCGCTCGCCGGCCCGATGCCCGGAATCACCACGTCCGGAGATACCTCCAGCAGCGGCAGCAGCACGAAAGCGCGCAGATGCGCGCGCGGGTGCGGCACGTTCAGCGTGTCGGTGTTGATCACGCGGTCCTCGTACAGCAGCACGTCGAGGTCCAGTGTACGCGGTGCGTTCAGGAATTCGCGTACGCGGCCGTGCGTGCGCTCGATGTCGAGCAGGGCGTCGAGCAGGGCCTGCGGTTCCAGCGTCGTGCGTACGCGCGCAACGGCGTTGATGAAATCGGGCTGATTGTCGTAGCCGATCGGCGCCGTGCGGTAGAGCGACGACTTCCGTTCGAGCACGATGCCCGGCGCAGCGGCCAGTTCGTCGAGTGCTGCGCGTACCTGCTTTTCCGGATCCGCCAGGTTAGCGCCGAGCCCGATGTGGGCGATGTGGGTGGAGGCTTCTTGGCTCATGTCGTGTTCTCTTGATCTGGCCGAACTTTAGCACCGCCGGCCGTGGCGCCTCCGCGCCGCGGCGCCATTGTGGCGGCCGCGACACGGCGCAAACCTAATCTGGATCAAGGTGCACCGTCCGCCCGGCGGGCACAGTGCGCGCCATCACCGCAAGGAGACGCGATGTCCGCACTTGAACTGAAACAGGAACACGTACTCGGTCTGGCGCCGATGGACGACATCCACCGCGAATTCATGCAACTGCTGGCCCGTCTCGACGATGCGACGGCACCCGCTGCGCTGCCGGTACTCGATGAACTGGTGGCGCACACCGAAGCGCATTTCGCGCAGGAGGACGCGTGGATGGAAGCGTCGGACTTTCCGCCGCTGCACTGTCATCGCGGCGAACACGAGCGCGTGCTCGAGGTGCTGCGCGAGGTCAGACGCCTGGCGGCGGCGGGGGACGCGGGCATCGTGCGCACGCTGGTACGCGAACTGCCGGTGTGGTTCGAGCACCACGCCTCGACCATGGACACCATGCTGGCCGAGCACATCGCGCGCACCGGCTACGACGCGCAGACCACGCTGCCGGAACTGGCGGAAGCCTGATCGTCCCGCTCAGACCCGGTCGCGCATCAGGCGCGCCTTCTCGCGCTCCCAGTCACGTTGCTTCTCGGTCTCGCGCTTGTCGAACTGCTTCTTGCCCTTGGCCAGACCGATCTCCAGCTTGATGCGGCCACGGGTGTAGTGCAGGTTCAGCGGCACCAGCGTGTAGCCGGCGCGCTCGACCAGACCGATCAGCTTGCTGATCTCGTTCGCGTGCAGCAGCAGCTTGCGGCTGCGCGTCGGATCGGGCTTGATGTGAGTGGAGGCGGTCGGCAGTGGTGACACGTGCATGCCGATCACGTACACCTCTTCGCCCTTGAGCACCACGTAGGCTTCCTTCAGCTGCGTGCGGCCAGCGCGGATTGCCTTCACCTCCCAGCCTTCGAGCACCAGACCCGCTTCGAAGCGTTCCTCGATGAAGTAGTCGTGAAAGGCCTTCTTGTTGTCGGCAATGCTCATGAAGTGAAACCGGTGAGGGACGTGCTGAAATGAAATCGGGGCTGCGTAGGGGGCGCTGCCGCGGATAGAATTGCGATTTTACCTTCTGATGACATGGCTGAAGTCCGAAAAACCGTGCTCATCGAGCGCAGTGCCGAACAGATGTTCCGCCTCGTCGATGACGTGGAACACTATCCGCAGTTCCTGCCCTGGTGCGGCGGCAGCCAGCTGATCGAACGCACCGACGTGCTGACGCGCGCGCGCATCGACATCAACTACCACGGCGTCAAGGCCCACTTCGTCACCGCCAACGACAAGGTGTTCCCGCGCAGCATGACCATCCGCCTGGTTGAAGGGCCGTTCAACCGGCTCGACGGCACCTGGCTGTTCGCGCCGCTGGGCGAGGCCGCCTGCAAGATCGAGTTCAACCTGCATTACGAATTTTCGAGCCGGCTGATCGAGAAGGTGGTCGGTCCGGTGTTCAGCCATATCGCCAACACCTTTGTCGACGCCTTCGTGAAGCAGGCCGATCGCCAGTACGGACAGGGAACGCAGTGATGAGCGACAAGATCCACGTGCAGGTTGCCTATGCGCTGCCCGAGCGGCAGGACATCGTGACGATGGAACTGGTCGCAGGCGCCACTGCGCAGCAGGCAGTCGAGGCTTCCGGACTGCTGCAGAAGTATCCGGACATCGATCTGGCGAAGAACAAGCTCGGCGTGTTCTCCAAGCTGGTCAAGGCCGACCAGGTGCTGCGCGATCGCGACCGCGTCGAAATCTACCGTGCGTTGATTGCCGACCCGAAGGAAGTGCGGCGACAGCGCGCCGCCGAGGGCAAGGTACTCAAGAAGGGCGGCGGTGAGGCCGAACCGGCGGCCTGATCCGCGCCCTTACTTGCACCACTCCGACACCGACTTCTGCGCGTCTTCCATTTCCTTCGCGCGCCCGGCGTCGTCGAGGAATTCGCGTTCGCCCTGCGTGTTGAAGCGCACGATGCGCTGACCCGATTGCAGCGCGGCAAGCTTGCTGCGCGCCCGCGTGCAGTTCTCGGCCATCCGCTCTTTCTCGGCCTTCTCCTTCGCCTGTTTGGCTTCCGATTCCAGCCGTTCGTCGCGGCGCTTCTGGAACTCCTGCAGCTTTTCCTGCACCGAACCCGAACCATCGCCGGACGGCGGCGGCGGATTGATGTTCTTCTTCGTTGCGTTGGCGCCCGGCGGCGGGGTGTCGGAAAAAACGGTGCGTCCCTGGGCGTCCTTGTACTGGTAGACCTGGGCGGCGCAGGCGAGCGGAACACTGAGCAGCACGGCTGCGGCGATACGGACGAGCACTTCACAACTCCTCGATTGAGCGCCTTCTGGCGCGGCTTTCAGGGCCGGGTGCAGACGGCTGCGTCGACCGGCGTATAATACGTTTTTGCTAGTTGGGAAAGTAGTCATGCGTGTTATCCAGAAGGCGCTGACCTTCGACGACGTGCTCCTCGTGCCGGCGCACTCCAACGTGCTGCCGCGCGACGTCAGTCTCAGTACCCGTATCTCCCGCAATATCCGCGTCAATCTTCCGCTGATGTCCGCCGCGATGGACACCGTCAGCGAAGCCCGGCTGGCCATCGCGCTGGCCCAGGAAGGCGGCCTCGCGATCATCCACAAGAACCTCACCGCCAAGCAGCAGGCCGCCGAAGTGGCCAAGGTGAAGCGTTTCGAGGCCGGCGTCCTGAAGGACCCGATCACCATCTCTCCCGACATGACGGTTCGCGAGCTGCACGGGTTGACACGCAGCCACCGCATTTCCGGTTTTCCGGTGCTCGACGGTGAGCGCGTGGTCGGCATCGTGACTAACCGCGACCTGCGTTTCGAAACCAATCTCGACCAGCCGGTCTCGCGCATCATGACGCCGCGCGAGCGCGTCGTGTTCGTGCGCGAAGGCGCGTCGCTCGATGAAGCGCGTTCGCTGATGCACAAGAACCGCCTAGAGCGCGTGCTGGTGCTGGGCGAGAACGACACGCTGCGTGGCCTGATCACGGTCAAGGACATGCTGAAGTCGACCGAACACCCGCTGGCCGCCAAGGACGCACATGGCCGCCTGCGTGTCGGCGCCGCGATCGGTGTCGGTGAAGGCACCGAAGACCGCGCCGCCGCGCTGGCCGAAGCCGGCGTTGACGTCATCGTCGTCGACACCGCGCACGGCCACTCGCAGGGCGTGCTCGAACGCGTCAGTTGGGTCAAGCGCACCTTCCCGCACATCGACGTGATCGGCGGCAACATCGCCACCGCCGACGCTGCCCGCGCGCTGGTCGATGCCGGCGCCGACGGCGTCAAGGTCGGCATCGGCCCCGGCTCGATCTGCACCACCCGCATCGTCGCCGGTGTCGGCGTGCCGCAGATCACCGCCATCGACAACGTCGCCACCGCACTCGCGTCGACCGATGTGCCGATGATCGCCGACGGCGGCATCCGCTACTCGGGCGACATCGCCAAGGCGGTCGCTGCCGGCGCCAACGCCGTCATGCTGGGCGGCCTGCTGGCCGGTACCGAGGAAGCGCCGGGCGAGATCGAACTGTTCCAGGGCCGTTCCTACAAGTCCTACCGCGGCATGGGTTCGCTCGGCGCGATGCAGCAGGGCGCCGCCGACCGCTACTTCCAGGACCCGGCGTCGAATGCCGACAAGCTGGTGCCGGAAGGCGTCGAAGGCCGTGTGCCTTACAAGGGCCCGGTGGTGAACGTGATCACCCAGCTGATGGGCGGTCTGCGCGCATCGATGGGCTATTGCGGCTGCGCCACGGTGGACGAAATGCGCTCGAAGGCGCAGTTCGTCGAGATCACCTCGGCCGGCATTCGCGAGTCGCACGTGCACGACGTGCAGATCACCAAGGAAGCGCCGAACTATCACGTGGATTGAGGGGCTGGGGGCCAGGGAGCAGGGGCTGGAGGGGCCGGGGCTTGATGAGCGAGGTGCGAAGCTATCGCGATTTGCTGGTCTGGCAACGAGCGATGGATCTTGCTCTCGGCATTTATGCTCTGAGTCGCTCCTTTCCGGACAGCGAGCGCTTCGTTATGGTCTCTCAGCTTCGTCGCGCAGCCGTGTCCGTTCCGTCGAATATCGCGGAAGGGCACGCGCGCAGTTCTACGCGCGACTTTCTTCGTTTTCTCTCGATCGCCTCGGGTTCGCTTGCTGAACTGGAAACGCAGCTCATCCTTTCACACCGTCTCGACTACCTTGATCAGGATCGGCTTGATTCGACCTTGGTCCTTGCTGGAGAAACAGGCCGGATGATTCGGGGCCTGCAAACCTCACTGGCGTCGCGCATCGCTGCGGCGCCCTAGTCCCCAGTCCCTAGCCTCTTACCCCTGAACCCCCATGCACAACAAGATCCTCATCCTCGATTTCGGCTCCCAGGTCACCCAGCTCATCGCGCGCCGCGTGCGCGAGGCGCATGTGTATTGCGAAATCCATCCGTGCGACGTGAGCGACGATTTCGTGCGCGGCTTCGGCGCGCAGGGGGTCATTCTGTCCGGCAGTCATATGTCGGCCTACGAGGAATCGACCGACCGCGCGCCGCAGGCGGTGTTCGAACTGGATGTGCCGGTGCTGGGCATCTGCTACGGCATGCAGACCATGGCGCAGCAGCTGGGTGGCAAGGTTGAGGCGGGCACGGTGCGCGAGTTCGGTTACGCCGAAGTGCGCGCCCGCGGCCATACCAAGCTGCTCGACGGCATCGAGGATTTCCGCACCGAGCAGGGCCACGGCATGCTCAAGGTGTGGATGAGTCACGGCGACAAGGTGACCGAACTGCCGCCGGGCTTTGTCGTGATGGCGTCGACCGACAGCTGTCCGATCGCCGGCATGGCCGACGAAGCCCGCCGTTTCTACGGCGTGCAGTTCCACCCGGAAGTCACCCACACCGCGCGCGGCGCTGACCTGCTGCGCCGCTTTGTGCTCGACGTGTGCGGCTGCCAGGGCGACTGGATCATGGGCGACTACATCGCCGAAGCGGTCGAGCGCATCCGCGAACAGGTGGGTGACGAAGAGGTCATCCTCGGCCTGTCGGGCGGTGTCGATTCGTCGGTGGCCGCGGCGCTGATCCATCGCGCCATCGGCGACCAGCTCACCTGCGTGTTCGTCGACCACGGCCTGCTGCGCCTGAACGAGGGGCAGATGGTGATGGACATGTTCGCCGGCCGTCTGCATGCGCGGGTGATCCACGTCGATGCCGCTGACCAGTTCCTCGGCCACCTGAAGGGCGTGTCCGACCCGGAAGCCAAGCGCAAGATCATCGGCCGCGAGTTCGTCGAGGTGTTCAAGGCGGAAGCCGCCAAGCTGAAGGCGGGCGACGGCGGCCACAAGGGCGCCACCTTCCTCGCCCAGGGCACCATCTATCCGGACGTGATCGAGTCCGGCGGCGCCAAGAGCAAGAAGGCCACGACGATCAAGAGCCACCACAACGTCGGCGGCCTGCCGGAACAGCTGGGCCTCAAGCTGCTGGAGCCGCTGCGCGAGCTGTTCAAGGACGAAGTGCGCGAACTGGGCGTCGCGCTCGGCCTGCCGCGCGACATGGTGTACCGCCACCCCTTCCCGGGTCCCGGTCTGGGCGTGCGCATCCTCGGCGAAATCCACGCCGAGTACGCCGACCTGCTGCGCCGCGCCGACGCCATCTTCATCGAGGAACTGCGCGCCACCATCGACCCGCAGACCGGCAAGAGCTGGTACGACCTCACCAGCCAGGCCTTCGCCGTCTTCCTGCCGGTGAAGTCGGTTGGCGTGATGGGCGACGGCCGCACTTACGAATGGGTCGTCGCGCTGCGCGCCGTGCAGACGCAGGACTTCATGACCGCCCACTGGGCCGAACTGCCGCACAGCCTGCTCGGCCGCGTCAGCAACCGCATCATCAACGAGGTGCGCGGCATCAACCGGGTGGTCTACGACATCTCGGGCAAGCCGCCGGCGACGATCGAGTGGGAGTGATTCCACGTCGCTGCGCTGCCAGATCTCGCGACCAACCCCGGGCCTGTCCCGGGGTTTTCTTTTTTGCACGTCGCCGTTCGCTCCCGATTGCCGCCCGCGCCCTCCCTCTCTACAATGCGAACAATTATCAATTGCATTGATGCCCGTCCGCCACGGCGGACCGGGCGCGAGGGGAGTGCGCGGTGCGGACTGTCGAATGTGAGCTGCGGCGGGAGGCGGAGGATCTCTACCGGGGTCATCACGGCTGGCTGCAGGGCTGGCTGCGGCGCAAGCTGGGCGACGCGATGGAGGCGGCGGACATTGCGCAGGACGTGTTCATCCGCGTGCTGACGCGGCAGCAGCCGGTGCGTGCGCACGAGCCGCGCGCTTATCTGTCGACCATCGCGCGCGGCCTGGTGATCGATCATTGGCGCCGGCGCGCCCTCGAACGCGCCTGGCTCGATACGCTGGCCGTGCTGCCGGAAGCCGAAGCGCCGTCGCCAGAGAGCCGCGCGCTGGTGCTGGAGGCGCTGATCGAGATCGACCGCATGCTCGACAGCCTGAAGCCGCAGGTGCGTACCGCTTTCCTGTGGGCGCAGCTCGAAGGCCTCAGCTGCCCGCAGATCGCCAGCCGGCTCGGTGTGTCGCTGGCCACCGCCGAGCGCTACGTCGCCCGCGCGCTGCGTCACTGCTACGCGATGCGCTTCGAGTCGTGAGCGAAGCGCTCACTGCCACGGCCGGCGAGCGCCTGCCGGACGACATCGTCGATGCGGCGATCGCCTGGTCGGTGCGGCTGGACTACAACGCCGCGACGCCTGCAGCGCAGCAGGCTTTCGCGCGCTGGCTCGACGCCGACCCGCGCCACGCACAGGCGTGGAGCAGGGTGGCGGCCTTGCGCAGCGACTTCTCCGGCCTGCCGGCACGGTTGGCGCAGGACGTGCTGCAGGCCGCCGAGGCCGGGCGCCGCGGGGCCGTTGCCGGCAGGCGACGTGCCTTGCGCGTGCTGTCGCTGTCCGGCGTGGCGCTGGCGAGCGGATGGGCGGTGCGCGAAACCACGCCCTGGCAGCGTCTGCTCGCCGACGCGAGCACGTCGGTGGGCGAACAGCGCACGCTGCGACTGGCCGATGGCAGCGTGGTGATGCTGAACACGGACAGCGCGATCAGCAGCGATTTCTCCGACCAGCGTCGCGTGCTGGCGCTGCACCGCGGCGAAATCATGATCACCACCGGCGACGATGCCGGCGTCGCCGCCAAGCGCCCGTTCTGGGTCAGCACGCCCTTCGGCGCGCTGCGCGCGCTGGGTACCCGTTTCGTCGTGCGGCTGGAGCGCTCCGAGCTGCGGGTCAGCGTGCAGGAGGGCGCAGTCGAGGCGCATCCGGCCGACGGCGGCGCGACCGTCGTGATCCACAGCGGCGAGCGCAGCACGCTCGGCCCGGCCGGCATCTCGCCACCGGTCGTCGCGGATGCCGACGACGATGCGTGGACCGACGGCGTCATTGCCGGCCGCGACATGCGGCTGGCCGACCTGCTGGACGAACTGTCGCGCTATCGCAGCGGCCGCATCGTCTGCGATCCGCGGATCGCAGATTGGCGCGTGTCCGGCGTGTTCCACGTGCGCGACACCGACCGCGCGCTGCGCTTCCTGATGCAGGTGCAGCCGGTGCACGTTCGCTACCGCACCCGCTACTGGGTCATCGTCGAACCCGATCAGGCGGGTTGAGCACGGCCGCGCAAAAAATTTTCCGGTGAAGTGAGGGGATCTGCCGTCTGGTCCGGCCTCTGCAGTGAAGGCGCCCGTTTTGGCGCTGCTCTTCCAACCGGACCTGAACTCAGCCATGAACACTCCTTTCTCCGTGCCGGCCTTGCCTGCGCGTCCGCTTCCGCCGCTGACGGCCCTTTCCGCCGCGCTGCGCATCGCCCTGCTGGGTCTGACCCTGACGACCGCCGCGCTGCCGCAGTTGGCGCAGGCACAGGCTGCCGCCGCGCCGGCGGTAGCCGGCGTGCTGCATTTCAGCCTGCCCGCCGGACCGCTCGCCACGGCGCTCGACCGCTATGCGCGCATCGCCGGCATCAATGTGTCCTACGAGGCGGCGCAGCTGGCCGGCGTGCGTTCGCGCGGGCTGGAGGGCGATTACACCGCTGACGCCGCGTTGCGGGCACTGCTCGCCGACACCGGCTTCGAAGCGGTCGCACGTGGCGAAGGCGGCTACACCGTGCGCCGGAGTGCCGCACCGCGTCCGTCGGCGAACGCCGAAGTGCCGGTGCTCGATGCCGTGCGGGTGCGCGCCGACGCCGAATCCCTCCACCCCTTGCCGCCGATGCAGGCGGGCGGTCAGATGGCGCGCGGTGGCCGCCTGGGCATGCTGGGCAACGCCGACGTGATGGACGCGCCGTTCAGCGTCACCAGCTACAGCGCCGGCATGATCGCGGACAGGCAGGCGCTCAGCGTGGCCGACGTCGTCGGCAACGACCCGTCGATCCGCATTTCCGGCCATCCGGGCGACATCCTCGACACCTTCTTCATCCGCGGTTTCCCGGTCGGCGACCAGAACGCGGGGGAAATCGCCTTCGACGGCGTCCATGGCGTGGCGCCGAACTACCGCGTGCTGGTCGACTACGCCGAGCGCGTCGAGGTGATCAAGGGGCCGACCGCGCTGCTCTACGGCATGTCGCCGGCCAGCAGCGTCGGCGGCACCATCAACATCGTGCCCAAACGCGCCGGCGCCGACGACCTCACGCGCTTCACCGCGAGCGCGTCGCCGAACGCGCAGTACGGTGGCCACCTCGACCTGAGCCGTCGCTTCGGTCCGGATCGTCGCCTCGGTCTGCGCTTCAACGGCAGCGTGCACGACGGCGACACCGGCATCGACAAGCAGTCGCGGGCGGCAACCGTCGGCGCGCTGGCGCTCGATTACAGCGGCGACAGACTGCGCGCCACGCTGGACATCGTCGATCAGCGGGAAGACATCGACGCGCCGTCGCGCCGCCCCTTCCTCGGCGCCGGCGTGGCGGTGCCGTCGGCGCCTGACGGGCGGCGCAACGTGTCGCAGCGCTGGGAACGTTTCGAAACCGAGGACCAGTCGGTGCTGGCGCGCGTCGAGTACGCGGCGAGCGAGCGGATCACGCTGTTCGCCGGCGTCGGCGGCGGACGCACCCGGGTCGATCGCCTGTTCGGCAACCCGACCATACTGAATGCGGCCGGCGACACCAGCACGGTGCCGCAGCGCTTCCGCTTCGACGTCGATCGCCGCACGGCCGAGGCCGGGCTGCGCGCGCGCTTCGAAACCGGTCCGCTGCGTCACGTGGTGAGTGCGCAGGTCAGCACTTATCGTGATCGCCTCGGGCGCATTTCCGCCAACGGCACCGCGGTGCTGTCCAATCTGTACGCGCCCTTCGACAGCCCGGCGCAGGACGTGCAGCTGACCGGCGACGTGCCGCGCGTGTCCGACACCCAGCTGAGCGGCATCGCGCTGTCCGACACGCTGTCGATGTACGACGAGCGCCTGCAGCTCACGCTGGGCGTGCGCCGGCAGCGGGTGGAGACCGACAACTTCGACCCGCTGACCGGGGCGCTGACGACGGCCTACGACGAGGACGCGCTGACGCCGCTGGTCGGTATCGTCGTCAAGCCGTGGCAGGGCGTGGCGCTGTACGCCAACCACATCCAGGGCCTGAGCCGCGGCGACATCGCGCCGCCGTCGGCCAGCAACGCCGGCGAGGTGTTCGCACCGTACAAGGCGCGGCAGAACGAAGTGGGCGTGAAGGCCGAGATCGGCGGCGTAATCGCCACGCTGAGCGCCTTCCAGATCACCAAGCCGAGCGGCCAGCTGACCGGCACCGTGTTCGCGGTCGATGGCGAACAGCGCAACCGCGGCGTCGAACTGGCGCTGTCCGGCGAAGCCGCACCCGGCCTGCGTCTGCTTGGCGGCGTGACGCTGCTCGACGCCGACCTGACGCAGACCAATTCGGCCGCCACGCTGGGCCGGACCGCAGTCGGCGTGCCGTCCTTGATGGCCAATATCGGCGCCGAGTGGGACGTCGCCTTCCTGCCCGGTGTCACGCTGACCGGCAACGTGGCGCACACCGGCAGCCAGTACGTCGACCGCGCCAACACGCTGCGCGTGCCGGACTGGACCACGGTCGACCTCGGCGCGCGCTACCGCACGACGGTCGCCGGCCGCGCCACCGTGTTCCGCGCCCAGCTGCGCAATGCCTTCGATCGCAACTACTGGGCCGGCGTGTCGCAGTACGGCAGTCTGGTGCAGGGTGCGCCGCGCACGCTGCTGCTGTCGGCCACCGTCGATTTCTGAGCGCGGGGTGAACACGATGAACGCATTCCGCATCACGGCCGCGCTGCTTCTGGTGGCCATGACAACGCCTAGCTGGGCGCACGGCATCTGGTTCGCCCAGCGCGCCGGGCGGCTGGCGCTGGTCTACGGCGAGGGCGCCGAGGACGTCGAGGTGTTCAGCCGCCGTGACCGCATCACGGCGCTGCAGGCCTTCGATGCGGCCGGTCGTCCGGTGGCGGTGCGTACAGTGCCGGTCGAACCCATGCTGTTCGTCAGTGCCGACGCCGCGGCCACCGTGCTGGCGGCGACGATGGACAACGGCCACTGGTCGCGCCTGCCCTCCGGCAAGTGGACGGCCGGCACGAAGGAAACGGTGCCCGGCGCAACCGTCACCGGCCGCTACCTGAAGTACGGCACCCACCTGCTGTCGGCGCCGGCCGGTGAAATGCAGCCGGTGGCCGGCATGGCCTTCCAGATCGTGCCGGTCGGCAAGCGCTTTCCGCAACGCCGCGGCGATGTGCTGACGGTACGCGTGCTGTACGAGGGACGGCCGCTGCCCGGCGTCGAGGTGTGGCCGGATCTGGTCAATGACCCGGACGGCGCATCGGTGCGGACCGGTGCCGACGGCCTGGCGACCGTCACCGTGCGCAACCAGGGACTCAACGTGATCCGCGCCGAATACCTTGCACGCGGCGATGCCGACGGCAAGGTGGATCAGGTCGAGCACTTCGCCACCCTCAGTTTCGCACTGAAGCCGCCCGCCGACTGAGCGCCCGGCTGCTTTCGGTCTGCCGGCGGAGGGTCGCTAATGCCGGCAGACTGTAAAAATTCAAGCTTTTCCGGTCTGTTTGCGCGCGAGGATATTGTCGGCCGCACCCAACCGGTGCAGTCTCCGCTTGTTACAAAGCGTAAGCGGATATCACTACCTTGCACCGAAGACTGGACCCAGCAAGCACGACGATCCTGATCGTCGACGACATGTCGGAAAATCTTGAGGTGCTCGACGGCCTGCTGCGAACCGCCGGCTATCGCGTCAAGGCGGCGAAGAACGGCGTCGCCGCGCTGCGGCTGGCAAGTGATCGCGATGCGCCCTCGCTCATCCTGCTCGATGTGATGATGCCGGGCATTGACGGCTACACGGTTCTCGAACGTCTGCAGAACGATCCCGCGACCTGCGACATTCCGGTCATCTTCGTCACGGCGCTGACCGAAGCCGGCGACGAGGAAGCCGGGCTGGCCATGGGGGCGGCCGATTACATCTCGAAGCCGATCAAGCCGGCCGTACTGCTGGCGCGCGTGCGCACCCACCTGCAGGCCAAGCTTGCGCGCGACCTGATGCGCGACCACAACGCCTGTCTGGAGGCCGAAGTCAGCCGGCGCATGGAAGAGAACGAGCAGATCCAGGCGGTGAGCATCCGGGCGCTGGCCAATCTGGCCGAAACGCGCGACCACGAGACCGGACGCCATATCCGCCGCACCCAGGCCTATGTGCGCGTGCTGGCCGAGGCGCTGGCCGACGACCCGCGCTTCGCGCCGGTGCTGACCCCGGCCTGGATCGACCTGCTCACCCGTTCGGCGCCGCTGCACGACATCGGCAAGGTCGGCATTCCGGACCACATCCTGCACAAGCGCGGCAAGCTCGACGCCGACGAGTGGGCGGTGATGAAGACCCACGCCGAAATGGGCGCGCGCGCCATTGAGTTTGCCGAGCGCGACGAGGTGAAACCGGCCGCCTTCCTCGCACTGGCGCGCGACATCGCGCACTGGCATCACGAACACTGGGACGGCAGCGGCTACCCGGACGGGCTGGCCGGCGAGGCGATCCCGCTGGCGGCGCGGCTGATGACGGTGGCCGACGTGTTCGATGCGATGATGTCGCGCCGCGTGTACAAGTCGCCGTTCCCGGCTGACGAGGTGCGCGCCCACATCGTTGAGCGGCGCGGTACGCATTTCGATCCGGACGTCGTCGACGTGTTCATCGAGCGTTATTCCGATTTCATCGACATCGCGAGGCGCCATGCCGACCCGACCTGAGTCGTCCCCCGGATCGCCATCGGCACAGGCACGCAGCGACGCGATCTGGGGCATGCGGATGACGGTGCTCGCCTACACCGGCATCGCCTCGCTGTGGATACTGCTGTCCGATGAACTGCTGCTCGCGCTGACTGACGATCCGAAGCGCTTTGCGCTAGCCAGCACCTTCAAGGGCTGGGCCTTCGTTGCCGTCACCGCCTGTGCGCTCTATCTGCTGCTGCGCCGCCTGACCGGCCGCGCCCTCGACGCGCTTGAGCGCGAGAACGTGTCGCTGACGGCTCGCGCGCGCGCCGAATCGCTGCTCGACGCCATCATCCGCAGCGCCTCCGATCCGGTGTTCGCCAAGGACAGCGAAGGGCGCTATCTGGTCAGCAATCCGGAAGTCGTACGCCTGCTCGGCATTCCGGAGCAGGCCATGCTCGGCCGCACCGACGCCGAACTGCTGGCGCCGGAGGTGGCCCGCCGGGTGATGGACAACGACCGCATCGTCATGGCCGGCGGTCAGGTCGTGCGCTTCGAGGAGCATCTGCCGACGGCGGACGGCGAGCGCATCTTCCTCAGCACCAAGGGCCCGCTGCGCGATGCCGGCGGGCACGTGATCGGCCTCTACGGGGTGGCGCGCGACATCACCGAACGGCTCAACGCCGAGCGTGCGCTGCGCGACAGCGAAGAGCGCTTCCGCACCCTTTTCGAGCATTTCCCGGTGGCCTATCAGTCGCTCGACGCGCAGGGCCGTTTCATCCACGTCAATCCCATGCTGTGTGCGCTGCTCGGCTATCGCGAGGGCGAACTGCTGGGGCGCGCCTTCGGCGATCTCTGGATGCCGGCCGAGCGTGCGGATTTCGCGGCCACCTTCGAGCGTTTCAAGCGCGACGAGCGCATCCAGACCGAACTGCGCCTGCAGCATCGCGACGGCCACGCGGTCGTCGTCTGGCTGGTCGGGCGCGTGCAACTCGATGCACGGGGCTACTTCGAGCGCACGCACTGCGTGCTTGCCGACCTGAGCGAGCGGGTGGCGGCCGTACAGGCGCAGGAAGAGCGCGAGACGCTGCTGCGCCAGATCGGCGAACTGGCACACATCGGCGCCTGGGCGGTCGATCTCGAAAGCGGCCGCCTGAGCGCCACCGACGAGGTGGCACGCATCCACGAGGCCGATCCGGCGTCGGTCGATACGCTGGCCAGCGCGCTGCAGTTTTTCCGCGAGCAGGACCGGCTGCGTATCGAGGCGGTCATCGACGGCGCGGTCGAGCGGGGCGAACCGTGGGATATCGAAGCGCAGATACACACCCGGGCCGGGCGCCAGAAATGGGTGCGCGTACTCGGCACGCCGGTGACCGAGAACGGCCGCGTGGTGCGGCTGCGCGGCACGGTACAGGACATCACCGAACGCCGGCGGATGGAACTCGAACTGAGCCGCCACCGCACCCATCTTGAGGAACAGGTGCAGTTGCGCACCGCCGAACTGGCGGTCGCGAAGGAGGCGGCCGAGGCGGCGAACCGCTCGAAGAGCCAGTTTCTTGCCAACATGAGCCATGAGATGCGTACGCCGATGAATGCCATCATCGGACTGACGCATCTGCTGTGGAAATCGCCGCTCGATGCGACGCAGCGCGAGCATGCGGAGAAGATCGGTGCGGCAGCCAGCCATCTGCGTCACATCATCGACGACGTGCTCGACCTGTCGCGCGTCGAGGCCGAAAAGCTGGTGCTCGAATCGGCCGCCTTCCGCCTCGATGCGCTGCTCGAACAGGTGCGCTCGATGATGATGGAGCGCGCAGACGAACGCGGCCTGGCGTTGCGCGTGCAGACCGACGCTGCGGTGCCGGCGACGCTGCGCGGCGACGCCACCCGGCTGCGCCAGGCGCTGCTCAACTACCTCAGCAATGCGGTCAAGTTCACTGAACAGGGCAGCGTCACGCTGAGTGTCGCCGTGGTCGAGCGGGGCGACGACAGCGTACTGCTGCGCTTCGAAGTGAGCGATACCGGCATCGGCATCGCGGCGGGCGATCTCGCCCGTCTTTTCAGTGCCTTCGAACAGGCCGATGCATCGACCACGCGCAAGTACGGCGGCAGCGGACTGGGGTTGTCGATCACGCGTCGGCTGGCGCGGCTGATGGGCGGCGATGCCGGCGCCAGCAGCGAGTCGGGGCGCGGCAGCCGTTTCTGGTTCACCGCCCGCCTCGGCGTGGTGGCCGACATGGCCGACCCGGTGGCGCCGTTCGTGGTCGACGCGCGGGCGCGCCTGGAGCGGGATTTCGGCCGCAAGCGCATCCTGCTGGTCGAAGACCACGACATCAATCGCGAGGTGTTGCTGGCGCTGCTGCGAGATGCCGGCCTGCAGGCAGACGTTGCCGCCGACGGTGTCGAGGCGCTGGAGCGCGCGGCCGGCGAGCGCTACGACCTGGTGCTGATGGACCTGCAGATGCCACGCCTGAACGGCATCGACGCCACGCGCCGGCTGCGTGATCTGCCTGGCTGGGAGAAGGTGCCGGTCGTCGCGGTCACCGCCAACGCCTTTGCCGACGACCGCGCCGCCTGTGCCGCCGCGGGGCTGGACGACTTCATCGCCAAGCCGGTCGAGCCGGAGGCCTTCTACACGCTGCTGCTGCGCTGGCTCGGTGCCGGCGACGCGGCGGCGGCACCGGAGCCGCAACCCTGCGCCGGCGAGGCCAGGGCATTGGTCGATCGCCTGTTGCCGCTGCTGGAAGCCGGCGACACCCGTGCCGGCGCACTGGCGCGCGAGTCGGCGGCCATCCTGCAGGGGCTGGGGCCCGATGGCGTGAACCTGCTGCGCTGCATTGCCGCCTTCGACTACGATGCCGCCGTGGCTGCGGCGCGTGCATTGCTGGCGGCGACCTGACGCCCGACCGTCCGCACTAAAGATTGATCTGGGGCAGCCGTTGCACCCTGCACGTCATGGTAGGGTCTGTTGACCGTCGATTCGTGCGTCCGGAAGCGGGCGCGTGCTTGCGCCGTGAGGGCGCGACGAGCGCGCAGAATTGCGGACACGCGAGCGAAGCCACCCTGCCGAGTTGCCGCCAACATTCCTGCCGCCCGGAACCTGCTGCATGACAGAACAACCGATTGCGGGCCGTCTGCCCGGCCGTGTCGTGACCGCCCTGCGCGCGCTCGTCGCCGGCGTGGCGCTGACGCTGCTGGCCAGCTGTGGCGAGGCGCCGCAGCTGCCGCTGCGCGTCGGTCTCAATCCCTGGGTGGGCTACGATCCGCTGGTTCTGGCGCGCGAGCGCGCCATGTTCAGTCCGACCGATCTTCGCGTGATCGAGCTTGAAACGAGCAGCGAAAGCGCGCGCCAGTTGCGCAACGGCCTGATCGAGGCAGCCGCGCTGACGCTGCCCGAGGCGGTCGAACTGGCGGCGGCGGGTATCGACGTGCGGGTGGTGGCGGTACTCAGCGTGTCCAGAGGCGCCGACGCGGTGCTTGCGCGCCCTGCCATCGTTTCGGCCGACCAGCTCAGAGGCGGCCGCATCGGTCTCGAAGACACCGCACTCGCGTCCATCATGCTGCAGCGCCTGCTCGAGACCGGCGGATTGCGGCGCGACGAGGTCACTCTGGTCATGCTGCCGGTGATCGAGCACGAATCGGCGCTGAAGGCGGGGCGCGTCGATGCGGTGATCACCTTCGAACCGGTCATTTCCCGACTGTCGTCGGCCGGCTTCGTCGTCGTGCTCGACAGCGCCAACATGGCAGGCGAGGTCGTCGATGTACTGGTGGTGCGCGCCGACGCGCTACGCGCGCGACCACACCAGGTGCAGGTGCTGCTCGGTGCGTTCGAAGCCGGGCGGCGCGAAATGCTGGCGCGTCCGGCCGAGGCGGCTCACTCGCTTGCGGCCGGCGCCGACCTCAGCGTCGATGAGTACGCGCTGGCCCTGTCCCGCCTGGACATATACAGCGACGCGCAGAGCCAGGCACTGCTCGCCGCACCGACCGATTCGCCGGCGCTGGGTCTGGCGCGGCTGTCGAGCGACCTCAAGGCCAGCGGCCGCATGATGGCCGACCCCGACTGGTCGCGCCTGTTCGTGCCCGGCTTGGTACCGGCCCGTGACGGGAAGGGCGCGCAATGAAGCTGCCCTCGCGCACCTTGGTGCCGTTGCTGCTGACCGTGTTCGCGCTGCTGCTGGCCGTGTTGAACAACATTCTGCAGGTACGCGAATACCGGCAGCTGGTGGAGTACGAACAGTCGCAGTCGCTGGCCGAGCGTCTGGGCGTCGAGCAGTCGGTGCTCGACCTGCACATCGCCAACGACAACCCGTTGCAGTTGCGCCGCATGGTGGCGGAACTCGGTCTGCGCCCCAACCTGACGCACGCCTACCTGATCGCACCCGGCGGGCGCGTCGTCGGTTCGCTGGCACGCGCCGACGTTGGTCAGCCGCTGGTCGACAAGGTGATGGACCCGGCCGGCCGAGCGCTGCTCGATCTGGCCACCTTCCCCGACCGCTCGCTGCGTATCGAGCGTTCGAGCGACGAGGGGGCGCTGCTGGCCGTATTGACGCTGGCGGCCGGGCACCGCCTGCTGGTGCGTTCCGATCTCGAACTGCCGCTGGCGCAGCGCCTGCATGCGAGCCGCCTGGAACTGTGGCGGCACGCTGCCACCATCCTGCTGTCGGCGCTTGTGCTGGCGCTTTTCCTGCACCTGATCTGGTTCCGTCGTACCCAGCGACTGGTCGACGCGGTGCGCGAGGTCGGCCGCGGGCGGCTCGACACCCGCGTCAGCATTGACGGCCGCGACGAACTGGCGCAGATCGGCGACGCGATCAACGACATGGCGCTGAGGCTGCAGGCGCAGCATGCGGCGCTGCGTGACAGCGAAACGCGCATGCGGGCCGTGTTCGAGCAGGCCGGTGTCGGCGTCGCGCGCATCGACAGCCGGCTCGGACGCTTCGTCGACGTGAACGCGAAGTACTGCGCCATCGTCGGCTACAGCCGCGACGAAATGCTGGCACTCGATTTCATGCGTATCACCTACCGCGACGATCTGGCGGCCGACCTGCAGCAGATGGAAGCGCTCAAGCGCGGCGACATCCGCGAGTTCTCGATGGACAAGCGCCTGGTCCACAAGGACGGCCACATCGTCTGGGTGAACTTCAGCGTCACGCCGCTGTGGGCGCCGGGCGAGGCGCCCGATTACCACATCGCGGTGGTGCAGGACATCACGTCGCGGCACGAGGCGGAGCAGGCGCTCAAGCTGGAGCGCAACCGCCTGCAGGCGGCCGAACGCATTGCCCGTCTCGGCAGCTGGGAGTTCTATCCGGCGCTCGGGCGCGGCTGGTGGTCGGAACAGATGTACGAGTTCTTCGGGCTCGATCCGGCAGCCGGCATCCCGCCGATGGAAGACTACCTCGCATGCGTCCACCCCGAGGACCGGCACACCGTGGAAAGGGCCATGCGGCAGATGGCCGAGGCGGCGCCGAGCCTGACGCCGATGACCTACCGCACGGCGCCCGAGCGCGGGCCGATCCGTCACCTGCAGCCGTCGGCCGAATGCGTGACCGACGCGACCGGCCGGGTGATCAAGTACACCGGCATGCTGCTCGACGTGACGGCCTCGATCGAGGCCGAGCAGGCGTTGCGCGCCTCGGAGGAGCGCCTGCGCGCGACGCTCGAGTACGCACCGAATGTCGCTGTGCAGTGGTTCGACCGCGAAGGTCGCGTCCTTTACTGGAATCACGCGTCGGCGACGCTGTATGGATGGACCATCGACGAAGCGCTGGGACGCGGTGTCGATGAACTGATGTTTGGCAGCGACGAGGCGCGCGATTTCGTCGAACTGCTGGCGCGCATCGAGCGCGACAAGGTGCGCATCGGGCCGCTCGAATACACCGTGCGCGATCGCAGCGGCGCTTTGCGCCAGGTCGAGGCCAGTACCTTCGCCATCCCCGGCCTGCAGGGTGAGCCCATATTCGTCTGCATGGACGTCGACGTGACCGCGCGGCGCAGTGCCGAAAAGGCGGTCGAGAAAGAGCGCACCTATCTGCGTACGCTGTTCTCGGCGCTGCCCGATTTCGTCTGGGTGAAGGACATCGAGGGCCGCTACCTGTCGTGCAATCGCATGGTCGAGCAGTTCTTCGGCCTGCCGGAGGCCGCCCTTGCCGGCAAGACCGACCACGACTTCTTCCCGACCGAGGTGGCTGACCTGTTCCGTGCGCAGGACGAGGAAACCCTGCGCACCGGGCTGCGCAGCGTCCATGAATCCACGGTCACTTCGGACGTGACCGGCGAATGCCTGCGCGTGCAGACGATCAAGGTACCGATGCGCAGCGAGGACGGCACGCTGATCGGTGTGCTCGGCATGGCGCGCAACATCACCGAACTGCGCGACGCGCAGGACGAGCTGCGCGCGCTCAACCGCGATCTCGAACAGCGGGTGAGCGAGCGCACGCAGGCGCTCACCGCGGCGATGAAAGAGCTTGAATCCTTCTCCTACGCCGTGTCGCACGACCTGAAGGCGCCGCTGCGCGGCATCGACGGCTACAGCCGCATCCTGCTCGAGGACTACGGTGACCGGCTGGACGAGCAGGGGCGGCGTTTTCTCGGCAATATCCGCAACGGCGCGTCGCAGATGCACGCCCTGATCGAGGATCTGCTGGCCTATTCGCGCATGGAGCGGCGCGCACTCGAGGCGAGCCGTGTCGATCTGGGCGAGCTGATGCGCAGCGTGCTGACGCGCCGCGCCGACGAGATCGCCGCAGCGTCGGCGCAGATCGTCGGCGAGGTGCCGTCGCTCATCGTGCGCGCCGACCGGCAGGGACTGGACCTGGTGCTGCGCAACCTGATCGACAACGCGCTGAAGTTCAGCCGGGATGCGAAACCGCCCACCATCACGCTGAGTGCGCGAAGCGAAGGTGAGCGCATCGTGCTGTCCATACGCGACAATGGCATCGGTTTCGACATGAAGTACCACGAGCGGATTTTCGAGATATTCCAGCGCCTGCACCGCAGCGAGGATTTTGCCGGCACCGGTGTGGGCCTGGCGCTGGTGCGCAAGGCGATGCAGCGCATGGGCGGTCGCGTGTGGGCGGAAAGCGCGCCCGGTGAGGGCGCCTGTTTCAATCTGGAGTTTCCTGCATGATCACTGCGGTTCATCAGCAGCAGCCCTTCACGCTGCCCATACTGCTGGTCGAGGACAATCCGGTCGATATCGACCTGACCTGCCGCGCCTTCGCGCGCAGCCAACTGCACAACCCGATCAGCATCGCCCGTGACGGTGAAGAGGCGATCCGCCTGATCGACCGCTGGGACGCGGGCGAGACGCCGCCGTCGCTGATCCTGCTGGACATCAACCTGCCGCGCGTGAACGGTATCGAGGTGCTGCGGCATCTGAAGGCGCACCCGAAGTACCGGCGCATCCCTGTGGTCGTGCTCAGTTCGTCGTCGGAAGACCGCGACCTGCACGACGCCTACGCGCTGGGCGTCAACTCCTTCATCGTCAAACCGGTGGATTTCGATCGCTTCGTCGAAGCAGCGGGGCAGATCGAGCGCTACTGGTGCGAACTTAACCAGCGTCCGGTCTGATGCGCGTCCTCTACACCGAAGATTCGGAGTTCGACGCCGACTTGACGCAGCGGGCGCTGGCGCGCTGCGGGCGCGATATCGAACTGCAGATCGCGACCACGCTGGCGCGTTCACGCAGCCTGCTCGAATCCGGGCAGTTCGACCTGCTGCTGACCGATCTCAAGCTGCCCGACGGCACCGGGCTGGAACTGCTCGCCCACGTGCGCGAGCAGGGCTGGCCGCTCGCTGTCGTCGTGCTGACCGGTTCGGGCGACGGTGACGCGGCGATTGCCGCTTTGAAAGCGGGCGCCGACGACTACCTGATCAAGCGCGACCAGTATCTGGAACGCCTGCCGCGCGTGATGGAAGCGGCCGTGCTGCGCCAGCGCTCGATGAAGGCGCGGCGCGACCGGCCGATACGCGTGCTGTCGGCGGCCGCCAGCGGCAGCGAACTGGAGCGCATGCGCCGGCACCTGCTGAAGCATGCACCGCACATCCGGCTCGATGCCGTCGTGCGCGTCGACGACGTTGCGCCCCGCTTGCCGGCCACCGGCGAAGAAGCGGAATTCGACGTGCTGCTGCTCGATGCCGGCCCGCATCCGGCGGACGCGCTCGAACTGGTCCGGCGCATCCGGCTGGAGCGCCTGCTGCAGTTGCCGGTGGTCATGATGGCCGGCCGCGAGAGCGAAGAACTCGCGTCCAGCGCACTGCATCTGGGCGTCGATGACTACCTCGTGCAGCACGAGGGCTATCTGTACGAGCTGCCGTCCACGCTGGAAAAGGTGCATCGCCGTGCCGAACTGGCGCGCGAGGAGCGGCGCCTGCGCGACACCAATCAACGCATGGCGCAATTGCTCGCCTCCAGCCCGACCATCGTCTATAGCCTGCGCATGCTCGACGGCACCGCGCACGCCACCTGGGTGAGCGAGAACGTCAGCCGCATCCTCGGCTACTCGATCGCCGAGGCGATGCAGCCGGGCTGGTGGATCGATCACATTCATCCGCAGGATCGGGATCGGGCGCTGGACGGCATGGCGACCCTGATGCGTGAAGGTCATCTGAGCCATGAATACCGCTTCCGCTGCGGTGACGGGCGCGAGATCTGGGTGCGCGACGACTTGCGACGTGTCAGCGAGGCCGGTGCGCCGGTGGCCGACATCGTCGGCTCGTGGACCGACATCACGGCGAACAAGCGTGCCGCGCTGGTCAACGAAGCGCGCGTCGAGGTGCTCGATCGTGTGGTCCAGGTGGCGCCGCTGGAATCCATCCTCGAAACGATCGCACTGCGCATGCAGGCGATCGAGGCAGACATGCGCGTATCGATCGTGCTGCTCGACGAGGCCAGCGGTCATCTGCGCAATGGCGCCGCACCCAGCCTGCCCGATTTCTACAACCGGGCGCTCGAAGCGCTGCAGCCAGGCGAGGGCGTCGGTTCCTGCGGCACGGCGATCTGGAGTGGTGAGCCAGTGCTGGTCGGCGACGTGCTGGACCACCCGTACTGGGTGCCGTATGTCGATCTCGCGCGTCGCGTCGGTTTCCGCTCCTGCTGGTCGGTGCCGTTCAAGGACGAGGCCGGACGCGTGCTTGGTTCCTTCGCCGTCTATCACGACGCGCCTGGCCTGCCCGATGACGAACAGTTCAAGCTCATCGTCGAGTTCAGCCGCATCACCGCGCTGGCGGTGCAGAAGGTGCGCGCCGGCCGCGCGCTACGCCAGGCCGCGGCGGTGTTCGAAAGCACTCGTGACGGCGTGTTCATCACCGATCTGGACGCCAGCATCGTCGCCGTCAATCGCGCCTTCACCGACATCACTGGCTACAGCGAATTCGAGGTGCTGGGCAACAATCCGCGCATCCTGCAGTCGGGTCGTCACGAACCGGCCTTCTACAAGGCAATGTGGCGCGCCGTTCTGGAGACCGGCTTCTGGCAGGGCGAGGTGTGGAACCGGCGCAAGAGCGGCGAGCTTTACCAGCAGTTGCTGAACATCAGCACGGTGCGCGACGAATCCGGGCAGGCCAGTCACTACGTCGCGGTGATGACCGACATCAGCCAGCTCAAGCGCTCCGAAGCCAAGCTCGATCACCTCGCGCATCACGATCCGCTGACCGATCTGCCCAACCGCCTGCTGCTGCAATCGCGCGTGCAGCACGCGATCGAGCGTGCCGAGCGGCAGCACGAACACGTCGCGCTGCTGTTCATCGATCTCGACCGCTTCAAGAACGTCAACGACAGCCTCGGGCACCCGGTCGGCGACGAACTGCTGGGCGCCATCGCGCAGCGGCTGCGTGCGCGCCTGCGCGAGGCCGATACGCTGGCGCGTCTGGGCGGCGACGAGTTCGTGCTGCTGATCGAGAGCATGAACGCGCCCGAGGATGCCGCGCACGTCGCCCATTCGCTGCTCGAACTGATGCAGGCGCCGTTCCGCCTCGCCCAAGGGCGCGACATCTATATCGGCGCCAGCATCGGCATTGCCGTCTATCCGGAAGACGGCACCACGGTGACCGAACTGATCCAGCATTCCGACGTCGCGATGTATCAGGCCAAGGAAGCCGGCCGCGGCGCCTTCCGCTTCTACACCGAGGCGATGAGCCGGGCCGCGCAGGACAGGCTGCATCTGGACACGCGACTGCGCCGCGCGCTCGAACGCGGCGAATTCCGTCTGCATTACCAGCCGCAGATCGACATGGCGAGTGGCAGTGTCGTCGGCGCCGAGGCGCTGATCCGCTGGATCGATCCGGACGAGGGCATGGTGTCGCCGGCCCGTTTCATTCCGGTGGCGGAGGAGAGCGGCCTCATCGTGCCGATCGGCGAATGGGTGCTGCGCACCGCCTGTGCCCAGGCGCGCGCCTGGCAGGATGCGGGCCATGCGATCGGCATCGCGGTCAACCTGTCGGCGCGCCAGTTGCAGCACGCCGACATGGCGCAGTACCTGTCGGCGCTGATGGCCGAATTCGGCCTGCTCGCCGGGCGGCTCGAACTCGAACTGACAGAATCCATGCTGGCCGAAGATCACCAGCAGACCGAAGAGCGACTGCGTGCGCTGAAGGCGCTCGGCGTTGCGCTGTCGATCGACGACTTCGGCACCGGCTACTCGTCTCTGGCCTATCTCAAGCGCTTCCCGATCGACGTGCTGAAGATCGACCAGAGCTTCGTGCGCGACATCCCGCAGGACCGCAACGACATGGAAATCGCCGCCACCATCATCGCGATGGCGCACACGCTGAAGATGCGGGTGGTCGCCGAAGGCGTCGAAACCGAAGAGCAGCTCGCCTTCCTGAAAGACCGCGAATGCGACGCCTGGCAGGGCTATCTGTGCAGCAAGCCGGTGCCGGCGGAGGAGTTCGAGGCGCGCTTCCTGCGCACCTGAAGCGCTACGGTCATCCTGGCCGTGGCGCCCACTGCACCAGCTCGGATGCCGGATTCGTAGCCGGAGCCCGGGCGGTGCTTCTGTGGGAGGGGTCTTGACCCCGACGGCAGCCTGAATCGAAGCCTGAGGAGCGCGACGGCCCCGTCGCGGCCAAGGCCGCTCCCACAGGGATCGCGCGCGATTCGCGGCCCGAGCTCGGGCGGGGTTCTGTGGGAGGGGTCTTCTGACCCCGACAGCAGCCCGTAACGAGTCCAGCGGCCTGCCGAGGACGTGTCGCGACCAAGGTCGCTCCCACTGAATCGGCGCCCGGCCCGCGCTGCGCGGGCGTGCTCAGAACGGCAGCGCGAGCTGGCCTTCGTCGTGGCCGGTGGGTGCGTCAGCGAGATCCTCGGCCGACAGCAGGTGCCCGGCCCGTACGCCGAGCAGTCTGAATCGTCGCTCCAGCGGCATCCTTTTCAGGCACAGACCGGCGTGGCGGCGGATCACCGTTGCGTCCGCCGTATAGGCATCCATCGTGATTTCGCGCGTGACGATGCGAAAGTCGTCCTGCCGCAACTTCACGCCCACCGATTTCGCGACGACGCCTTTGCGCCTGAGGTCGTCGGCCAGCCGCTCGCACAGCCAAGTGAAGATGCCGCCCAGTTCCTCGCGGTCGTGTTTCGCGTGCAGGTCGCGTTCGAAAGTGGTTTCGCGGCTGATCGATTTCGGGTCGCGGCTGTAGCTGAGCGGGCGCTCGTCGCGTCCGCGTGCGGCGTCGGCGAGCCATGCGCCGTAGCTGCGGCCGAACTGTTCGATCAGCCAGTGCGGCTCGGCGGCCGCCAGCTCGCCGATGGTGCGTATGCCCAGCGATTCGAGCTTCGCACTCGCTTTCGGGCCGATGCCGTTGATGCGCTTGGCCGGCAGCGGCCAGATGCGCGTGGCGATGTCGGTTTCGGTGATCACCGTCAGGCCGCGCGGCTTTTCGAGGTCGGAACATATCTTGGACAGCAGCTTGTTCGGCGACAGACCGATCGAGCAACTGAGCCCGGTCGCCGCGTTTACCGCCTGCTGGATGCGGCTCGCGATCGCGCGCACGCCGCCGTGCGGGTCGTCGCCGACGGCGTCCTGCGCGCCCGGCTGCTCGGTCAGTTCGAAGTAGATTTCGTCGATGCCGCGGTCCTCGATCACTGGCACCTGCGCCAGCACCGTCTGCTTGAACAGCCGCGACATGCGCTTGTATTCGTCGAAATCGGTCGGCAGCAGCACGGCGTCGGGGGCCAGTGCGGCGGCCTTCATCAGACCGATGCCCGAGTGCACGCCGAAGGCGCGCGCCTCGTAGGTGGCGGTGGTGGCCACGCCGCGGCCGACGTAATCGCGCAGCCGGGCGAAGCGGCGCGTGCCGTCGGCCTGCAGTTCGGGCTGATGCCGGGCACCGCCGCCGACCACCATGGGCTGGCCGCGCAGCTCCGGGTAGCGCAGCAGCTCGACCGACGCGAAGAAGGCGTCCATGTCGAGGTGGGCGATCCAGCGGCGCGGCACGGCGGGCTCCGGGCGATCAGCGGCCCGGGGTGGGGCGGCTTTTGGCGGGCGGTCGCTCGCCGGCGCGGCTGGCCGCTTCGAGCGCGTCGCGCACGGCGTCCATGTCGTGCGCGCGCAGACCTTCGACCAGTGCGCGCGATGCGTCGCGACGCGCTTCCGCGTACTGGCGCAGTTCGCGCAGCGTCGAGGCCGACGGCGCGGCGGGGCTCAGGTGCAGTTCGCTCAGGTCTTCGAAGCTCTGCTGGTAGGGTTGAGCAACCTCGCTTTCGATCTGCCCGGCAAGGTCGTCGAAGCTGGCGCCATTGCGCTGGGCGTCGCCGATCAGCGTGTTCCAGCGGTGGGCGAGGCGGCGGTCGGCGCCGATGAAGTCGCGGATTTCGTCGCGCGCCATCACCTCTTCGCTCCAGCGGTAACGCGGCGCCGGGATCGCGACGACCAGCACGACCACCATAAGCGCCAGCCCGATACCGGCCAGCCATTGCCCGGCCGAGGCCACCGGTTGGCGGTAGCGGCCGAGCACGGCGCTGTCGTCCAGCGGGCGCACCAGGGCCGCACCGGCCAGCAGGCCGGCGACGAAGCCGCCGATGTGCGCGCCGTTGTCGATGCCGGCGATGTTCAGACCGAGCACGATGGTGACGGCGGCGAACAGGCAGGCGCCCCAGAATAGGCGCACGAATTCGCGTCGGTCCAGCGTGGCGCGCTGCTGCCACAGGAAGGCGAGCAGCGCGCCATAGACGCCGAAGATTGCGCCGGAGGCGCCGCCCGACACCGCGCGGTCGCCTTGCACGATCAGCGACAGCAGGTTACCGGTGAGGCCGCTGACGAAATAGATCGCGGCGAAACGGAGCGGGCCGAACATGCGCTCGACCAGGCGACCGCCGTCGAGCAGCGACAGCATGTTCATGCCCAGGTGCAGCAGGCCGAAGTGCAGGAACAGCGCACTGCCCAGCCGCCACCATTCGCCGTCCTTGGTCGCCGGCCCGAAGTTGGCGCCCCAGGCGAGCTGGATGCCGTTGGCCGAGTGCCACAGCCCGGCGCCGGACAGCAGCATGGCGGCAAACACCGCCAGGTTGGCGACGATGAGCGCCGTCGTCACCGGAATGCGGCGACGGCGAGCGATCAGCTGGTCGATCAGGGGGAGCGGTGCGACGGTCACGAAGGGCGGGCGTGGTGGTGTTCGATGTGCAACGGATGCGAGGTTAGCACCGGCAGCCGACGGCGACCGTTACCGGCCGGTAACGGTTTCATCTGCGCCGGGCCGGAAGTCGGCGAAGCGATCGGCCAGGAAGTCGACGAAGGCGCGTACCCGCGCCGACAGCTGGTGGTGCGGCGGCCAGATGGCGTGGATGTCGGCCGCGGTGCCGGCCCAGGGTTCGAGCAGGCGCAGCAGCTGGCCGTCGCGCAGGTGCGGCGCGATGTCCCACTCCGAGCGCAGCAGGATGCCGTGACCGTCCAGCGCCCAGTCCACCGCGATTTCGCCGTGATTGGTGCCGAGCGGCCCGGCCACCTTCACCTTCACTTCGCGCGTGCCGTCGGACAGTACCCAGGTGTTGAAGGCGTCGTCGCTCTCGCGGATGACAATGCAGCGGTGCGCGCGCAGCGCCTGTGGCGAGTCCGGCGCGCCGAATGCGGCCACATAGGACGGCGCCGCGCACAGCAGCCTGCGGTTGCGGGCGATGCGTCGCGCATGCACGTGGGTGTCGGGCGGGGGACCGAAGCGGATCGCCAGATCCATGCCGTGACTCTCCAGTTCGAGCGGGCGGTCGGTCAGGTGCAGTACGACCTCGACTTCGGGCCAGCGCCGGGCGAACTCCGACACTGCCGGCGCCAGGTGACGGCGGCCGAAACCGAAGGTCGCGTTGATGCGCAGCAGGCCGCTCGGCACGGCCCGGCTGGCGGCGAGGGAGCGTTCGAGCGCATCGATGTCGCGCAGGATGCGTTCGCCTTCCTCCAGATAGCGTTCGCCCTCGGCGGTCAGACTGACCCGGCGCGTCGTGCGGTTGAGCAGGCGCACGCCGAGCCGTGACTCCAGTGCGGCCAGCCGCCGGCTCACCGCGGGCGGCGTCACGCCCAGCTGCTGGGCGGCTGCGGCGAGGCTGGGCTGGCGGGCCAGTGTGCTGAAGAAGAGCAGGTCGGCAGCGTCTTTCATTGATGCTTCTGAAAGCAATGATCGTTTGAATTTACGATCATTGTAGTTATCGGTGCACTGAATAGCATGTCGCCATCGATACCCTTCTGTTTCGCGATGGCTGTCCATGACCTCCTGATCACGCTGCCGCTCGGCGCCGCGCTCGGCTTCTTCGGCGGGCTGTTCGGCATCGGTGGCGGCGTCATCGCCATTCCGCTGCTGGCGCTCGCCTTCGGCATGGACCAGGCGCTGGCCCAGGGCACGGCGCTGGTGATGATGGTGCCCAACCTGCTCGTCGGCTGGTGGCGCTACCAGCGCCGGCACCCGGTGCCGATCCGGCGCGTGCTGGCGATTGCCGCGGTGGCCACCGGCACCACCGCCGTGACCGCCCATTTCGCGGCGCGGCTGGACCCGACCCTGTTGCGCGTGCTGTTCGGCGGCTTCATGGCGGCGCTGTCGGTGTCGCTGCTGTGGCGCTCGGCGCCGTCGGCACAGAGCGCTGCACCACGGCCGCGCGACGCGCTGATTCCGCTGGTCGGCGTGGTCGGCGGCAGCAGCATGGGCCTGCTCGGCGTCGGTGGCGGGCTGGTCGCGACACCGCTGTTTGTGCGCCTGTTCGGCCAGCGGCAGACGGTGGCGCAAAGCCTCGCGCTGGCGCTGGTGACGCCCAGCGCCGTCGTCGCGCTGGCCAGCTACGCCCAGGCGCACAAGGTGGACTGGAGCATGGGGCTGCCGCTGGCCGCCGGCGGCCTGTTCACGGTGGCGGCCGGCGTTGCGCTCGCTCACCGACTACCGGAGCGGCAGATGCAGAAGCTGTTCGCGCTGCTGCTGATGGCGACTGCGCTTGCGATGACCCTGCGATAAGGGGCGCCGGCTCAGCCCTCGAAACTGCTGCGGTCGAGCACGTCGCCGACCAGCTCCAGCCGCAGCAGCGGGTCACGCATTTCCATTAGCCGCTGCTTGTCGTCCGGCTGCAGCGGCAGCAGTTCGCACCAGCGGTTGGCGACCCAGCCGGCGTCGTCGAAATGCTTCGGCGTATCCGACGGCGTGAATTCGGAGGCGGTCAGCGCGTCGAGTACGCGCACCAGTGCGGCTGCGACGTAGGTCAGGTCGGGCGGCACCGCGCAGGGCGGGTCGGCCGGAATGTCCTCGACGTCGGCCATCCACAGGCCATGCGGCGTCTGCGAACTGGCGGTCACGCGAAAGCGCGTGCTGCCGCGGGTGAAGATTTCGTACAAGCCGGGCTGCGGCTGCGCGAAGTGGGTGATCACCGCCCGCGTACCGACAGCGTGGAAGCGCTCGGGTGCGGGCATGCCCGCACGCATCACTTCGTTGCCCTGGATCAGCGACACGACGCCGAAGGGCGTGCCGGCGCGGTGGCACTTCTTGATCATGTCGAGGTAGCGCACCTCGAAGATGCGCAGCGGCAGCAGGCCGTCCGGAAACAGCACGGTGCCCAGCGGGAACAGCGGAATGGCTTGGTCGGTCAGCGTGGTGGTCATGAGCGGGCCTGCTGGGTGGTCGGTGCGCGGCAGGTGATGCCGTCGAGTTCGGCGGCGAAGCTGGAAACCTCGCGCTGCAGGTGCCGGCGTTGCGCGTCGGTCAGCGATGCCGACAGTTCGCTCAGCGCCTGCGCTGCGCGCGCCCGGTTGTCGCGGAAGGCCTGGGCGTAGCCCGGCGTCCAGTGTCTTTCGGGTGCGACGAACATCGCTTCGAGTTCGCGTCTGAACGTGTCCGGCGCCAGATCGGTGCGCGCCAGCAGATCGGCCATCGCGGCCTGCCAGCGGCGCCGGCTTTCCAGACTGTCGTCGCTGCGGCTGCGCACCTCGCGCGCCCAGCGGTCGACGATGTCGCGCTGTTCCGGCGTGAGCCGGCCGATCCAGTTCTCGATCCGTTCGCGCAGCCGCGTGCTGCGCTCGCGCACGATGTCTTCCGCAGGCGGCTCGACCCAGTCTTTCACGTATTCGCGGGTATTGCGTTCGAAGCGACGCTTCAGTGCGGCGATCTGCTCCGGCTTTGCGCCGGCGACCAGCGGCCCGATTTCGCGCGCCGCTTCGCTGGCGGCGGTGCGGGCGAAACCGAGCACAGTGTCGATGTGGGCGTCGATGCGCGCCACGTCGGCGCCGGCGCGCAGATCGGCATCGACCTGCCTCAGCCAGCCGGCGTAACCCGGCAGCTGGCTGCTGCAGTGCCAGTCCACCCAGCGCGTCAGCGCCGGCTGCACGGCGGCGCGCTGCGTGCTGTCCAGCGGCAGGTAATCGTCCAGTCGCCAGGCGATCAGCCGGTCGAGCTGGTTGTAGCCGACCTGCACCATGCTGCAGGCGGCCAGCAGCACGGCACTCAACAGCAGCAGGGGACGTCGCCAGTCGGTCATTGCGATATCGGGAAGGTGGATGCGTGTTTCTGAACAGGATTCGAGCAGAACGCACTCTAGACCCGTATCGCGGCCGCGGGTTCGTGCGAAACCTTTTTCCGCCGGCCTGCTCACAGAGCGGACGCCGCCCCCTACAATCGCGCCCATGACCCGACCGCGCCTGTCGATCCGCTCCCTGCGCCGCCTGCTGGCCTTGTCGTCGACGCTGCTGCTGGCCGCCTGTGGCGAGGTGTGGAACGACCCCTACCCGGCGGCGGAAAGCGGGCAGAACATCCTCTACACCGCCTTCACCGACCGCCCTAAGCACCTCGATCCGGTGCAGTCGTACAGCGAGAACGAAATCACTTTCACGGCGCAGATCTACGAAGCGCCGCTGCAGTACCACTATCTGAAGCGCCCGTTCGAACTGGTCACCGCGACCGCCGAGGCAATGCCGCTGCCACGCTTCTTTGATGCATCGGGCCGCGAGCTGCCAGCCGATGCACCGGCCGCCGACATCGCCGAGTCGGTGTATGAGATCCGCATCAAGCCGGGCATCCGCTACCAGCCCCACCCGGCGCTGGCGCGCGACGAGGCGGGCCACTACCTCTATCACGAGGGCGGCCCCGGCGAGCGGCGCACGCTGTACGACTTCGAGCGCACCGGTACGCGCGAGCTGGAAGCCGCCGACTACCTCTATCAGATCAAGCGGCTGGCGCACCCCGGGCTGCACTCGCCGGTGTTCGGTCTGATGAGCGACTACATCGTCGGCCTGAAGGAATATGGCGATACGCTGAAGGCGGCGGCGAAGACCTTGCCGCCCGGCCAGTGGCTGGACCTGCGCAAGTACGACCTGGCCGGCGTCGAGCTGGTCGACCGTCACACCTACCGCATTCGGCTCAAGGGCAAGTACCCGCAATTCCTGTACTGGCTGGCCATGCCCTTCTTCGCGCCGGTGCCGTGGGAGGCCGACCGCTTCCACGCGCAGCCGGGCATGGCCGAGCGCAACCTGACGCTGGACTGGTACCCCATCGGCACCGGCCCCTACATGCTGAGCCAGAACGATCCGAACGCGCGCATGGTGCTGACGCGCAACCCGAATTTCCGCGAGGAGACCTATCCCTGCGAGGGCGAGGCGGGCGACCGCGAGGCCGGGCTGCTGGCCGACTGCGGCAAGCGTCTGCCGCTGGTCGAGCAGATCGTGTTCACCCGCGAGAAGGAGCAGATTCCTTACTGGAACAAGTTCCTGCAGGGCTATTACGACGCCTCCGGCATCAGTTCCGATTCCTTCGATCAGGCGGTGCAGTTCGGCCAGACCGGCGAGGTGAACCTGAGCGACGACATGAAGGCGCAGGGCATACGGCTGCAGACCTCGGTGTCGACCTCGACCATGTATATGGGCTTCAACATGCTCGACCCGATGGTCGGCGGCATGAGCGAGCGCGGGCGCAAGCTGCGTCAGGCGATCGGCATCGCGCTCGATCAGGAGGAGTTCATTTCCATCTTCCAGAACGGCCGCGGCTTGCCGGCGCAATCGCCGCTGCCGCCCGGCATCTTCGGCTATCGCGACGGGCGCGAAGGCATGAATGCCTATATGTACGACTGGGTGGATGGCGAGCCGCGGCGCAAGTCGATCGATACGGCGAAGGCGCTGCTGGCCGAAGCGGGCTGGCCGGGCGGGCGCGATGCGAAGACCGGCGAGCCGCTGGTGATCAACCTCGACACCACCGGCACCGGCCTCGGCAGCAAGGCGCGCATCGACTGGCTCACCAAGCAGTTCGACAAGCTGGGCGTGCAGCTGGTGGTGCGCAGCACCGACTACAACCGTTTCCAGGACAAGATACGCAAGGGCGCCGCCCAGCTCTTCTTCTGGGGCTGGAACGCCGACTACCCGGATCCGGAGAACTTCCTCTTCCTGCTCTACGGCCCGCAATCGAAGGTGAAGGTGCAGGGCGAGAACGCGGCCAATTACGAGAGCGCCGAATTCGACCGGCTGTTCGAGCGGATGAAGGCGATGGACAACGGCCCCGAGCGCCAGGCCATCCTCGACCGCATGCTCGAAGTGCTGCGCCACGATGCGCCCTGGGTGTGGGGCTACCACCCGAAGAGCTACGGCCTCGAACACAGCTGGGTGTTCAATCGCAAGCCGTCGACCGTGGCTAACAACACGATGAAATACACCCGCATCGACCCGGCGCTGCGCGAGACGAAGCGCGCCGAATGGAACCGCCCGGTGCGCTGGCCGCTGTTCGCCTTCGCCGCGCTGCTGCTCGCGCTGGTGTGGCCGGCATGGCGCCACTGGAAGCGCTCGGAACAGGCGCGCGCAGTGGGGGCGGGCACATGATCGCCTACATCATCCGCCGCCTGCTCTATGCCATCCCGATCCTGATCGGCGTGAACCTGATCACTTTCGTGCTGTTCTTCGTCGTCAATTCGCCGGACGACATGGCGCGCATGCAGCTCGGCGCCAAGCGGGTGACGCCGGAGGCGATCGAGAAATGGAAGGCCGAGCGCGGCTACGACCGGCCGCTGGTGTGGAACGCCAATGCGGCAGGACTGGCGAAGGCGACCGACACGATACTGTTCGACAAATCGATGCGCATGTTCGTGTTCGATTTCGGCCGCGCCGACGACGGCCGCGACATCGCGCTGGAGATCGGCAACCGCATGGGGCCCAGTCTGGCCATCGCGATACCGACCTTCCTGCTCGGCCTGTTCGTCACCGTCAGTTTTGCGTTGCTGCTGGTGTTCTTCCGCAACACCGCGCTCGACGTCGGCGGCGTCGTGCTGTGCGTCGCGGCGATGTCGATCTCCGGCCTGTTCTACATCATCGGCGGCCAGTATCTGGTCAGCAAGGTGTGGAATCTGGTGCCGATTTCCGGCTACGCGCCGGGGCTGGACGCCGGCAGGTTCCTGATACTGCCGGTGCTGATCAGCGTGGTCGGCGGCATCGGTTCGTCGGCGCGCTGGTACCGCACGCTCTTTCTCGAAGAGATCAACAAGGACTACGTGCGCACCGCCCGCGCCAAGGGGCTGTCGGAACTGCGCGTGCTGTTCCGCCACGTGCTGAAGAACGCGATGATCCCCATCCTGACCGGTGTGGTCGTCGTGATTCCGCTGCTGTTCATGGGCTCGCTGCTGCTGGAAAGCTTCTTCGGCATTCCCGGTCTGGGCAGTTACACGATAGACGCGATCAATTCGCAGGACTTCGCGGTCGTGCGCTCGATGGTGTTCATCGGCTCGGTGCTCTACATCGTCGGCCTGCTGCTGACCGACATTTCGTACACGCTGGTCGATCCGCGCGTGAGGCTCAAATGACGGCCCCCACGCTCACTTCGTTCGCTCAAGAGGACCGGCTTCAGACAGCCGGTCCGTTCGGCCGGCACGGCGCAATGCGCCGCGAATTCCCGGCCTCACCCCCCCCAGGGGGCTGCGCTCATCCACGGTCCGCTTTGCACAGCCGACCGGTTGCGCGGGCGGCGAGCAGTGCTCGCCGAAACCCCCGCTACACCCCTTGGGGCGGCCCCGCGGGCGGCGCGATGGCGCGGCTGTCGTTGGAGGGCGCATGATCTTCAAACCCGTGTTGCTATGGTCCGACCTCCTGCTCTGGTCGCTGGTCGCCGGTGCCGTGGTGCTGGCCCTCTACTGCCGCAGTCAGGACTACCTGCGCCGTGCCTGGCGCCGGGTCGGCGAGTCGTCGGCCGCGATGGCGTCGGTCACCGTGCTGGCGGTATTCGTCGCGGTCGGCCTGCTCGATTCGCTGCACTACCAGCCGCGCCTGCCGGCGAAGGAGGGCAGCAGCGAAATCCAGTACGCACCGGAGGTGCTGTCGGCCCTCGATGCACTGTTCGCCGACCTCAGGCTGAACAACGAAAAGACCTATTCGGCGCCGCTGGCCACGCACGGCTTCGCCAAGGAGACGATGGAGCGCGACGGCGTGCAGACGCGCGATTATCCGCGACTGGTGTTCGGCGGCGCGCACCTGGACGAGCTGTCGCAGCACGACGCCGATCTGCGCAGCCGCGCGCTTTCGGGCGCGCTCAAGGGGGCGCTGCTGTGGGCGGCCTTTACCGGCGTCGTCGTCGGCCTGCTCGCGCTCGCGCAGCGGCGCAGTTACGCCGACACCTGTCGCGCGGTGTGGCGACCAAGGCGATCGGCCGAGCGGCCGATCGCCTGGCGCGCCGTCTTCGTCACCGCCGCCGTGCTCTGTGTGCTCGGCGGCGTCATCGCCGCCTGGGCCGACGGCTACCACGTGTTCGGCACCGACAAGGTCGGGCAGGACGTGCTCTATTTGTCGCTGAAGTCGGTGCGCACCGCGCTGCTGATCGGCACGCTGACCACGCTGGTGACGCTGCCGCTGGCGATCGCGCTCGGCCTGATCGCCGGCTTCCGCGGCGGCTGGTGGGACGACGCGATCCAGTACCTCTACACGGTGCTGAACTCCATCCCGGGCGTGCTTCTGATCGCCGCCATGGTGCTGATGATGCAGGTGATCATCGACACCCATCCGGAGTGGTTCGAGACGGCCGCCGAACGTGCCGATGCGCGGCTGCTGGCGCTGTGCTTCATCCTCGGTCTGACCTCCTGGACCGGCCTGTGCCGGCTGCTGCGCGCCGAGACGCTGAAGCTGCGCGAGCTCGATTACGTGCAGGCGGCGCGTGCCTTCGGTGTCAGCGACGCGCGCATCATGGCGCGCCACGTGCTGCCCAATCTGATGCACATCGTGCTGATCGCGCTGGTGATGGATTTCTCCGGCCTGGTGCTGTCGGAGGCCGTGCTGTCCTACATCGGCATCGGCGTCGACAGCTCGATGAACAGCTTCGGCACGATGATCAACGCCGCGCGGCTGGAGCTGTCGCGCGAGCCGGTCGTGTGGTGGTCGCTGGCCGCCGCCTTCGTGCTGATGCTGGCACTGGTGCTCGCCGCCAACCTGTTCGCTGACGCGGTGCGCGACGCCTTCGATCCGCGCTTCCAGTGGCGGGCGCGCCGCACGCTGCGGAGGGCTGCCGCATGAACGCGCCCCTGCTCGAAGTGCGCGGCCTGACCGCTGAACTGGATACGCCGGCCGGCATCGCGCGCGCCGTCGACGCGCTCGACTTCGACGTGCGCGCCGGCGAAACGATGGCGCTGCTGGGTGAGTCCGGCTGCGGCAAGTCGATGACGGCGAATGCGCTGATGCGCCTGCTGCCCGACGTCGGCTACATCGCCGGCGGCAGCGTGCGCCTGTCCGGCCGCGAACTGACCGTGCTGACCGAGGCCAACATGCGCGAGGCGCGCGGCCGCGACATGGCGATGATCTTCCAGGAGCCGGGCACCAGCCTGAATCCGGTGCTCACCGTGATGCAGCAGATCGGCGAGGTACTGGCGCTGCACCGCGGCCTGCGCGGCGCGGCAGCGCGCGCGCGGGCACTCGAGCTGCTGGCTGCGGTCGGTATTCCGGACGCGGCGCGACGGCTCGACGAATATCCCTTCCAGTTTTCCGGCGGCATGAAGCAGCGCGTCATGATCGCGATAGCGCTGGCCGGCGAACCGAAACTGCTGATCGCCGACGAGCCGACCACCGCGCTCGACGTGACGATACAGGCGCAGGTGCTCGACCTTCTGGCGAAGCTGCAGCGCGAACAGGGGATGGCGCTGCTGCTGATCACGCACGACCTCGGCGTGGTTGCGCGCATGGCGCATCAGGTGGGTGTCATGTATGCCGGCCAGCTGATCGAACGCGCGCCGCGCGCGGCCTTCTTCGCGCAGCCGGCGCACCCGTATTCGCAGCTGCTGTTCGCCGCCTTGCCCGACACCGCGCAGCGCGGGGAGTTGGCCACCATCCGCGGCTCGGTGCCGCCGCTGACCACCGATTTCCGTGGCTGTCGCTTTGCCGAGCGCTGTCCGCAGGCCTGGGCGCGCTGCCGCGACGAGGCGCCGGCCTGGCAGTCGGCGGGCGAGGGCCAGCAGGTGCGCTGTCACCTGTACGACCCGGCAGAGGCGGGCCGGCACGCGCAACACGTCGCCCCGTCTGCCGGTGTCGCTGAAGCTGCACCGTCGGGCGATGCGCAGCCGCTGCTGAGCGTGCGCGAGCTGAAGGTGCATTTCCCGATCCGGCGCGGCGTCCTGCAGCGTACGGTGGGTCATGTGCGGGCGGTCGATGGCGTGTCGCTGGATATCCGCGCCGGCCGCACGCTGGCGCTGGTCGGCGAGTCCGGCTGCGGTAAGACCACCGCCGGCAAGGCGGTGCTGCGACTGATCGAACCGACCGCCGGCAGCGTGACACTGGGCGCTCAGGATGTCGGCGCCGCGTCAGGTGCGGCATTGCGCGAACTGCGCGCGCAGATGCAGATGGTGTTCCAGGACCCGTACGGCTCGCTGAACCCGCGCATGCGGGTCGGCGAAATCATCGCTGAGGGCATGTCCGCACTGAAGCGCGCTGGCGGTGACGAGGCGGTGCGCGCACTGCTCGAGCAGGTCGGCCTGCGGCCGGACATGGCCGATCGCTATCCGCATGAATTTTCCGGCGGCCAGCGCCAGCGTATCGCCATCGCGCGCGCGCTCGCGGTGCAGCCGCGGCTCATCGTCTGCGACGAACCGACGTCGGCACTCGACGTGTCGGTGCAGGCGCAGATACTGAATCTGCTCCGCCGGCTGCAGCGCGAACTGGGGCTGGCCTACCTCTTCATCACGCACAACATCGCGGTGGTTGAGCACCTGGCGCACGACGTGGCGGTGATGTATCTGGGCCGGATAGTCGAGAGTGGTCCGGTCGATCGCGTGCTGCGCGCGCCGCGTCATCCCTACACGCAGGCGCTGCTGTCGGCGGTGCCGCGCATCGACGGCGCGCAGCAGCCGCAGAAGCTGGCGGGCGATCTGCCGTCGCCGGCCAGTCCGCCGTCCGGCTGTGCCTTCCACCCGCGCTGTAGGCGCGCGCAGGCGCGGTGTTCGACCGACCTGCCGCCGCTGGCGGGCGAGGACGGCCGCCAGGCCGTGGCCTGCTGGTATCCGGACTGAGCGCCGTCGACGCGAGGAGGAACGATGACGTTTCCAGCCATCGCCGGCCTGCGCCTGCCGCTCATCCAGGCGCCGATGGCCGGTGTGCAGGATCACCGGCTTGCCGCTGCCGTTTCGAACGCCGGCGGTCTCGGTTCGCTGCCGGCCGCCATGCTGGGTGCCGAGGGTTTGCGCGACCAGCTGAGCGCGCTGCAGGCGCTCACCGACCGGCCGATCAACGTCAATTTCTTCTGTCACGTGCCGCCGTCGCCGGACGCGGCGCGCGAGGCACGCTGGCGCGCTGCGCTCGCGCCGTACTACGCCGAGTTCGGTGTCGATCCGGCGCAGGTGCCGGCCGGGCCGGGGCGCATGCCTTTCAGTACCGGCATGGCCGACGTGCTCGAAGCCTTCCGTCCGGCGGTCGTCAGCTTCCATTTCGGGCTGCCGGCGGCCGATCTGCTCGCGCGGGTCAAGGCGTGGGGCGCCTGCGTGCTGGGATCCGCCACCACGGTGGCCGAAGCGCGCTGGCTCGAAGCGTACGGCGCCGACGCGATCATCGCGCAGGGGCTGGAGGCGGGCGGGCATCGCGGGCATTTCCTGACCGATGATCTGAGCGAACAGCTCGGCACGTTCGCGCTGCTGCCGCAGGTGGTGCGCGCGGTGTCGCGCCCGGTCATCGCCGCCGGCGGGATTGCCGACGCCCGGGGCGTGGCGGCCGCGATGGCGCTCGGGGCGAGCGCAGTGCAGGTCGGCACCGCCTATCTGTGCTGCCCCGAGGCGACGACCTCAGCCGTGCATCGTGCGGCGCTGGGCAGCGAGGCGGCCCGTCACACCGCGCTGACCAATGTGTTTTCAGGGCGACCGGCGCGCGGAATCGTCAATCGGGCGATGCGCGAACTGGGGCCGATCAGTGCCGATGCGCCAGCGTTTCCGCTCGCCGCAGCGGCGATCGCACCGCTGCGTGCGCGCGCCGAAGCGGCCGGAAGCGGCGATTTCTCTCCGCTGTGGTGCGGTCAGAACGCCGCGGGCTGTCAGCCCGTGCCGGCGGCCGAACTGACGCGGATGCTGTCGGCCGGCTTCGCGCGCTGACCGCGCGCCGGCCCGCCCGGCATTCGGTCCACACCGCTATTTTTTCGCTGCAGGCTTTTTCGTTGCGGTTTTCTTGACCGGGACGACGGCCTTTTTCTTGGCGACGGGCGCGGCCTTCTTCTTCGGTGCCGCCGGTTTCACCGCCTTGTTGCCGGACGGCGCTGCGACCGGCACGTTCACCCAGCGCCCGTTCCGCTTGACGCGCTTGTACTTCGGTTTGTCCACACCGAGGCGCGGCGCTTCTTCGGCGTTGCCGGCACCGTCAAGCGACAGGCTGCTGTTCTCGTCGGGCACCAGCAGCGTGGTGCCCGGACCGATCTTCGCCGTCGGCGACAGGCCGTTGAAGCGGCGCAGGCGCCATTCGGTCACGCCGAAGCGGCGGATGACGGTGGTCAGCGTTTCCTTCGGACCCAGCGTATAGGTGCGCCACGGCGCACCGGCTGCGGGTGCGGCATCGGCGTCGCGGTTGCTGAGGTTGGACATGAAGGTGTCGACCGCGTGCGACGGAAGCACCAGCTGCGCGCCACCCTCGCCGGCGCGGATGACCGGTCGCTTGTGCTGCGGGTTGAGCGCCTTGATCTCGGCCACCGGTACGTCGGCAAGTCGCGCCGCAGTGGCCAGATCCATGGTCGGCGCTTCGGCCACCAGCGTGAAGTAGGGCTTGTTCTCGACCGTATCGAGCTCGATGCCGAACAGTTCCGGCTGGGCAATGATGTTCTTGAGCGCCTGCAGCTTCGGCACGTAGTGCCGCGTTTCGTTGGGCATGTTCAGCGAGGCGTAGTCGGTCGGCAGGCCGGCCGCCTGGTTGCGCATGACCGCTCGACCGACCGCGCCTTCGCCCCAGTTGTAGGAGGCGAGCGCTAGGTGCCAGTCGCCGTGCATTTCGTAGATACGCTGAAGATATTCAAGCGCGGCGGCGGTCGAGGCGACGATGTCGCGGCGGTCGTCGCGCTGCGCGTTCTGTTCCAGGCCGTAGAGCTTGCCGGTCGACGGGATGAACTGCCACAGCCCCGAGGCCCGCGCCGACGACAGCGCTTCCGGGTTGTAGGCACTTTCAACCATGGGCAGCAGCGCCAGTTCGGTCGGCAGGCCGCGCTTCTCGATTTCCTCGACGATGTGGAACATGTAGCGGCGGCCGCGTTCGGTCATCCGCCGGAAGTAGTCGGGGCGGTTCAGGTACCAGGCCTGGTGCTCCGCCACCAGAGGGTGGTCCAGGTCGGCCATGCCGAAGCCCTTGCGGATGCGTTCCCACAGGTCGTCCGGCGGCACGGTGAGGTCGATCGGTCTGATCGCTTCCTCTTCATTGGCGATCACTTCGGTCGGTTGCGGAAAGGGAATGGGCTCCGCCTTGCCCGGCTTGATGCCCGGCGTCGTGCGGCTGGCCGTGTCCGGGGTACGACGTGCTGCCGGGCGTTCGACCGAGCGGGTGCCGACCGAGGCGCCCGGAGGCTCGGCCGGTTCTTCGGGCACGACGCCCGTGGCCGCACAGCCGGCGAGCGTTGCGGCCGCCAGCACGAGCAGCGAGCGGCGCAGCAGGGAAACGATGAAATGCGGCATTGCGGCGAAAGAGCCAAACCCCGAATGCTAGCCAGCCGGAGCGGGCAGCGTCAAACCTTGCTGTCGGAGTGGGGTTGAAGGAGTGCGGATTGACCGCACGTCGCGGACGGGGTTCGTCGATGTTGTCCCGGGGCTTTGTAAGGTTATGATGGCGAATAAAAAAAGGGTGTGTCCATGAAAGCGCTGGTCATCGAAGATTCCCAGACAGGGCTCGCAGTCGTCAGCCAGCATCTCGAACGGATGGGGATACTGCCCATCGCCGCCACCGACGGAGAGAGCGGCGTTGCGGCGTTCCGCCAACACAATCCGGACATCGTGCTGCTCGACGTGGTACTGCCGGGCATGGACGGCTACGAGGTCGCCCGCCGCATCCGCGCCATCGAGCAGTCGGGCGAATGGACTCCCATCATCTTCCTGACCGCGCGCACGGCCGATACCGATCTCGTGCAGGGCATTACCGCCGGCGGCGACGACTATCTTTTCAAACCGATCAGTGAAGTGGTGCTCGCCGCCAAGGTACGTGCGATGCAGCGCATCCTGCAGATGCGTTACTCGCTGGTGGTGCTGACGCGCAAGCTCGACGCCGCCAACCAGGAACTGACGCGGCTCACCTCGCTGGACGGTCTGACCGGTCTTGCCAACCGGCGCCATTTCGACGAGACCATCATGCGCGAGTGGCGGCGTGCGGCGCGCTACAAGCGACCGCTGGCGCTGGCGCTGGTCGATGTCGACCATTTCAAGCAGTACAACGATACCTACGGCCACCTGGGTGGCGACGAATGCCTGAAGTCGGTGGCCAGTGCGCTGCAGGCGGTGTCGCGCCGCCCGAGCGATCTGGTAGCGCGCTACGGCGGCGAAGAATTCGCGCTGGTGCTGCCGGAAACCGACCTCGCTGGCGCGCGCAACGTGGCCGAAGGGCTGTGCGATGCGATCCGCGCGCTCAAGTTGCCGCATGCGACGACGTCGGGCCACGTCACCATCAGTGTCGGGGTCGCCAGCATGATGCCGGGCGTCGGCGCGGGCAGCCCGCAGAGTCTGATCGCCGAAGCCGACCTCGCGCTCTACGCGGCGAAGTCGGGCGGGCGCGATCGCGTCGGTTTCAGACAGGTCGAGACCGTCGCCGGCTGACGCCGGCGCAGGCCGGCTTTTCAGAAGACGTTCTTCCACTCACGCAATACGGCGAACACCTCGACCGGGCTGCCCAGTCGGCGGCCGGCGTGCGCCTCCGCCGCGCGGATGACCGCCAGTTCGCGTGCGCGCAGGAAGGGGTTGGTCGCCAGTTCGTCGGCCAGCGCGCTCGGCACGCTCGGCAGGCCGGCCTCGCGCAGCTTCGCTACGCGGCGGATGCGGGCCAGCAGCGCCTGATTGTCCGGTTCGACCGCCTGCGCGAAGCGCAGATTGGCCTGCGTGTATTCGTGCGCGCAATGGACACGGGTGTGCAGCGGCAGCGAGGCGAGCCGCGACAGCGAGTGCCACATCTGTTCCGCGCTGCCCTCGAACAGCCGCCCACAGCCCGCGGCGAACAGCGTGTCGCCGCAGAACAGCAGGTCGCCGCCGACGTAGGCGATGTGGCTGCGCGTGTGACCGGGCACTTCCAGCACCGCGAAGGTGGCCGCGAGCGAGGGCAGGGCGACGCGCGAACCTTCGCGCACCACCTCGTCGATATGCTCGATGCGCTCGTCGGCCGGCCCGAACACGCGGGCGCCGGTGCGGCGCTTCAGTTCGCCCAGGCCGCCGATGTGGTCGGCGTGGTGGTGGGTGATCAGTATGGTGTCCAGGCGCAGCGAATGTTCGTCGAGTGCGGCCAGCACCGGGGCGGCATCGCCCGGGTCGACCACCAGCGCCCGGTCACCTGCGGCGGCGAGCCAAAGATAGTTGTCGCCAAATGCGGGGATCGGATATATCTTCATCCGCCCGATTCTGGCGGCTGGGCTCTGCGTTGACAATGCACCGGCCGCGATCTGCCTGCCCCACGCCTCTTGCCCATGTCGATTCCCGGTCTGCACGAATGGTTGGACACGCCGCAGGGACAGTATGTCCAGCGCTGGGAGCAGGCGCGGGTCGACCAGATCGTGGCCGACGTGTTCGGCTACAACGCGGTACAGATCGGGCTGCTGGAGCACGATTACCTGCGTGCCAACCGGATGCCGTTCAAGCTCTACTGCGAGGACGCGAAACCGGGCCCGCCGCGGGCGCTGATCTGCGATCCGGTGCAGTTGCCGTTCGCGGCGACCAGCGTCGATCTGGTCGTCCTGCCGCACGTACTCGAATTCGCCAGCGATCCGCACGCGGTGCTGCGCGAGGTCGAGCGCGTGCTGGTGCCGGAGGGGCAGGTACTGGTGACCGGCTTCAATCCGTTCAGCCTGTGGGGGGCCAGACGGCGCCTGCGCGAGCGCGACCCCTTCCCGTGGAACGGTGACTGGCTGTCGGTGCCGCGACTGCGCGACTGGTTCAAGCTGCTCAGCCTGGACACCCAGGCCGGCTGCTTCGGTTGTTACTGCCCGCCGGTACTCAGCGAGAAGTGGCTGGCGCGCTGGCACTTCATGGAGACCGCCGGCGATCGTTGGTGGCCCTTTCTCGGCGGCGCTTATGTGCTGCAAGGCATCAAGCGCGTGCGCGGCATGCGACTCATCATGCCGACCTGGCGCGACCGCCGGGCGGCCGCGCGCGCGCTGGCGACGGTCAGTCCGCGCGCGCAGAAACACCGGGCGCCCGGCCAGTAGGCGCGGCGCCCTCATCTATGACTGGAGATACGGTTGGACGAAGTCATCATCTACACGGACGGCGCCTGCAGCGGCAATCCGGGCCCCGGAGGCTGGGGCGCGCTGCTGAAGAGCGGCGAACACGAACGCGAGCTGTCGGGCGGCGAAGTCACGACCACCAACAACCGGATGGAACTGATGGCGGTGATCGAGGCACTGAACGCACTGAAGAAACCGGTGCGCGCGGTGGTCTATACCGACTCGCAGTACGTGCAGAAGGGCATCAGCGAGTGGATACATGGCTGGAAGCGCAAGGGCTGGAAGACGGCCGGCGGTGATCCGGTCAAGAACGTCGATCTGTGGAAGGCGCTCGACGCCGCAGCCGGCGTGCATCAGGTCGAATGGAAATGGGTGAAAGGTCACGCCGGTCACCCGGAGAACGAACGCGCCGACCGCCTGGCGCGGGAGGCCATCCCGGCCCGTCGTTGATCGCTGTCAGCGAACTGCAAGTTCTGGCCGGTACAATCCGGCCCGCCTCAAGGAGCCGCCTTTCCCCATGATTCGCCAGATCATCCTCGATACCGAAACCACCGGCCTGGAGTGGCAGAACGGCGACCGGCTGATCGAAATCGGCTGCGTCGAGCTGGTCGGGCGCAAGCGCACCGGCCGCCGGCTGCACATGTACGTCAATCCGGAACGTGACGTGCCGGAGGGCGCGGTGGCGGTGCACGGCATCACCACCGAGTTCCTCGCCGACAAGCCTAAGTTTCGCGACGTGGTCGACGAGTTCGTTGATTTCGTGCGCGACGCGGAGCTGGTCATCCACAACGCCGCCTTCGACGTCGGCTTCCTCGACAACGAACTGAATATCGTCGGCCGGCCGCCCTTGCGCGAAACCTGCGTGTGGCCGGCGATCGATACCGTGCGCATGGCGCGCGACATGTTCCCGGGCAAGCGCGCCAACCTCGACGCGCTGTGCGAGCGCTTCGGCATCGAGAACTCGCATCGTGAGTTCCACGGCGCGCTGCTCGACGCGGAACTGCTGGTCGAGGTCTATCTTGCGATGACCCGGGGCCAGGAAAGCCTGATCATCGACCTCGAACCGGAAGCCTCGGCGGTGCGTGCCGCCGCGGCCGCGCGCCCGCGTGGTGCATTGCGCCGGGTGCAGGCAAGCGAGGCGGAACTGGCCGAGCACGAACGCGTGCTGGCCGAGATCGACAAGGCCAGCGGCGGCGCCACGGTCTGGCGCAAGCTCGAACCGGCGCAGGCCGGATGAATACAGGGTCGGTCGGCAGACCCGAAGCCGAGGCAGGTTTCTTGCTTCAGCGGCCGGACATTTCCGGATGCGTCGCCAACCCGGCGACGCGGTCCGGGGACAATGAACCATTACAGGAGACCCCCGAATGAGCGCGCAGAAAATCCCCGCCACACTGATCCCCGGTGACGGCATCGGACCGGAAATCATGGAAGCCGCGCTGGCGGCGCTCGACGCGGTGGGGGCTCCGTTCGAGTGGGAACAGATGCCTGCCGGCATGGGCGCGCTGAAGAGCGAAGGTGATCCGCTGCCGGCGAAGACGCTGGACAGCATCCGGCGCACCCGGCTGGCACTGAAGGGCCCGCTGGAAACGCCGGTCGGCGGCGGTTTCCGCTCGATCAACGTGCGCCTGCGCGAGGAGTTCAAGCTCTACGCCAACATCCGCCCGGCGCAGACGCTGATCCCGGGCGGCCGCTACGACAACATCGACCTCATCGTCTGCCGCGAGAACCTCGAAGGCCTGTACATGGGCTACGAGCACTTCATCCCGATCGAGGGCGACCCGCACGCGGTGGCGATGTCGACCGGCGTGAATACCCGCCAGGGCGCGCGCCACATTCTCGAATACGCCTTCGAACACGCGATCGCGCTCGGTCGCAAGAAGGTGACCGTGGTGCACAAGGCCAACATCATGAAGGCGCTGACCGGCATCTTCCTGGAAACGGCCGAGCAGATGTACGAGGAGCGCTACAAGGGCAGGATCCAGTTCGAACAGGTCATCGTCGACGCCTGCTGCATGAAGCTGGTGATGAACCCCTGGCAGTTCGACGTGCTGGTCACGACCAACCTGTTCGGCGACATCCTGTCCGACCTGACTGCGGGTCTGGTCGGCGGCCTGGGCATGGCGCCCGGTTCCAACATCGGCGCCGATGCGGCCATCTTCGAAGCGGTGCACGGCTCGGCACCGGACATCGCCGGCAAGGGCATCGCCAATCCGACGGCGCTGGTGCTGGCCGCCGCGCTGATGCTGGATCACGTGAACATGCAGGACAAGGGCGACCGCATTCGCAAGGCGGTGTCGGAAACGCTGAACATCGACAACGTCCGCACCGGTGACCTGGGCGGCCGCGCCAGCACCAAGGAGTACACCGCCGCACTGGTTGCCCGCATCCGCAACAACGGCTGAGCCGGCGGCTGAACGGTCTGCGTCACGACCGTTCCATCCGGCCGGCGGCGTCCGGAGATCGACCTGCTCAGGTCCGGTTTCCGGACGTGGTCCGCCAGTCGGGCCCGCTTCCGGGCGATAATCGCGTTTTACCCGCGCCCGCCCACCCCATGAAAGTTTTCGGATTTGCCGGCTACAGCGGTTCCGGCAAGACCACGCTGATCGAGCAGCTGATTCCTCACTTCGTGCTGGAGGGGCTGACCGTGTCGCTGATCAAGCATGCGCACGCGGGCTTCGACATCGACAAGCCGGGCAAGGATTCGCACCGCCTGCGCGAGGCCGGCTGCACCGAAGTGATGCTGGTGTCGAACAACCGTTGGGTGCTGATGCACGAACTGCGCGGGCGCCCGGAACCGACGCTGGACGAGCAGATCGCCGCCATGGGCGACTGCGACCTGCTGCTGGTCGAGGGCTACAAGGCGTCGCCGATCCCGAAGCTGGAAATCCACCGCCCGTCCTACGGCCGGCCGCTGATGTATCCCGACAACCCGCACGTGGTGGCGGTCGCCACCGACGAGCCGATGGAACTTCCGCTGCCCCGGCTCGACCTGAATGACGTGGAAGCCATCGCCGGCTTCATCCTTCGCCACCAGGGATTCAGATCATCCTGAGAACCTCGGTTGATCGGCGTCGTGGGCGCGGCTGGCGAGGTGTACGGCAAGGCGCGAGGACGCGGCAGGATGGCTCCCTGCAAGGACGAGCAACGCCGCAGGGCGCCTCGCCAGCCGTGTACGCGGCGTCGAAGCGGTCTCGGCCGGGAGTATGAAGGGCAGGCAAATGACGACATTGATGACGACAACTACTCTGATCAATATGCCAAGCGGTCAGCCGAGGTTCTCAGGATGAACGAAATGCTCACGCTGGACGCTGCGGTCGAACGCCTGCTCGCGGCCGCACGTCCGATCGCCGACAGCGAAACCGTATCGACATTCGCTGCCGCCGGCCGCGTGCTCGCTACCGACCAGCGCTCGACGCTGACCGTGCCGCCGCACGACAACTCCAGCATGGACGGCTACGCCGTGCGTCTGGCCGACCTCGACGTGCCTGGCTGCTGCCTGCCGATGAGCCAGCGCATCCCGGCCGGTCATGTCGGCGCGCCGCTGGCCGCCGGGACCTGTGCCCGCATCTTCACCGGCGCGCCGGTGCCGCCGGGCGCCGACGCCATCGTGATGCAGGAGTCGACGCGCACCACGGAAGCCGGCGTCTGTTTCGACGAGATCCCGAAGCCGGGTGCGTGGATACGCCGCGCCGGCGAGGACATCCGCGAAGGCGACGTGGTGTTGGCGGCCGGCACCCGGCTGCGCGCGCAGGAAGTCGGGCTGGCGGCGTCGATCGGTCTGGCCGAGGTGCCGGTAGTGCGGCGGCCGCGCGTCGCGCTGTTCTCGACCGGCGACGAACTGGTCATGCCGGGCGAGCCGCTGCCGCCGGGCGGCATCTACAACTCCAACCGTTACACGCTGCGCGCGCTGTGTGAAACGCTGGGCTGCGAAGTGCTGGACCTCGGCATCGTCCCCGACCGCCTCGACGCCACGCGCGCCGCGCTGCGCGAAGCCGCGGCAAGCTGCGACCTGATACTGACAAGCGGCGGCGTCGGCGTCGGCGAGGAAGACCACATCAAGCCGGCGCTGACCGCCGAAGGCGGGCTGGACAGCTGGAAGATCGCGATGAAGCCGGGCAAGCCGCTGGCGCATGGCCACGTGAAGCGCGCAGACGGCGGTCATGCGGATTTCCTCGGCCTGCCCGGCAATCCGGTGTCCAGCTTCGTCACTTTCCTGCTGCTGGTGCGCCCTTTCATCCTGCGTCGCATGGGTGTGGCCGACGTCGCCGCTCAGCCATTCATGGTGCGTGCCGATTTCGACTGGCCAAAGCCGGACCGCCGCCGCGAATTCCTGCGCGTGCGCCGCAACGCCGAAGGGGGTCTCGAACTGTTTCCGAACCAGAGTTCGGGCGTGCTCACCTCCACCGTGTGGGGCAGCGGTCTGGCCGACATCGCCGCCGGCCAGCCGGTGAAGCGGGGCGACGCCGTGCCCTTCCTGTCCTTCGAATCCCTGCTGTACTGAGTCATGACGATGAAGATCAAGGTGCTTTACTTCGCCGCGTTGCGCGAAGCGCTGGGTTCGCCCGGTGAGACGGTCGACCTGCCGGCCGATGTGACCACGCTGGCCGGCGTGCGCGCGCTGATCGCCAGCCGCGGCGGCGACTGGGACAAGCTCGCACAGATGAAGAACCTGCGTGCGGCGGTGAACCAGCGCATGGCCGAACCGGACGCCGCGGTCGCCGACGGCGACGAAGTGGCCTTCTTCCCGCCGGTCACCGGCGGCTGAGGAGAAAAGCATGAGTGTGAGCGTGCAGCAGGCCGACTTCGACATCGGCGCAGAGATCGACGCGCTGCTGGCCGGGCGCACCGACGTCGGCGCGGTGGCCACCTTCACCGGTCTGGTGCGCGATATCAATGACGGCTCCGGCGTGCATGCGATGACGCTGGAGCACTACCCGGGCATGACCGAGGCGGCGCTGGAGGACATCGTCGCGCAGGCGAAGGCGCGCTGGGACATCCTGGCGGTGCGGGTGATCCACCGCGTCGGCACGCTGCAGCCGGCAGACCGCATCGTACTGGTGGTCGTCGCCGGCAGTCACCGCGGCGAAGCCTTCGCCGCCTGCGAATTCATCATGGATTACCTGAAGACCCGCGCGCCGTTCTGGAAGCGCGAGGACACGCCGGAAGGCAGCCGCTGGGTCGATGCGCGCGATTCCGACGACAGCGCGGCCGAACGCTGGAAGCAGGGCGGCTGAACGCTCAGTTCGTGGCGTCCGCCGTCCGCACCGGAACGGGGAAAGGCGTCACCGTGCGCCCCTTCTTCGCGTACAGCAGCACCGGCGCGCAGCGCTGCGGGTCGGCGTGGATGCCGACGCAGTCCAGGCACTGGAAACAGTCGTCGTAGCGGATGTCGCCGCTGCGCTCGATCGCGTCGTACTGGCAGCGGTGGCGACAGGTCTGACAGGGCTTGCCGCATTCGGCGCGGCGCACCAACCAGTCGAAGCGCCTCAGTTTGCCGCCCAGCGTCATCGCGGCACCCAGCGGACACAGGTAGCGACAGAAGAACTTGTAGCTGAAGGCACCCGCCAGCAGCAGCCCGACCGCCCACGCCACATACGGCCATGAGCGATCGAAGCCGACCGTGATCGCGGTCTTGAATGGCTCGACCTCGACCAGGTTTTCGGCGATCCGCGGCGCGGTTGCTGCGGCGATGACCAGCGCCAGCAGCAGCGCGTAGCGGCCGCGGTCGAGCACGCGCGCGAGCGGCCGAGGCAACCGGATCTGCGGGACGCGCAGCTTCTGTGCCGCGATCGCGACGAATTCCTGCAGCGCGCCGAAGGGGCAGAGCCAGCCGCAGAAGGTGCCGCGACCCCAGATGAAGAAGCTCACCGCGGTGAACGCGATCAGCAGCAGCGACACCGGGTCGTACAGGAAGCTCGACAGATCCGATCCGGCGGCCAGCGTCTTGATCGCGCCGGTGATCTGCACGATGGACAGCTGGCCCTGCGCGTGCCAGCCGATGAACACCAGCGTGAACAGCAGGAAGGCGTTGCGGAACAGCGCCAGCCGCCGGACGTCGCGCGCCATCCAGTCCGGCCTTGCCAGCACCGCGCAGAGCAGGGCGAGCGCGACACCGATGGCCGCCAGATCCGGCCAGCGGCCCTGCCAGGCGACCAGCCATTCCGGCAGTGGCTGTGGCGGATAGACGAACAGGTCGCTGTCCGGCGCGTAGTCGAAGGACACGGTCTGGTGCGTGATGCGCGGCAGCATCATGCCCTTGGCGCGGGTCAGCGTCAGCGTGAGCTGCATCGGCCGCGCCGGGTCCAGGCCTGCCTGGGCGTAGATGCGGAACACGCCGGACGCGTTGAACGTCGGCGCGCCCTCGGGGGCCGGGTGCTCGAACACCAGATCGCGCATTTCCACCGGCAGCCCGCCCTGGGTCAGCGACAGGCTGGGCGGCGGCGTGCCCGGCACGAAGTGCTCGTCGATCAGCGCGATGCGACCTGAGGTGGCTGCCCACAGCGCGTGCTGGCCGTCCTCGAGCTTCTTCATCAGGTCGTCGTAGCGTGCGTCGCCAAGTACCGCGCGGCCGACCGTCGGCACATTCAGATAGCCGACGTAGAGGTCGACCAGCGTACCGTCCGGCTCGGCCAGCGCGACCTCGTCCGCGCCTTCGCCGTCGGTGCCGGCGAACAGCTTTTCGGCCTGCGCGTTGCTGACGCGCAGGCGGCCGATCAGTCCGCGCTTGACCAGCGTGGCAAAGTCCAGCCTGTCGAAGACGTCGGCGCGCGCCCGCGCCGCCGGTCCGCGCGCGCCGGGATCGGCGAAGCCGAGCTTTTCGCGCGCCACCGCAAGGCTGGCCGCGAGCACCGTCTGGTTCACGATGCGCACCGACGCGGTCGCCTTGGTCACACCGTCGAGCACGACGCGGCTGTCGCTGCCGCCGGCGCGCGTATTGCCGTAGGCCGACGACACGGTGATTTCCTGCTTCAGATTCTTCCCGGCGTACTGCTGCACGAATTCCTTCAGCGGCGCTTCGCCCAGTCCGCTGAGGAAGACCGGTTCGTGCTGGCGCAGCACTTCGACGTCGATGAAGCCGCCCTTGCGGTCGATGGCGACCAGCAGATTCATCGGCGTGCCTTCGAAGCCAGGTATCGGCGCCAGATCGATCGACTCGAACACATAGCCGACCGGTCCGGCCTCCGGTTCCAGTTCGCTGGTGATCGGCCAGACCGGGAGGTCGGCCAGCTTGGGCTGTACGTGCAGTGGCGGCTGGAAGCGACGGGCGAGGTCGTCGTGGCCGAGTTCGCCGGCCAGCGCCGCGCCGCACAGACAGGAGGCGAACAACAGGACGTGGCGGACAAGCGCGCCGATGGACGCACGGGAGATCAGGGACATGAAGTCGGTCCGTGTGGGACGACGGGGCCAACGCACTGCATGCTGTTCTGGCGTGCCCCGCAGACGCGCATGCTAATCGGACGCGGCTCGGCGCCTGCCATGGAAAATGCCCGAACAAGCGGCATTCGTGAGCGCACGATGTAACTTAGACTGCGCCGCGCCTGTCACAGGCACGCCCTGCAGAACGGGCGCTTCCGCCTGGAGAACCGATATGTCCGCATTCCCTCTTGCCCGCTCGCTGCGCCGCCTGTGCGTGACCCTGCTTGCCGGCCTGTTGCCGCTGAGCGCATGGGCCATCACCGACGACGACATCGCCGAGGCGGTGCAGAAGCCGTCCTGGGGGCTGTACAAGGGTTACGCCGAATTCAAGATGGCGCACTACACCGACGCGAAACGCATCTGGACCGCGCTGGCCGAGCGCGGCAATGGCGAGGCCTGGTTCAATCTGGGCATCCTCGCCGAGGACGGGCTGGGCGAGCCGCAGAATCCGCACGAGGCGCGTCGCCTGTACGAGAACGGCGCCCAGGCGGGCAGCCGCAATTCGGCGCTGCGCCTCGGCCTGCTGCTGCAGGGCGGCAAGCTCGGCCAGCGCGACATCGACGGCGCGCGCCACTGGCTCAAGGTCGCGGCCGACGGCGGCGATCAGGAGGCGGCGACCCATCTTGCCGCGCTGAACGACCCGCAGGGCGGCAGCATCCGCGACCGCGAACTGGCCGAGGCGCGCCGCTTCGAAGCCGAGGGCCGGCACGCCGATGCGGCCGCGATGTACCGCAAGCTGGCCGACTTCGGTGACGTGCGCGGCGTGACGCGACTGGCCTGGGCCTATGAAGCCGGCCGCGGCGTGCAGCGCAATCTGGCGGAAGCGGCGCGGCTGTTCCGCGTCGCCGCGGAGCAGGGCGAGGCCGAGGCGCAGTACGCGCTGTCGGTCATGCTGGATACCGGCGCCGGGCAGACGCGCAACACCGACGAGGCGCTGCGCTGGCTGCGCGCCTCGGCCGGACAGAACTATCCGCCGGCGGTGCAGGCGCTGCAGGCGAGGAACTGAGCGGAACGCGCCTTGCGGTGGGATGAGCGGCTGAATTTCCGCGTGCGATCGTCGAGGGCCGTGTTGCGGTCAGCAGGCCGCGCGCACAGGAAATACGCTCGATCCGTCGCCGTCAGCCGGCTTACCCCGCAGATTTCCGAACCGGCAAGGGCAGCGCGACGCGCGCCCGCAGGCCGCCTTCGGCGCGGCGCGACAGTGTGACTTCGCCGCCCTGGGCGCGGATGACGGCACGGGCGATGGCCAGCCCCAGACCGCTGCCGCCGGTGTGGCGGGCGCGCGAGGACTCCAGCCGCACATAGGGCTCGAACACGCGGTCCAGTTCGGCTTCGGGTATCCCCGGTCCGTCGTCGTCGATGTCGATCCGCGCTTCGCCGTCGGTCGACGACAGCGTCACGCGTACGCGGCCGCCGCCATAGCGGCGCGCGTTGTCCATCAGGTTGGCGAGTGCGCGGCGGGTCAGCGCCGGGCGCAGCACGACCGGCTGCGCCAGGCTGCCGCTCACCTCGATGTCCGCACCCAGCGCGGCGATGTCGTCGGCCACGCCGTCGACCAGCGCCTCGAGCCGGGTCGGCGCGGCGCTTTCCGCGCTGTCGCCGGCGCGCAGGAAGGCCAGCGTGTCGTCGATCAGCGTTTCCATCTCGGCCAGATCGCGTTCGATCGCCTCGCGCACCGGGCTGTCCGGCAGTTGCTCCAGACGCAGGCGCACGCGGGTGATCGGCAGCCGCAGGTCATGCGACACACCGGCCAGTGCCTGTGCGCGTGTCTGGATCAGCGCGCGCAGCGCGCCCTGCATGCGGTTGAAGGCCTGCGCCGCGCCGGCCACTTCGCGCGGTCCGCCGGTATCGAGCGGCGCCTGTTCGAGGTCGCGTGCCAGACCGTCGGCAGCGTGCGCGAACATCGCCAGGGGACGGGTGAGGCGGCGCACCACCCAGACCGACAGCAGGCTCACCACGAAGGCGACCAGCAGCAGGCCGCCGATGATGCGCAGCGGGCGGTCCACCGGCGGCGGTGGCGGCGAGTAGCGGAAGGTGAGGATACTGCCGTCAGTGAGCCGCGCCTGAGTCGATACATCGATCGCCGGGGGCGACGGCAGCAGCCGCGCCAGCCTCGGCGGAGGCGGCGGCGGCGGACGCAGCGGGTGCATGTCTTCGCGCACCGTGAGCATGGCCTGCTCGCGGCTCACCACCTGGTGGGCGAAGCGCTGGTCCAGCCGCTCGTCGACGCGTTGCACGAAGGCGTCGAAGTCGTCCGGTACCGCCTGCGCGTCCTCGTACCAGGGTTCGTCCAGAGACAACCGGATGCTCGGGCTTTCGAGCATGCGCAGCAACCGTTCGCGGCCGGCCGCCGGCGTTTCGTCGACCAGGGCGACCGATTCGGCCAGGCGGGTGGCGGCGTAGTCGCTGCGCATCTGTCTCGACAGGCGCACGCGATCCTCGACCACCAGCCACAGGCCGAGTGCGTTGGCAAGCAGCAGGCCGCCGAGCAGCACGCACAGGATCTGACCGAACAGCGTGCGCGGCAGCAGCCGCGACGCCCATGTCAAAGCAGCTTCTCCACCGGACCGTTCAGCACATAGCCTTCGTTGCGCAGCGTGCGGATGATGCGCGGCTCGCGGCCGTCGTCGCCGAGCCGGCGGCGCAGGCGGCTGATCATCACATCGACGGTGCGGTCGAACGGCCCGGCGTCGCGGCCGGCCAGCACGTCCATCAGCTGGTCGCGCGACAGCACGCGGTTGGCGTTCTCGGCCAGCGCGTTGAGCATGCGGAACTCGCCGCTGGACAGTGGCGTCACGACGCCGGCCTCATCGACCAGATGACGGGCGCCGAGGTCGAGCGTCCAGCCGGAGAATTTCAGGCCGCGCACGCTGCCGTCGCCGTCCGGGTGTTCCGGCGCCCGGCGCAGGATGCTGCGCACCCGCGCCAGCAGTTCGCGCGGATGGAAGGGCTTGGGCAGGTAGTCGTCGGCGCCCATCTCCAGGCCGATGATGCGGTCCAGTTCATCGCCGCGGGCGGTCAGCATCAGGATGGGCAGGCGCGATTTCGCGCGGATTTCGCGGCACAGCGCAAGACCGTCGTCGCCCGGCAGCATCACGTCGAGGATGAGCAGGTCGCAGCCGTCGCGTTCGAGTGCGAGGCGCAGCGCGTCGCCGTCGGCGACGGTGCGCACGTCCATGTCCTGCTTGCCGAGGTAGTCGCGCAGCAGGTCGCGCAGGTCCGGGTCGTCGTCGACCACCAGGATGCGCGGCTTCGATGTATGTCCGTTCATGCCCCTCAGCTTAGCGGCTCGCGCCCGCACAGTGGGCGATCCGGACAATTCGGGACATTGTGTTTACGCAGTGTTTACAGAGGCTGGTGCGCGCGCCAGCAGCACGAGCAATCCGGCAAGCAGGCCGACGGCGGCGAAATCGGCGCTGTACAGCACCAGGCCGGCAGCGCCCGCGACGACGGCGAGGCGCGCCACGAAGGCGTAGCGCAGCAGCAGTGCCAGGACGCCAGCGGCCAGCGCAAGAACGCCGATGCGCTCGTGCATGAAAAGCTGCGGCGCGAAGCGCCGCACCAGGCAGCGCCAGTCGTCGGCACCGCCGGCGCACAGGCCATGCAGCAGGTCGGATTCCATCAGGCCGTAGCGCAGGCCGGCGCTGGCTGCGGCGGCGACCAGCAGTGCGATCAGGAGTGGCACGCCGAGGCGTCGGCGCAGGTCGGTAGCAAGGGAAGAGGTGGGCATTGGGGTATTCATCTGTAGGCACTGTCCGTCACGTGCGAACCATGGATTTTCGCTGTGTTAGCATCGCCGCGCTGCAGCATCGACACCGTCATCCGGTGACCGGCTGCAGTCCTCACCTTACCGGAAACGCTGCGCCCGGCCCAGCCGGACGACCGACACCGATCTCGCATGAAAAGACAGATTTCCCTTGCCCGCGTCATGATCGCCCTGCTGATTGCAGGGGGCGTGGCGGCGGTGCACTTCGCGCTGTGGGCGGTGATGAACCGTCCGGTCAGCGTGGTCGAGCCGCTGGACTACATCGACGGTTTTTCCTATAGCCCCTACCGGCGCGACCAGACGCCGCTCAAGGGCGTGTATCCAAGCTACGCCGAGATCGAGCAGGACATGAAGCAACTCGGCGGCATCGCGCACCGGGTGCGTACCTATAACTCGACCGAGAACCCCGAGGTGTCCGATCTGGCGGGGCAGAACGAACTGCGCGTCACCGCGGGCGCCTGGCTTGACCGCGACAAGGTGAAGAACCGGCGCGAGATCGGTGCCGTGCTGGCGGACGCCCGGCTGCACGAGAACATCGACCGCATCATTGTCGGCAACGAGGTATTGCTGCGCGACGACCTGACCTTCCCCGAGATGTATGCCTATCTCGACGAGGTACGCAACGCGACCGATCTGCCGGTATCGACCGCCGAACCCTGGCACGTCTGGCTGAAAAACCCGGAGCTGGCCGACCACGTCGATTTTCTTGCCGTCCACCTGCTGCCGTATCACGAGGGCGTGCCGGTGGACAAGGCGGTCGACTACGCGATGGCGCGCTACCAGGAGCTGCTGGACGCCTTCCCTGGCCGCTCCATCCTGATCTCGGAAATCGGCTGGCCGAGCAAGGGGCCGACCATCCAGGCGGCGGTCGCGTCGGAGGAGAACCAGGCGCGCTTCGTGCGCGAATTCCTCTACCGCGCGCTGTGCAAGAACCTCGACTACTTCCTGATCGAAGCCTACGACCAGCCTTGGAAGATCGACATCGAGGGCTGGGCCGGTGCCTACTGGGGCGTGTTCAACGCCGACCGCCAACTGAAGTTCCCGCTCGAAGGCAGCGTGGACCCGAACAGCGGCTGGATAGACGACGCGCTGATCGCCACCGTGTTCGCGCTGGTACCCATGCTGCTGCTCTGTCTGGCGCAGCGCGGCATGAGCATGGGCGGCCAGGTGTGGATGTGCATTCTGGTTCAGTCCTGCGTCACCGCCATCGTCATTGCCGCGCGCCTGCCGGCGGACTACTACTTCACCTTGCGTGATCTGACGGCGCTGATCGGACTGGTGTTCGGCGTCGTGCTGACCGCCGGCGTGCTGCTGACCAACGGTTTCGAGTTCGCCGAGGTGTTCTTCAAGCCGCGCTGGCGTCGCGCCTACAAGCCGGCCGAGCCGCTGCCGGCGGATCAGCAGCCCTTCGTGTCGGTGCATCTGGCCTGCTGCAACGAGCCACCCGAGATGGTGATCGCCACCATCGACAGTCTGGCGGCGATGGACTATCAGAACTTCGAAGTCATCGTCGTCGACAACAACACCAAGGACGAGGCGCTGTGGAAGCCGGTCGAAGCGCGCATGGCCGAACTGGGCCCGCGCTTCCGCTTCTTCCATCTGCCGCAGTGGCCGGGCTTCAAGGCTGGCGCACTGAATTTCGCGATGAAGCAGATCGACCCGCGCACCGCCGTGGTCGGCGTGGTCGATGCCGACTACGTGGTCACCACCGACTGGCTCAGCGCGCTGGTGCCGCATTTCCGCGATCCCAAGGTGGCCGTGGTGCAGGCACCGCAGGCGCACCGCGAGTGGGAGCGCCATTTCTTCAAGCGCATGTGCAACTGGGAGTTCGACGGCTTCTTCCGCATCGGCATGCACCATCGCCACGAACGCAACGCGCTGATCCAGCACGGCACGATGACGCTGGTGCGCCGCTCACGGCTGGAGGAATCGGGCAACTGGTCGGAGTGGTGCATCTGCGAGGACACCGAACTGGGCCTGCGCCTGCTCGAGAACGGCGACGAACTGCGCTATATCGACCGCGTGTTCGGTCGCGGCCTGACGCCGTCGAGTTTCGCGGCGCTGAAGTCGCAGCGCTTCCGCTGGGCCTTCGGTGCGATGCAGATCATGAAGGGTCACTGGAAGGCGCTGGTCGGCAAGAGCAAGCTCACCGCCGGTCAGCGCTATCACTTCATCACCGGCTGGTTCTCGTGGTTCGGCGACGCGCTGCAGTTCATGTTCGCGCTGGGCGCCATCGGGTGGACGGCGGCCATGCTGATCTGGCCGAAGATGTTCTCGCTGCCGGTCACTATCATGCTGGCACCGGTGCTCGGCCTGCTGGTGGCCAAGGCGGCGATGGGGCCCATCCTGTACCGCCGCGCGATGGACTGTCCGTGGGCCGACATCGCCGGCGCGTCGCTGGTGAGCCTGGGTCTGTCGCACGCGATCGCGCGCGGCATCATCGCCGGCATCACGCACAAGCGCGGTGTTTTCCTGCGCACCGCCAAGGGCAAGGCGGAGGGCGGTCTGGCCAAATTCTTCCAGCCGATACGCGAGGAGATGTACCTGCTGCTGTCGCTGATCGGCGCCGCCAGCGCCATGCTTTACATGCGTGGCACCGACAGCGTCGAAGTACTGCTGTGGGTGACCATGCTGGGCCTGCAGTCGCTGCCCTACATCGCCGCACTGGCCTGCCAGTTCATCGCCCAGCTGCCGGAGAAGCCGCTGCCGGCAGCGCCGGCGACACAGGCAGCGTGAAGCGATGATGGAGCCGCTGAATCGCGCGCCGCGCTGGGCGCGCTATGCGCTGGTGCATCTGGTCGCGCTGGCGCTGATCGCGTTCTGGATCTGGCGTGCCAACCAGCCACAGGCGCTGGCCGACGTGCCGCCTGACCAGGCCCGTTTGCAGTGCGTGTCCTATGCGCCCTATTACCGGCCCGGCGAGTCGCCGCTGATTCCCGATTTCCAGGTGAGCCGCGAGCGCATCGACGCCGACCTCGCACGGCTGGCGCGCATCACCGACTGCGTGCGCCTGTATTCGGTCGATCAGGGGCTTTCCGCCGTGCCCGAGCTGGCCGGGCGCCACGGACTGAAGGTGCTGGTGGGCGCCTGGATAGGCGGCGATCTGAAGAAGAACGACATCGAGCTGACGCAGGCCATCGCGCTCGCCAACCGTCACCGCGACGTGGTGCGCGGCCTCATCGTCGGCAACGAGGTGCTGCTGCGCCGCGAGCAGACCGAGGATGCGATGCGCCGCTACATCGAGCGTGCCCAGCGCGAAACCGAGGTGCCGGTGACCTACGCCGACGTCTGGGAGTTCTGGCTCAAGCACCGCACGCTGGCCGACAGCGTCGATTTCGCGACCGTGCACATCCTGCCTTACTGGGAGGACGAGCCGCGGGCGATCGACGACGCGATCACGCACGTGACGGCGGTGATGGACAGGACGGCCGCTGAACTGGGTAAACCGCTGCTGATCGGCGAGACCGGCTGGCCCAGTCTGGGCAAGCAGCGCGACGGCGCGCGGCCGGGGCTGATCGAGCAGGCGCGCTATCTGCGCGAGTTCCTGCTGGCGGCACAGGCGCACGGCTGGCAGTACAACGTGATCGAAGCCTACGACCAGCCGTGGAAGCGCCTGCTCGAAGGCACGGTCGGCGGTTACTGGGGGGTGCTGGATTCGCACGGTCATGCCAAGTTCGGCTGGCATGGCGCGCTGGCCGAACGCAACGACGGCGCCGCGCCGCTGACCGCCGGCGCGGTCGGGCTGGCGCTGGGCGTGCTGATCGTGCTCGCCGCGCGCGTGCGTCGTTCCGGTGCGGCCGCGGCTTACGCGCTGTCCGGGGCGCTGGCGGGACTGATCGGATGGCTGCAGTGGGAATACCTGCTGCTCGCCTGTCGCAATCCTGCAGAGTGGCTGGCCATGGGCGCGGTAGCGCTGGCGGGCAGCCTGGCGTGGGCGCTGCTGCCCTTCGTGATGACCGGTCGTGCACGACCTGCGATGGCGGTCGCCGTGCGTGTGCTGCTGTTCGGCCTGGCCACCGGCGGCCTGTTGCTCGCGGTCGATGGACGCTACCGCGATTACCCCTTCCTGCTGTTCGTGCTGCCGACCGTGCAGTTCGGTCTGGCCGCGCGCTGGGCGGGTTTCGACGTGATGCCGCGGCTGCCCGAGGCGCGCGTCTTTGCGCTGATCGCGGTCGTCGGCAGTGTCATCGCCTGGTTGCTCGACTGGCGCAATCCGCAGGCGCTGGGCTGGGCGCTGATGGCCGCCGTGCTGGCGGCCGCCTTCGCTCGGCGTCGCCAGGGTCTGTAGACATTGAATCGCGATTCGCGCGCGGCCCGCGATTCAATGACACCCTAGCAGCGGACTGAGGGGTTCAGCGCGTACAGCCCGGTCAGGCTGGCCTGGCCGAGCACGTGGCCCTGCATCGCCTGCTTCACGACATCCAGCGTCAGTCGGCCGTCTGCCGGCAGACGCTCGACGTCCAGCGCATACAGCGTGAACACGTAGTGATGGACGATTTCGTCGTTCCACGGCGGGCAGGGACCATCGTAGCCGTGGTAGTCACCAGTCATCTGCGCGTCGCTGGCGAACCATGCCGTGTAGTCGTTGATGCCCTGACGGGTACCGCGCGGGCCGGCCGGACCGGGCTTGCCGCAGGCGGTGACTGCCGACGAGAACTCGCCCTCGGCGATTTCGCCGGTCGGCGCGAGGTCGACCAGTATCCAGTGCGTGAAGTCGCAGCGCGGCAGCGAGGCCGGCACGGTGCGCCCTTCCTGGTTCACGTCGTCCGGCCGTGTCGGCACGTCGGGGTCGTGGCAGATCAGCACCAGCGAACGCGTGCCGGCCGGCAGGTCGGACCAGGCCAGATGCGGATTGCGGTTGTCGCCCAGCTGCGCGTGGCCCTTGCCGTCAGGAATGCAGAACGCGTTGTTGCCCGGGATGCGGCTACCGTCGGCGAAGGTGTTGCTTGTCAGTTTCATCTCGTCAGCTCCTCGTTCAGGAGGCCGCGCGACGCGAAAAGTCGCGCAGCCGGAAACCCAGTGCGAACAGCACCGCGAAATAGGCACCGGCGCCGGCCGGTACCAGCCAGCACAGGTGCAGGATACGGCTGAGCGTGGCCATCTGCAGCCAGTCGCCCGGTACCCGGGCGCTGAAGTACAGCACCACACCCATCGCTGCAAGCGCAGACAGCATCTTGAGCCAGAAGCTCCGCCAGCCTGGCGCCGGCGTGTAGGCGCCGATGCGGCGCAGTCCGCGGTACAGGAAACCGGCGTTCACCAGCGACGCGAGGCCTATCGACAGCGCAAGACCGGCGTGCGCCAGCGGGCCGATGAAAACGAGGTTCATCAACTGGGTCAGCACCAGCACGCCGAGCGCGATCTTGACCGGCGTGCGGATGTCCTGCCGCGAATAGAAACCGGGCGCGAGCACCTTCACCAGAATCAGTCCGGTCAGGCCGACGCTGTAGGCGAGCAGTGCTTCGCGCGTCGCCAGCACGTCGTGCGCGGTGAATTGCCCGTGGTGGAACAGCGTGGCGATCAGCGGTGTGGCCAGCAGAGCCAGCGCAAGCGCCGCCGGCAGCGTCAGCAGCAGCGTCAGCCGCAGGCCCCAGTCGAGCAGCGCCGAAAATTCGCCGCCGTTGCCGTCGGCGTGACTGCGCGACAGCGACGGCAGCAGGATTGTGCCGAGCGCCACCCCGAGCAGGCCGGCCGGAAATTCCATCAGGCGGTCGGCGTAGTAGAGCCAGGACACCGAACCGCTCTCGAGGAAGGAGGCGAAGATGGTGTTGATCAGCAGCGAAATCTGCGACACCGACACGCCGAGTATCGCCGGCAGCATCAGTTTGAAGATGCGCCGTACGCCCGGGTCCTTCAGGTCGAGCCGCACCCGCGGCAGCATGCCGATGCGCATCAGCGCCGGCACCTGCAGCGCCAGCTGCAGCGCGCCGCCGATGAACACCGCCCAGGCCAGCGCCAGCACCGGCGGATCGAAATACGGCGCTGCGAACAGGCTCATGCCGATGAAGCTCACATTGAGCAGTACCGGCGTGAAGGCGGGGATGGCGAAGCGGCTGAAGGTGTTCAGCACGCCGCCGGCCATCGCCACCAGCGACATGAACAGGATGTAGGGAAAGGTGATGCGGGTGAGCGTCACCGTCAGGTCGAACTTGTCGGCGTCGGCGGCAAAGCCGGGGGCGGATATATATATGATGAGCGGCGCGGCGACGATGCCGATCACCGTGACCACCGCGACCACCAGTGCGAGCAGGGTGGCGACGTGGTCGATCAGCGCCCGTGTGTCATCGACGCCGCGCCGGTTGCGGTATTCGCCCAGTATCGGCACAAAGGCCTGCGAGAAGGCGCCCTCGGCGAACATGCGGCGCAGCAGGTTGGGCAGACGGAAGGCGACGAAGAAGGCGTCGGTGGCGGCGCCGGCGCCGAAAGCCCGGGCGATGAAGAAGTCGCGGACGAAGCCGAGAATGCGCGACAGCAGCGTCATGCTGCTGACGGTCGCGAGGGCACGGAGCAGATTCATCGGGTGATGCATGTGGACGGACAGCGCGCACCTTACCAGAGCCGTGCGGGCTGTCGGCCACGCGATGCGCCGAACGGGGTCTTGCACCGGCAACCCATAGTGCGTATACTCGCGCGTTTTCCCGAACACCCAACCGCAAGAACATGGCCAATTCCGCACAAGCACGCAAGCGCGCCCGTCAGGCGAACGTTCGTCGTGATCACAACATGAGCCAGCGCTCGGAGCTGCGCACCGCCATCAAGAACGTTCGCAAGGCCATCCTGGCTGGCGACAAGGCAGCTGCGCAAGCCGTGTTCGTGCAGGCCCAGACGACGATCGACAGCATCGCCGACAAGAACATCATCCACAAGAACAAGGCCGCTCGTCACAAGAGCCGTCTGTCCGGTGCGATCAAGGCGATGGGCGCCGCGGCCTGAGTTCCGCAGCCTGACCCGCCCGCGGCCGTACAGGCCGCAGCAATAAAAAAGCCGACCCGATGGTCGGCTTTTTTATTGTCGCAGGCGGATGGAGTGACCATTGTCGCCCCCTGAATCCGCGAGCCATCCGGATGTATTCCGGACGGCGTCCGCAATACGTCCGGCCCCACGGCGGCTGCGAAATTCAGATCTCGGCGGCGCCGGTTTCGTAGTCCACGCGCAGATCGTTGTCGCGCGCGAAATGCATCAGGAAGTTGTAGGCGAGCGGTTCGAGTTCATACAGGCGGGCATCGACGAACACGCACTTCTCGCCGGTAATCCAGCAACCGGGGCGCACGTACGGCGAATAGCGCATCTTGCGCTGGCTGCCGAACGAGGACATGACACCGCACAAGCGATCGGACCAGTCACTGGGACGGAAGGTGCGGCCCTTGCTCGTCGCGCCGATGATGGTGAAGCTGCGTGCGCGGCGCGGGTCGTCCAACTGTTTGCGCGCCAGGGTGTCGTTGGCGGGCGGGAGAGGGGCTGCGGCGTCGCTGTCGTGTACGTGCGGAATCGCGCTCATGTTCGGGTCTGTGGCCTCCGGCAGTTCTGTATTCGGTCCGGCTGCGTCGCACATGGCAGGTGGTGCGGCTGCAGCCGGGGTGGTGCTTCGCTCAGTTATAGAGGTAAAACAGGGCTCTTTTTTATCTTTAAAAACAAGGTTTAGCTGTTGTAAAGCTAATGTTCTGTTTCTATACTCGCGCTATCCCTATGAGGAGACGGCGCTTTATGCTCAATTCCAGCCTCAGATCCAGGCAGTCCAAAGTACTTGGCAGTGTGTCGTCTCCGGCGCCTCGGGCTCAGATGGCCCGATTCGGTTTCAGGATCCGTACGCGAGGCGGCGTGCTGATCGACAACCTGTCCATACCCGGCGCGAGTGCCGAAGAGGCCGAACGCAAGTTGCGACAGATCTATATGGGCTGCTCGGTGATAGCACGCTTTGTGCCAGACCCGCAGATCGGGCCCGGTGCCGCCCGCAGCCTCGGCTAAGTCCCTGCCGCAACGGATTTTCGCCGCCCGGCATGGGCTGGGGGGCGGGCGACCACGCTGCTGCGTCGTCTGCCGAGCGAGGTGACAATGTGCGCCGCAACATGAGCGGCGCCTGCTACACAGCGCGCGGGCTTTGAACTAAAATCGTTCTCTCATCAAGCACGGCGGCGCGAGCCGCCGTGCTTTTTTCGTTTTCCGCATCACGCCGCCAGCAGGCGCGCCGTCGATGCGGCAGCAGGGTCACGGAGCTGTTTCGATGACGCATCTGATGAATACCTACGGCCGCCAGCCGGTCGCCTTCACCCACGGCAAGGGCGTACGGCTGTATGACGAGAACGGTCGCGAGTACCTCGACGCGATGGCCGGTGTTGCAGTGAATACGCTGGGCCACGGTCATCCCGATCTGGTTCAGGCGGTGTCGCGGCAGGCGGCGGAAATGATCCATTGCTCCAATCTGTACCGCGTGCTGGCGCAGGAGAAGTTGTCGGACCGCCTGGCCGAACTGTCCGGCATGGAAGAGGTGTTCTTCTGCAACTCCGGTTGCGAAGCCAACGAGGCGGCGATCAAGCTGGCCCGTCTGTACGGCCACCAGCGTGGCGTCGAACTGCCGGGCATCATCGTGATGGAGCACGCCTTCCACGGGCGCACGCTGGCAACGCTGTCGGCGACCGGCAACCGCAAGGTGCAGGCGGGCTTCGAGCCACTGACGCCGGGTTTCCACCGGGTGCCCTTCAGCGACATCGCCGCGGTGCGCGCGATCGCCGAACACACGCGCAACATCGTCGCCGTGCTGTTCGAGCCGGTGCAGGGCGAGGGTGGTATCCACGCCGCCGATCTGGCCTACATGCGCGAACTGCGGCAACTGTGCGACCAGCATCAGTGGCTGTTCATGGTCGACGAGGTGCAGTGCGGCATCGGTCGCACCGGCAGCTGGTTCGCCTTCCAGCACGCCGGCATCGAACCGGACGTGATGACGCTGGCAAAGGGGCTGGGTTCCGGTGTGCCGATCGGCGCCTGCCTGGCGCGCGGACCGGCCGCCGGCGTGTTCAAGCCGGGCAACCACGGTTCGACCTTCGGCGGCAATCCGCTGGCCTGCGCCGCCGCGCTGACCACGCTCGACGTCGTCGCGCGTGACGATCTGCGCGGCAACGCGGTGCGACAGGGCGACGCGATCCGCGCCGGCTTCCGTGACGCATTGAAGGACGTCGCGGGCGTCAAGGACATCCGCGGTGCCGGCATGATGATAGGCATCGAACTCGATCGCCCTTGCGGCGCGCTGGTCGGGCAGGCACTCGAAGCGGGTCTGCTGATCAACGTCACGGCCGACAGCACCATCCGGCTTGTGCCGCCGCTGGTCTACACCGACGCCGACAGCCGCGAGCTGGTCGACCGGTTGTCGCCGATCATCCGCAACTTCCTCGCGGGCGCCCAGCTCGCCGCATGAAATGACTGAACCCAGACACTTTCTGCAACTGAAGGATCTTTCGCGCGAAGAGCTCGACTACGTGTTTGCGCGCACGCGCTGGATCAAGGACAAGTTCAAGCGCTACGAACAGTACTGGCCGCTGCAGGACCGCACGCTGGTGATGATTTTCGAGAAACAGAGCACGCGCACCCGCCTGTCTTTCGAAGCCGGCATGCACCAGATGGGCGGCAGCGCGATCTACCTGAACACGCGCGACTCCCAGCTCGGCCGCGGCGAGCCGGTCGAGGACGCGGCCCAGGTCATTTCGCGCATGTGCGACGTGGTCATGATCCGCACCTTCGAACAGACCATCATCGAGCGCTTTGCCGCCAATTCGCGGGTGCCGGTGATCAACGGCCTGACCAACGAATACCACCCCTGCCAGGTGCTGGCCGACATCTACACCTGGATCGAGCACCGCGGCGACATCGGTGGCCGCACGGTGGCGTGGATCGGCGATTCGAACAACATGTGCCACACCTGGATGCAGGCGGCCGAAATCTTCGATTTCAAGCTGAACATTTCGACGCCGCCCGGCTACGAAGTCGAGCCGGACAAGGTGGGCGTGGCGGGCAGCCATCACGAGTGCTTCGCCGACCCGATGGACGCCGCGCGCGGCGCCGATCTGGTCACCACCGACGTGTGGACCTCGATGGGCTGGGAAGCGGAGAACGAGGCGCGCTGCGCCGCCTTCGCCGACTGGCAGGTCGATGCCGACATGATGAAGGTGGCCAAGGCCGATTCGCTGTTCATGCACTGCCTGCCGGCGCATCGCGGTGAGGAAGTGTCGGCCGACGTGATCGACGGCCCGCACTCGGTGGTGTGGGACGAGGCAGAAAACCGCCTGCACGCGCAGAAGGCGCTGATGGAATTCCTGCTGCTCGGACGCGTGTCCGGCAGCTGAACCGACGACTCTTATTGAAAGACGAGCAACGATGAGCGACATCAAGAAAGTGGTCCTCGCCTATTCGGGCGGCCTGGACACCTCGGTCATCCTGAAGTGGCTGCAGGATGTGTATCAGTGCGAGGTGGTGACCTTCACCGCCGATCTCGGCCAGGGCGAGGAGCTGGAGCCGGCGCGCGCCAAGGCGATCAAGCTGGGCATCAAGCCGGAGAATATCTACATCGACGATCTGCGCGAGGAATTCGTCCGAGATTTCGTGTTCCCGATGTTCCGCGCCAACACGATCTATGAAGGCGAGTACCTGCTCGGCACCTCGATCGCGCGTCCGCTGATCGCCAAGCGCTTGGTTGATATCGCACGCGAAACCGGCGCTGACGCCATTTCGCACGGCGCCACCGGCAAGGGCAATGACCAGGTGCGCTTCGAACTGGGCGCCTATGCGCTGATGCCGAACGTGAAGGTGATCGCGCCGTGGCGCGAGTGGGACCTGCTGTCGCGCGAAAAGCTGCTGGCCTATGCCGAGAACCACGGCATCCCGATCGAGATGAAGCACAAGCAAGGCGGCTCGCCCTATTCGATGGACGCCAACCTGCTGCACATCAGCTACGAAGGCCGTCACCTGGAAGATCCGTCGGCCGAAGCCGAAGAGTCGATGTGGCGCTGGACGGTGTCGCCGGAAGCGGCACCGGACGCCGCCGAATACCTCGATCTCGAGTTCGAGCGCGGTGACCTGGTCAGCATCAACGGCACCCGCATGCCGGCGCACGAGCTGCTGGCCACGCTGAACAAGATCGGCGGCAAGCACGGCATCGGCCGTCTCGACCTGGTCGAGAACCGCTACGTCGGCATGAAGTCGCGCGGCTGCTACGAAACCCCGGGCGGCACCATCCTGCTGCGCGCCCACCGCGCCATCGAGTCGATCACGCTGGACCGCGAAGTCGCCCACCTGAAGGACGACCTGATGCCGCGCTACGCCAGCATCATCTACACCGGCTACTGGTGGAGCCCGGAGCGCCGTGCGCTGCAGGCGCTGATCGACCACACGCAGCAGACGGTCAATGGCTGGGTACGGCTCAAGCTGTACAAGGGCAACGTCATCGTCGTCGCCCGCGATTCGAAGAGCGATTCGCTGTTCGACCCGACCATCGCCACCTTCGAGGACGACGCCGGTGCCTACGACCAGAAGGACGCGGCCGGTTTCATCAAGCTCAACGCACTGCGCATGCGCATCGCCGCCAACGCCGCGATCAAGCGCGGCAAGTAATCACTACAGGAAAAGAACATGTCCCAGTTCGACAACGTCAGCGTCGTCAAGAAGGCCAATGTGTACTTCGACGGCAAGTGTGTCAGCCACAGCATCCAGTTCGCCGACGGCACCAAGAAGTCGGTCGGCGTCATCCTGCCGGCTACGCTCACCTTCAACACCGGCGCGCCGGAAATCATGGAAGGCGTGGCAGGCAGCTGCCGTGTGCGCCTCAAGGGTGAAACGGAGTGGAAGACCTACGGCGCGGGTGAGTCCTACAACGTGCCGGGCAATTCGTCCTTCGACATCGAAGTGAGCGGCGAGCCCTACCACTACGTCTGCCATTTCGGCTGATCCGCATCACCGGGCGCCGCCTGGCGCCCGCACGCAGCACACGAGGTTTTCAGCATGCCGTCCTTCGACATCAGTTCCGAAATCGACATGGTCGAACTGCGCAACGCGGTCGACCAGGCGAACAAGGAAATCACCAACCGCTTCGATTTCAAGGGTTCGGACGCGCGCGTGGAGCAGGGCGACAAGCTGCTCACGCTGTTCGCCGACGACGACTTCAAGCTCGACCAGGTCTATGACGTGCTGCTTGGCAAGTTCGCCAAGCGCGGCATCGACGTGCGCTCGGTCGAGCGCTGCGACGCGCAGAAGATCAGCGGCAACAAGATGAAGCAGGAGCTGAAGCTCAAGGTCGGCATCGAGAGCGAATCGGCGAAGAAGATCGTGCGCATCCTGAAGGACAGCAAGCTCAAGGTGCAGGGCAGCATCCAGGGCGAGGAAGTGCGCGTCACCGGCGCCAAGCGCGACGTGCTGCAGGAGGCGATCGCGCTGCTGCGCAAGCAGGTGACCGACATTCCGCTGCAGTTCGGCAACTTCCGCGACTGAGCGATGAGTCAGGCGCCGCCGCCATCGCGTCCGCGATAGCGGCGAGCCGCCCCGTTTCAGTCCTTCAGCCCCTTCACCCACTGCGCGTAGGCGGTTTCCGCCACCGCGTGCAGCGCCGCGATGCGCGCTTCCAGGTCGCGCTGGATGTCCGCCGGCTGCTGCACCGTCGGCTGGGCCGCGGCCTCGGCGATTTCGTCGGCGCCGCCGGTACACCACGACTTCACCAGATCCTCGGTCATTTCGATGTGGCACTGCATCGCCAGGTGCTTGCCCATGGCCCAGGCCTGGTTGTCGCAGCCGTCCGAGGCCAGCACCCGGGTGGCGCCGGTCGGCACGGTGAAGGTTTCGCCATGCCAGTGGAAGGACGGAAAGTGTGCCCGGTCGCCGAACCATTCGGCCGCAGCCGGGTCGGTGGCATGGACGTCCAGCCAGCCTATCTCCTTGCAGCGATTGGCGCCGACGGTGCCGCCAAGCGCCTTCGACATCAGCTGGCCGCCCAGGCAGTGGCCGATCACCGGAATGTCGGCGGCGACAGCCTTGCGTATCAGTTCGAGCGCTGGCGGAATCCACGGCAGCGGATCATTCACGCTCATCGGCCCGCCCATGAAGCAGAGGCCGGCGAAGGCCGACGGATCGGTTGGCACCGGATCGCCGCAATCCATCGCAAACAGGCGGATTTCACGGCCCAGGCCGTTGATATATGTAGCAAAATGACCGGGTCCTTCGGTCGGACTGTGACGGAACACTGCAATGGGTTTCATCGAAACACCTCCTCGCCGCATTCTAGCCACGCTCGCGCTCGCCGTCCTCGCTGGCGCAAGCGCCGTGCATGCGGCCGACGTATCGCTGGCCGGCGTGTTCGGCGGCAAGGCGGTGCTGGTGATCGATGGTGGCGCGCCGCGCACGCTGGCACCGGGCGCCCGTTCGCCGGAGGGGGTGAAGCTGCTGTCGGTCGAGGGCGACCGCGCCTGGGTCGACATCGACGGCCGCCGCGTGCAGCTGCGCATCGGCGAGAACGTGGCGTCGCAGCGCAGCGCCGAAACGTCGGCCTCGGTCATCCACCTGAACGCCGATCAGCAGGGGCACTTCTCCGCCGATGGGTCGATCAATGGCGTACCGATGAAATTCCTGCTCGACACCGGCGCCACCGTGATCGCGATGGACCGCAACCAGGCCCGCCGTGCCGGCGTCGATCTGTCCCGCGCCGAGGCGATGCGGGTGCAAACCGCCAATGGCGTGGTCCGCGCCTGGCGCGTCCGGCTGGCCAGCGTGAAGCTGGGCAGCGTGACCCAGGCCAATGTCGAAGCGGCCGTGATGGACGCCGAAATGCCGCAGGTGCTGCTCGGCATGAGTTTCCTGAACCGCATGGACATGCAGCGCAACGGACAGGTCATGACCTTGAGGCAGCGCTTCTGATGGACTTTACCGCGCCCGCTGCAGGCTTCGACATCGCTCGCCTGCGTACCCGTCTGTCTCTGCCGGCGGCGCAGCCGGACGTACGCTTCGCCGGTTTCACGCCGGCGGCCGTACTGGTGCCGGTGGTGGTCGGCGGGATCGAACCGACGCTGCTGCTGACCCGGCGCAGCGCCCATCTGCACGATCACCCGGGTCAGATCGCCTTCCCCGGCGGTCGCGTCGATGCCGGCGACACCTCGCCCGAGGCGACCGCCCTGCGCGAAGCGCAGGAGGAGATCGGCCTGGCGCCGGAGCAGGTCGAACTGATCGGCCGCCTGCCGGATTACTACATCACCGCCAGCGGCTTTCGCGTCACGCCGGTGGTCGGACTGTTGCGCACGCCGCTGCAATTGCAGCTCGACGCCTTCGAGGTGGCCGAGGCCTTCGAGACGCCGCTGTCCTTTCTGCTCGATCCGGCCAACCGGCGACGCGGCAGCATTGAACATCAGGGCATCACCCGCGAATTCTGGGCCATGCCCTGGCAGGGCTACGACATCTGGGGCGCCACCGCCGGCATGATCGTCAGCTTCGCCGAACACCTGCTGAAGGACTGAAACTGCCGGGCGGCATGACGGTCACCCGGCTGACCGGTCGCCTGCCCGACCTGCCGGGTTCGACAGGATGACGGCTTGCAAGGCTCCCGCAAGCTTCACTGTGATATCGTCCGGGTGCTCGTAAGGCGATAACGCATCACATGACCTGGCTGTCTCTTTTCGTCGCACTGCTGATCGAGCAGTACAAACCGCTTTCCTATGAGCGCGTCGTCGCAGGCCCTCTTGCCCGCTATGCGGCCTGGTTCGAACAGCGCCTGAACGCTGGCGAGGCGCGCCATGGCGTGGTCGCGTGGTCGCTGGCCGTCGGCCTGCCGGTGGCGGCCGTCTGGTTCCTCTATCTTTTCCTCGTCTGGATCAACCCGGTGCTCGGCTGGGTGCTCAATGTCATCGTGCTCTACGTGACCATGGGCTTTCGCCAGTTCAGCCACCATTTCGAAGCCACCGCCGACGCACTGCGTGCCGGTGACACCGACACGGCGCGGCGTGAACTGGGCAACTGGCTGTCGCGCAACACCGACCGGATGAAGCAGGAAGAGATCGCCCGCCTGGCGATCGAACAGGGCCTGCTGGCGGCGCATCGCCACGTGTTCGCACCGCTGGCGCTGTTCGCGCTGTTGCCGGGGCCGACCGGCCCCTTGCTCTATCGCCTGACCGAACGCCTGTCGTGGTCGTGGGCGCGGCGCGAAAACATCGAATTTGGTGCCTTCGGCCGCTTCGCGCGGAACATGTACGAATGGCTGGATTTCATCCCTGTGCGCATGACTGCCGCGACCTTCGCCATTGTTGGCGACTTCGAGGACGCAGTGCATTGCTGGCGCACGCAGGCCGCAAAATGGCCTGAGCAGGCGGCGGGCATTCTGCTCGCCAGCGGCGGCGGGGCGCTCGGCGTAAAGCTCGGCGCACCGCTGTTCGAACTCGGCGAAGTCGCGGACCGGCCCGAACTGGGCATGGGCGATGACGCCGATGTTGATCTCATGCAAAGCGCGATCGGCCTTGTTTGGCGCACACTTATATTTTGTCTTCTTTTGCTCGGCCTGCTTACGCTGGCTGGCTATGTCGGTAGCTGATTTCAACGGAGGTGGTACTGATGGCTGACAAGAGAGAAGTGGTGATCGTAGGTGCTGCACGTACGCCGATCGGCGCATACGGCGGTTCGCTGAAGGACTTCACGGCCTGCGATCTGGGCGCGCACGTGGTCAAGGCCGCCTTCGCGCGCGCTGGCGTCGATGCGAAGGAAGCGCAGCACCTGGTGCTGGGCAACGTGATCCACACCGAAGCACGCGACATGTACGTGTCGCGCGTCGTGGCGATCAACGGCGGCATGTCGAAGGAATCGTGCGCCATGGGCGTGAACCGCCTGTGCGGCTCGGGCTTCCAGGCCATCGTGTCGGCGGCCAACGCGATCCAGCTTGGCGACGCCGACTGCGCGGTCGGTGGCGGCGTCGAAACGATGAGCCGCGGCGGCTACCTGATGCCGGCTGCCCGCTGGGGCGCGCGCATGAACGACACCAAGATGATCGACATGATGGTCGGCGCGCTGACCGATCCGTTCGACACGGTGCACATGGGCATCACTGCCGAGAACATCGCCAGCCAGTTCGGCTTCAATCGCGAGGAGCAGGACGCCTTCGCCGTCGCTTCGCACCAGAAGGCGGCTGCGGCGACCGATGCCGGTCACTTCAAGTCGCAGATCGCGCCGCTGGAAGTGGTGACCAAGAAGGGCACCACCGTCATCGACACCGACGAACACTTCCGCCGTGACGCGTCGATCGAAGGTATGGCCAAGCTGCGCCCGGTGTTCAAGAAGGACGGTTCGGTCACCGCCGGCAATGCTTCGGGCATCAATGACGGCGCCGCTGCCATCGTCATGATGGAAGCCGGTGCCGCTGCCCGCGCCGGCGCCAAGCCGTTGGCCCGTCTGGTGTCCTACGCGGTCGCCGGCGTTGACCCGACCATCATGGGCACCGGCCCGATCCCGGCCGTCAAGATGGCGCTGCAGCGCGCCGGTCTGAAGGCCTCCGATCTCGACGTGATCGAATCGAACGAAGCCTTCGCCGTGCAGGCCATGTGCTGCACGCGCGAACTGGGGCTCGATCCGGCCAAGGTGAACCCGAACGGGGGCGCCGTCGGTCTGGGTCACCCGGTCGGTGCCACCGGCGCCATCCTGACCGTCAAGTGCCTGTACGAACTGCAGCGCACCGGCGGCCGCTATGGTCTGATCACCATGTGTATCGGTGGCGGTCAGGGCATCGCAGGCATCATCGAACGGATCTGATCGAGGCTTTCCCGGTCTGACGAAAACGCCCCGCCCTGTGCGGGGCGTTTTCGTTTCAGGGCACTGCACCACATGAATCCGGGTTCCGCACCCGCTTGGTGCGTAAAACCCTTCAAAGCGGAAGGTTTCCAGTCCTGGCGCCGGTTTCCGGCATGGCACATTTTTCGCTGAACACGTGTACGCGCCAAACAATCACACGAGACAACCCGATCATGGCCAACCCGTCCTCGATCTATGACGAAATGAACGGCGCCGACGGCACGGTGCGCGCTCATTACGCTGGCTACCAGAAGTGGCTGGCGGAAACCCCGCCGGAGCGCATCGCGCAAAAGCGTGCCGAAGCGGATCTGGTGTTCCACCGGGTCGGCATCACCTTCGCGGTCTATGGCGAGGAAGAGGGCAAGGAGCGGCTCATTCCGTTCGACGTCGTGCCGCGCATCATCCCTGCCCAGGAGTGGAAGCAGCTGGCCGCCGGCCTGCGTCAGCGCGTGAAGGCGCTGAACATGTTCCTGCACGACGTCTACCACGACCAGGAAATCATCAAGGCCGGCAAGATTCCGGCTGAGCAGGTGCTGTCGAACAGCCAGTACCGGCCGGAAATGCAGGGCGTCGATGTGCCGGGCGGCATCTACGCCCACATCGCCGGCGTCGACGTCGTGCGCGCCGGGGCCGGCGAGTTCTACGTGCTGGAGGACAACCTGCGCGTGCCGTCCGGCGTGTCCTACATGCTGGAAGACCGGCGCATGATGATGCGGCTCTTCCCGGAGCTGTTCTCGCGCTACCGCGTGGCACCGGTCGAGCACTACCCGGACATGCTGCTGAGCAATCTGCGCGCCGTCGCGCCGGCCGGCGTGCTCGATCCGACCGTCATCGTGCTGACGCCGGGCGCCTACAACTCGGCTTACTTCGAACACGCCTTCCTCGCCCAGCAGATGGGCGTCGAACTGGTCGAAGGTCAGGATCTGTTCGTGCGCGACGAACACCTGTACATGCGCACCACCCAGGGCCCGCAGCGCGTCGACGTGATCTACCGGCGCATCGACGATGACTTCCTCGACCCGCTGGCTTTCCGCGCCGATTCCATGCTGGGCGTGCCCGGCCTGCTGCAGGTCTATCGCGCCGGCCACGTGACGCTGGCGAATGCGATCGGCACCGGGGTGGCGGACGACAAGTCCATCTATCCCTACGTGCCGGAGATGATCCGCTTCTACCTCGGCGAGGAGCCGCTGCTGAACAACGTGCCCACCTATATGTGCCGCAAGAAGGAGGACCTCGCCTACGTGCTGGCTCACCTCGACGAGCTGGTGGTCAAGGAAACGCACGGCGCCGGCGGCTACGGCATGCTGATCGGGCCGCGCGCGTCGAAGGAGGAGATCGAGCGCTTCCGCCAGCTGCTGACCGAGACGCCGGAGCGCTACATCGCGCAGCCCACGCTGTCGCTGTCGGCCTGCCCGACCTTCGTCGACGCCGGCATCGCGCCGCGCCACATCGACCTGCGTCCCTTCGTGCTGTCGGGCAAGGACATCAATATGGTGCCGGGCGGTCTGACCCGGGTCGCGCTGCGAGAAGGCTCCCTGGTGGTGAATTCGTCGCAGGGCGGCGGCACCAAGGACACCTGGGTTCTGGAGATCTGAACATGCTGAGCCGAACCGCAGACCACCTGTACTGGATGGCGCGCTACATCGAGCGCGCCGAGAACGTCGCCCGCATGCTGGACGTGAATTACCGCATGTCCATGGTGCCGCAGGCCGATGGCGGCATCGACGCCGGCTGGGGCGCCACCTTGTCGATCACCGGCCTCGAGGACGCCTTCCGCGCCAAATACCCGGCGGCGACGATGGAGTCGGTGCTCGAATTCATGGTGTTCGACGGCAGCAATCCGTCGTCCATCATGAGCTGCCTGCGCATGGCGCGCGAGAACGCGCACGCGGTGCGCGGCACCATCACGTCGGAAATGTGGGAAACCACCAACGACACCTGGCTGAAGATGCGCGACTACCCGCGCTGGAAACTGTCGGGCAGCGAGATCGGCGAATTCTTCGAGTGGGTGAAATTCCGCTCCCACCTGTCGCGCGGCGTCACGCTGGGCACCATGCTGCGCGATGAAGCCTTTCACTTCATCCGCCTCGGCACCTTCCTCGAACGGGCTGACGCAACCGCGCGCTTCATCGATGTGAAGTACCACATGCTGGTCGACGGCAAGGCGCCGCCCGACGCCGCTGCCGATTACTACCAGTGGAGCGCGCTGCTGCGCTCGGTGTCGGCCTTCGAGGTGTATCGCAAGGTGTATCGCGACCTGATCACGCCGGTGAAGGTAACCGAACTGCTGATCCTGAACGACCAGATGCCGCGTTCGCTGCGCACCAGCATGGTCGAGGTGTACGAAAACCTGCTGGCGGTGTCGAACTATCGCTCGAAGGAAACCCAGCGCCGTGCCGGCGAACTGCAGGCCAGCCTGAAGTTCGGCCGTATCGAGGACGTGTTCGCGCGCGGGCTGCACGAGTACCTGACGCAGTTCATCGTGCGCGTGAACGACCTCGGCAACCGCATTTCAAACGATTTCCTGGTTCCGATGTCATCCAGTTGAAGGAGATCGCCATGCTGCTCGATATCCGTCACGAAACCACGCTGCAGTACGCCAGCCCGGTCAACTACAGCATCCAGCAGTTGCGGCTGACGCCGCGCGAGGACTCGACCCAGCGCCCGCTGAACTGGCGCGTGCAGGCGCCGGGCAGCGCGCGCCGCTCGGTCGATGCGCACGGCAACATCGGTCACCTGCTGACGCTGGACCGGCCGCACAGCGAACTGTCCATCGTCGTCAGCGGCACCGTGCGGCTGACCGACGCCGACGCCTGGATGCCGCGCGACAGCGGCACGCTGTCGCCGCTGTCCTATCTGGCCGGCACACGGCTGACCGAGGCGGACGAACAGGCGCACGCGATGGCTGCCAGCCATCTGCGGGCGCGGCGCGATACGGTGGGTGAACTGCTGGACCTCAGCGGTGCAGTGTGCGGCGCGGTGCGTCATCAGCCGGATTGCCTGCCGCCGGGTGGCGCCTCGACCGCGCTGGACGCCGGCTTCGGCTGCAGCGCCGACATCGCGCACGCCTTCATCGCCTGCTGCCGCGCGGCCGGGTTGCCGGCACGTTACGTCAGTGGCTACCTGATCGACGCCGCCGGCGAGTGGGCGGCGCCGCACGCCTGGGTCGACGTCTGGCTGGCCAGCGGGCCAGCTCCGGGCGGCGAAGCCGGCTGGGTCAGCGTCGATGTGCTCGAACGCGCGCTGGCAGGCCACGGCTACTGCAGGCTGGCGGTCGGACGCGATCACCTCGACGCCTGCCCGGTCCGCATGGCCGGTGGCGAGGCGGTCACACGCACACTCACCCGGGTGTCCATCCACACGCACTGAGCGCGTCCGTTCCGGGCGATGCGCAGGTCGCGTCGCCCGTCTAACATTCAACTTTTCCCTGACGGAAATCCGCCATGACCTACTGCGTGGGCATGCTGCTCGACGCCGGGCTCGTCTGCCTGTCCGATTCGCGCACCAACGCCGGTGTCGATCACATCAACACCTTCCGCAAGATGAATCTGTTCGAGCGCCCGGGCGAGCGTGTGCTGGTGCTGATGAGCGCCGGCAACCTCGCGCTGACGCAGACGCTGGTGAGCCTGCTGCGCGAGCGCCTCGCCACCGACGGGCCCAACCTCTACACGGTGTCGAACATGTTCGAGGCGGCGCGCCACGTCGGCGACTGCCTGCGCGAGGTGCACGCGCGCGACGGCGAGGCGCTGAAGGAATTCGGCATCGAGTTCAACGCCAGCCTCATCCTCGGCGGTCAGATACTGGGCGAGGAGCCGCGCCTGTTCCAGATCTACGCCGCCGGCAACTTCATCGAGGCGACGCGCGACACGCCTTACTTCCAGATCGGCGAGGCCAAATACGGCAAGCCCATCATTGACCGCGTCATCCGCCCGGAAACGACGCTGGACGAGGCGGCCAAGTGCGCGTTGATTTCGATGGATTCGACCATCCGCTCCAATCTGTCGGTCGGTCTGCCGCTGGACCTGCTAGTGCTGCGCACCGGCGCGCTGAAGGTGTGCTCGCACACCCGCATCGACGCCGAGAACGCCTACTTCGAAATGATCCGCACCCGCTGGGGCGAAAGCCTGCGCGAAGCTTTCCATGCGCTGCCGTCGCCGGACTGGATTCCGCTCGCCTGAACGGGCTGCCGGCGGCGCGGGAGCGTTGTGCAGCGCAAATATCGGTCAAGTCGAGCCTGCAAGCTAAAGGTTCCCCCACAATGCGCCGTTCACCGGAAACCCTGTCGGCGCCCGTGACCTGATGCTTTCGACCTTTCGTTCGCTGCACCGCCCGCTTTTGTCGCGTTTCACCCGTCTGCTGTGCTTCGTCGCGCTCGCCCTGTTCGCCGCGACTGTCAGGGCGCAGGCCGGCGAACTGCCGTCCGTTGCGCTGCACTACGGCGCCGACGCCCCGCTGACGGCGATGAAGGCTTTCGACATCGCCGTGGTCGAGCCCGACCACGGCTTCGATCCGGTCGCCTATCGCGGGAAAGGACGCTCCGAACTGTTCGCCTACGTCAGCGTGGGCGAAGTGCATCCGACCCGGCCCTACGCGGCGCGCATTCCGGAAGCCTGGCGCATCGGCCGCAACCCGGCCTGGAAATCCATCGTGATCGACCAGGCGCAAGAGGCGTGGCCGGCCTTCTTCGCCGAACAGGTGATCGCGCCCTTGTGGACGCGTGGCTATCGCGGCTTCTTTCTCGACACGCTGGATTCCTACCATCTGGTCAATGGCGTCGACGTCGTCGCCCAGCAGCAGGGCATGGTGGCCGTGGTGCGGCAGTTGCGCAGCCGCTTCCCGGGCATCCGGCTCATCTTCAACCGCGGCTTCGAACTGCTGCCCGACCTGCGCGGCGAGGTCTATGCGGTCGCCGCCGAATCGCTGTACCGCGGCTGGGACGCGAAGAAGAAGCGCTATGTCGAGGTCGGGCAGGCGGACCGCGACTGGCTGCTCGGACAACTGCTCGCGGCGCGCGACAACTTCGGCGTGACGGCGATCGCCATCGACTACGTGGCACCCGCTGCACGCGAACAGGCACGTGACACCGCGCGACGCATCCATGCGCACGGCATCGTGCCCTACGTCACCGACGGCGATCTGCGTCACCTCGGCGTCGGTCTGGTCGAGGTGCTGCCGCGCAAGATACTGTTCCTGTACAACAGCGGCGAGGCGGCGCGCGTCAATGTATCGAGCGCTCATCGCTACGCCGAGATGCCGGTCAATCACCTCGGCTATGTGGCGGAGTATGTCGACGTGAACCAGGCGCTGCCGGACACCGTGCCAGCCGCCGAGTACGCGGGGGTCGTGAGCTGGCTCGACGGCTACGTGCCGCCGGCGCGCGCCACCGTGTTGGCGCGCTGGATGGCGGCGCGTATCGCTGAGGGCACCCGTCTGGCGGTCTTCGGCTCCTTCGGCTTCGAGCCGGCGGGCGATTTCCTGCGTGAGGCCGGTCTGGCGGCGGTTGCGCCGGCGCGCGGTAGGATTGAGGTGACGTCGGCCGATCCGTCGGTCGGCTTCGAATCGCCACCGATTGCCGAACGCGGACAGCTGGCGCGGATACGCGTCGACAGCGCGCAAGCACGGACGCTGCTCACCGTGTCGGATGCCGATGGCAAGCGCTATGACGCGGTGGCACAGATGCCCTGGGGCGGTTTTGCGCTGCATCCCTTCGCCATCCGCGTGCTGCCGCTGGAGGAGCCGCAGACGCGCTGGATCGTCGAGCCCTTCTCCTTCATCCGCGATGCGCTCGCGCTGCCGCCGTTACCGGTACCCGACACCACCACGCTGAGCGGCCGCCGCATGTTCTTCGCCCACATTGACGGCGACGGCTTCGCCTCACGCGCGGAAATGAAGGGCCGTCGGCTGGCCGCCGAGGTGCTGCTCGATGACGTGCTGAAGCGCTACACCGTGCCGCACGCGACGTCGGTGATCGAGATCGAAACCAGCGCACAGGGGCCGTACGCGAAGGATTCGGCCGAAATGGAGTCAGTCGCGCGCCGCATGTTCGCGCTGCCGCACGTCGAGATCGCGTCGCACAGCTATACCCATCCGTTCTATTGGGACAGCGTCGAGCGCGGCGAGGCGAAGCGGGCCTTGCAGGGGTATTCGCTCGCGCCCGAGGGCTACGTGCCGTCGCTGGAGCGCGAAATCGCCGGCTCGGTCGATTACATCCGCAGCCGTCTCGCGCCGCCCGGCAAGCCGGTCGGCCTGATGCTGTGGACCGGCGACGCGGCGCCGACCGAAGCCGCGCTCGAAATGGTCGAGCGTCTCGGCATGGTGCAGATGAATGGCGGCAACACGGTGGCCAATCGCCTCTACCCCAGCCTGGCCGCCGTGTCGGCGCTCGGCACCTGGCAGGGCCGGCACTTTCACGTTCATGCGCCGATCATGAACGAGAACGTCTATACCAATCTGTGGACCGGTCCGTTCTACGGCTTCGAGCGCGTCACCGAAACCTTCGATTTCACCGACAAGCCGCGCCGGCTCAAGCCGATCAACATCTACTACCACACCTATTCGGCGAGCAAACAGGCGGCGCTGGAAGCGCTGCACAAGGTGTACCGTCACGCGCTGGCGCAGCCGGTACACCCGGTCTATCCGAGCGAATACGTGCGCATCGCGATGAACTTCAACGATGTGGTGCTGGCGCGTACGCTGGACGGCGAGCGCTATCTGGTGCGCAACGCCCACCACCTGCGCACGCTGCGCCTGCCGCGCGAACTGGGCGTGCCGGATCTGCCGGCGTCGCCGGGCGTGGCCGGCTTCCGCGACGGCGACGAGGGTCGCTATGTGCACCTCGGCGCGGACGAGGCCGAACTGCGGCTGACGGCGGACGATCCGCGCCTGCCGATGCTGGCCGACGCCAATGCCCGCGTGCTGTCGGCGACGCGCGACGGCGAGCGTTACCGCTTCGAACTGCGTGCCCACGTGCCGCTCGAGTTCGCGCTGGCGAACGTCGAGCGCTGCAGCGTTTCCGCCGACGGCCGCGCACTCGCCGCGCAGCGCCGCGGCGGCGCGCTGACCCACTTCCGACTGAGCGCCCATGCTGCGACGATCGAGCTACGCTGCCGCCTCGCTTGAGCGACCGCGCCTGGTCGCACCGCACGTGCTGCTCGGCATCGGCGCGCTGGTCGGCGTGCTGCTGGTGCTGCTCTATCCCTATCAGGCGCTGGTGCAGTACACGATCAACGCCACCCGCGGCGACATGCTCACCGTTGCCTATCTGCGCAACCTGCTGCGCACCGATCCGCGGAACCCCGAGCTGCGACTGGCGCTGGTGCGGCAGTCGCTGGCGCGGCGCGACTACGAACAGGCGCGCGCCGATCTGGCGCCGCTGCTGGCGAGTGGCGTCGACCGCGACACGCTGACCGAAGCGCGCTGGGTCGAGTGGACGCTGTACGAGAGCGAATTGCTGTCTTCGCCGCAGTGGTCGTCGCGCCACGTGGAACTTGAGGCGCAACTGCCGCAACGCCTGCGCAACGCCGTCGCGATCGAGGGCCTGACCGAGATCAACCGGATGTCGCTGGTGCAGCGCGCGCTGTCGCGCGGGCAGGCGCTGCTGGCGCTGGATCTGATCGCCACCTTCCAGCGCGACGGCAGCGCGGTCGATCCGCGCCTGTACGGTCAGGCCGCGGCGGAACTGCTGGGGCAGGGCGAGTACGAGGGCGCGGCGCGCATGCTGCTGCTGCAGCGCAGCCGCGAGCCCGACGCCGCGGCCCGTCGCCAGCTCTTCCTGCAGGCACTGCGCACGCTGCAGTCAGGCAATCTGCTGGATCTCGCGCTCGACACCGCAGAGCGCGAGATCGGCGAACTGGCGAACGACACCGAGGTGCTCTACTACCTGGTCAAGCTGGCGCGCGCCGCCAACCGTCCGGACGCGGCCGCCCGCTACGCGAAGCAGATGCTGAAGCTGTCGCTGCAGCAACAGTGGCGCCGCACCATGCTCGCGCAGGCCGGCTTCGACGCGCAGCCGTGGCGCGTCGCCACCGGCGCAGGACCGGACCTGCCCTTCGACGACAGGATCTACACGCTGGGTTACGAAGCCTTTGTCGGCAACCGCCAGCTCGACGACGCGCAGCGCGTGGCCGCCTCGGCGGTGCGTCAGGCGCCGGACGACATGAAATGGCGCGAGCGTCTGGCCACCGTGTCCGAATGGGCCGGCAAGCCGCAGGAGGCGCTGGACCAGTGGCTCGTGCTGGCGCAGCGTACCGGCCGCGAAGACGCCTGGGACGCGGTGCTGCGGCTGGCGCCGGGCCTGCTCGACGACGGGGCGCTGCTGCCGGCGCTGCAGCACCGGCTGCGCCGCACGCCGGGTGACATGCGCCTGCTGGGCGAGATCGTCGCCGCCTACGAAAGGCTGGGCCGGCCGCGTGAGGGCATCGCCTTCCTGCAGAAGATCACCGCCAGCGCGCCCACGCCACAGGCGCTGAAGGCGCTGGCCGATCTGGCCGAACGCGCCGGCGACATCGACCTCGCGCTGGCCACGCTGGCCCGCCTCGACACCGTCGTCGCACCCGAGCCGGCGCGCGCGTCGCGTCGCGCCGCACTGCTCATCGTGCGCAGCCGCTTCGCCGACGCGATGCAGGCGCTCGAATCGGCCAAGGCGGTGGCGACCGATGCCGATCGCGACTACTGGCGCCTGTATTCCTCGCTCGCCCTGCTGCTGCAGGACGACGACCGGGCACGCGCTGCGCTCGAACGGGTGACGCGCTTCGAGGACTCGGATGCCTTCGAACTGTCCGACCTGATCGAACTGCTGACCGACGTCGCGCCGCTGGCGGCGGCACGGGAGGCCGAGCGCGGCTGGCGACGCTATGGCGACACGCCGTGGCTGATGCGCACGCTGGACCTCTACGTGTTCGCCGGCCGGCCGCAGGACGTCGGTCGCATCATCGGCGACATGGATGCCGCGCAAATGGCCGAGGCCGAGCGCGTGCCGCTGTTCCTGCAGATGCGCGCGCAGTGGCACCAGTCGGCCGGGCGCCGCGATCTCGCTTTCGCCGATTTCAGCGCCGCACTGACCCTGGTGCCGGATTCGGCCGACGTGCGCTCGGCGCTGCTGTGGCTGCTGATAGACGGCAACGAAGTGCGTGCGCTGCGCGACCTGTTGCTGCGCAAGGAACAGGCCTGGGCGCAGGACGAGGCGCTGCACGACGCGCTGGCCGCGGCCTGGCAGGCGCTGTCACGCCCGCAGGTGGCGCTCGAGCGCTACATGCTCCCGCGCTTCGGCCGCAAGCGCGGCGACTTCCTGTGGATGATGAATGTCGCCGACGCGCTGGAACAGAACCAGGAGGTCGACCGTGCCTGGCGCCTGCGGCAGTCGCTGTGGGCGCAGGAGCGACCGCGGCGGGGCGAACTGGCGGCCGGCGACATCGGCCAGCTGCAGCGGCTGGCGCGCGTGCGGCTGGCGCGGGCACAGCAGCCGGGCGACGCGTCACACGCACTGTTGCGCGAGGTGCTGCGGCTGGACCGCGCGCCGGACGGCCAGTGGCTGCCGGCGGCGCGCGAACTGGCGCTGTCCTGGTTCATCGACCGCGGCGAGTACGACGCGGTGCGCGGCTTCCTGTGGCACCAGTACGGGCGCGCGCTGAACCGCCCGCTGTGGGCCGACATCACCGCTGCGCTGGGGCAGGGCGACGTCGCCGCGGTCGGCGCGCTGCTCGAAACCTGGGACGAGCGCCTGCCGCGCTACGACCGCGTGAACAGCGCGCGCCTGGTCGGCGACCTGCGCCGGGCGCAGACGGCCGCCTTCGACACGATGGACGCCCAGCGCGACGACGCGCCGCTGCATCTGCAACTGTCCGATGCAATGCTCGATTACGCGCACCGCTTCGATCTCGACATCGCGCAGCGCGAACTGGGCGGCATCGACGAGCGACAGGCGGGCGCTACGCTGGACATGGCGATCGCGCCCGATCTGCGGATGAGTCTGGAGTTCGGCTCGATCTCGCGCAGTCGCGGCGACAACACGCAGTTCTCGGCGGTACCGGGCGAGAGCAGCTATCTGCTCGGCAAGCTCGCGTGGATGCACGACGACGGCACCACCCGCATCACGTTCGGTCAGCGCGACGGCTTTGAAACCATCCACCCCTTCGCCATCGAGCGCGAACAGCGCATCGACAACCGGCTCAGCGCAACGGCCGGCGTCGGCATCGACATGCCGGCGACCGAGAACCTCGGCCTGCGCGCGGCCGGCATGCGCGACCAGATCGATCTTCGCGCGAGTTACCGCGTGTCACGTTACGACCGCGTCGGCCTGCAGCTGGGCGGCTACCGCTACCGGGTGCAGAACGGCCTGTCCATCGGCAGCGGCCGTCTGTGGCAGGCTGAGCTGGTGCATTCGATCCGCACCGAACTGCCCGATCTCGAAGTCAGCGCCTATGTCGCCGGCTACCGCTTCAGTCCGTCCGACATCGATCTGGCCGACGCGCGGGCGGTCGAGATCAAGCAGCGCCTGTTCGCCGACAGCGCGGCGGACGCCACCGCGCTGCGACCGCAGAGCTTCAATCTGCAGGGGCTCAGGCTCACTCACAACATCCGCCTGCTGCGCGACTACACGAAGGCGCTGCGGCCCTTCGGCTCGATCGGCGTGTCGAACAACAGCGTCGCCGGCGCCGGTTACGACGTGTCGCTGGGCGTGGCCGGCAGCCTGCTCGGCACCGATCATTTTTCACTGTCCTGGCGACAGGACAAGGGCGGTGGTGGCATCTTCGCGCGCACCACCGAATTCGCACTGCATTACCGACTGTTTTTCTGAACCGGGAGAGTTCGCATGAAACGCCTGATCACCTTCATCGCCGGTCTCACTGCCGCGCTGGCGCTGCTCGCCGGCTGCGCCGTCATCGACCACTCGGCCCCGTCCGGCGCCGATAAGTCGGCCGCCTGGGTGCTGCTGCCCTTCGGCAACGCCACCGAAACGCCGTTCGCCGGCCAGCGCGCCGAGGCGGTGACCGAAAACCTGCTGCGTGCGCTCGGCGTCGCCAACGTGCAGCGCTATCCGTCCGATCTGCAGCGCGACAACCTGTTCGAGACCGGGCAGGCGAAGGACGACGCGAAGGCGATCGAATGGGCGAAGGCCCAGGGTGCGCGCTATGCCGTCACCGGTACGGTCGATGAGTGGCGCTACAAGGTGGGCGTCGATGGCGAGCCGGCCGTCGGCATCGCGCTGCAGATCGTCGAACTGGAGAGCGGTCGCGTGCTGTGGAGCGGCGTTGGCGGCAAGAGCGGCTGGAGCCGCGAGTCGCTGGCCGCGGTGGCGCAGGAACTGATCAAGTCGCTGCTGGTGCCGGCGCTCAAATGAACGAACGCTCGCCCGGCGAGAAGCCGGTCATCCGGCGCACCGAAGAGCCGCTGCTGCGGCGGTTGCTGGCGCGCTTCACGCCGACCGCATCCGGCGCCGGTGCGGCAGCCGTGGCGGAGACGCTGGCCACGCCGCTGCTCGCGCTGCTGCTTGCCTTCTGGCTCAATCCGCTCGACCCCTTCTTCCTGCGGGCGCAGTTCGCCTGGGTGTGGCTCGGCCCGGTGCTGGTGGCGCTGCGCTACGGCCCGATTCCCGGTCTGGCCGCCAGCGCCATCGTGTTCGCTGCGTGGTTCGTGTTCGGCGAACTGGGTGTGGCGCTGGGCGAACTCCCCAAGCTGTATTTCCTCGGCTGGCTCATCACGGTGATGATCTGCGGCGAGTTCTCGTCGCTGTGGCGCAATCGCGTGCGCCGTGCGGAAAGCGTGCAGGCCTATCTCGAACAGCGGCTGGAATACCTGACACACCAGCACTATCTGCTGCGCCTGTCGCACGACCGGCTGGAGCAGGATCTGATTTCGCGCCCGGTGTCGATGCGCGACGCGCTGGTGAGCCTGCGCGCACTGGCGTCCGCCTCCGGCGCGGCCGGTGAAGCATTGCCCGGCGCGCCCGACCTGCTGCGCCTGGTGGCGCAGTACTGCCAGATCGAACGCGCGGCGCTGCTGCCGGTCGATGCCGACGGCCGCCCCGACGGCACGCCGGCCTACCTCGGCGCGTCCTTCGAAATCGATGCCGCCGATCCGCTGATCGGCTTCGCTCTGGAGCGTCGCCGTCTCGCCCACGTGGCGCTCGACGACGAGCGCGCCGACGGCGGCTCGCGCTATCTGGTGGTGGCACCACTGAGCGACATGAGTGGCGCGATGCGCGCGCTGCTGGTGGTCGAACGCATGCCTTTCTTCGCGCTGCACGAAGAGACGCTGCAGATGCTGAACCTGCTGCTCGGCTATTACGCCGACGGCCTGTCGGCGAGCGAGCTGGCGGCGCCGCTGCGTGCGCGCTTCGCCGACTGCCCGCTCGATTTCGCTTTCGAGCTGGCGCGCATGTGGCGCGTACGAGTCGAATCCGGCGTTGCCAGCGCGCTGGTCACGCTGGAGTTTCCGGCCGGCGAGGAGGGGCGCGAACTGGCGCTGCAGATCGCCCGCATCCAGCGTTCGCTCGACGTGGTGTGGCGGGTCGACGGCGGCGATCGCCCGCGCCTGCTGACGCTGATGCCGCTGGCCGGCAGTGCCGCGGTCGAAGGCTATCTGGCGCGCATCGACAACTGGTTGCGCCAGCACCGTGGCGGCGGACTGGACGACAGCGGCGTCGGCAGCCGCATCAGCATGCTGGATCAGGTCGAACCGGTCGCCTTGCTGAGCTCGGTGCTGAAGGTGCGGCATGGGCAGTAGCCAGCTCGCCTTCGCCGCGCTGCTCGCCGAGCTGACCGCCTTCTATGGTCTGGGCAGCATCGACGCGCCGGACCTCGCGCTGTCCGCCTACCTGGCGGCACACGCGCCGGCCAGCCTGATGCTGGCGCTGGCGGTGTACGCGCTGATTCCGCCGGCCCGCTCGAAGCCGCGCACCAGCGTGCTGTCGCTGCTGTTCAGCTGCATCTTCTTCGTGCCGGTGCTCGGTTTCGTCGGCGTGCTGGCCGGTGCGCTGATGCGTCACCTGCTGCCGCGGCTGAAGGCGCCGCAGCGCTTCTCGGCCGTGCGGCTGCCCGATCTGGACATCCACGAAAGCAGCGAGAAATCGGCGGCCGGCTTCCGTCAGGCCGGCGTGCGCCAGTTCCTGAAGAACGAACGTGCGCCGGTACCGCAGCGTCTGCGCGCGATGGTGGCGCTGTCGCACGCGCCGTCGCGCATCGGTTCGCCGGTGCTGCGCGAACTGCTCGGCGATTCGGAGGACGACCTGCGTCTGCTCGCCTACGGCCTGCTCGACAGCCGCGAGAAGCGCCTCAACGCCGACATCCACGAAGCGCGCCAGCGCTACGCCGCGAGCCGCGACGCCGAGCAGCGCAGCCGTGTCGCGCATCAGCTGGCGGCGCTGTACTGGGAGCTCATCTATCAGGGGCTGGTGCAGGGCGACCTGCTCGACTACGCGGTCGGCGAGGCGCTGCGCTACAGCGAAACCGCGCTGCAGACGCACGGCAACGACCCGGCGCTGCATCTGCAGCACGGTCGGTTGCTGCAGCAGATGGGCCGGCTGGAGGAGGCCGACGCGGCCTACCGGCGCGCGCGCGAACTGGGCCTGCCGGCCTCGCGCGTCGTGCCCTATCTGGCCGAACTGGCGTTCGCCCGCCGCGACTTCGCGCAGGTGCGCGCGCTGCTGCAGACGATGCAGGACTGGGAAGGTCTGTCGCGGCTGCAGCCGGTGCTGAAATTCTGGGGGCAGGCATGAGTGCAACACTGATCGATCGGTTCGACAACAGCCTTCCTTCTTGCGGCAGCGACGGAGGACCATTCCGTGAGTGAGGTGATCCGCCGGGCGGAGCAAGGCGTCGATGTGGCGCTGCTGCTTGAGGGCACCTTCCCCTATGTGGCGGGCGGGGTGTCGAGCTGGGTGAACCAGATCATCCGCGCCTATCCCGAGCTGCGCTTCGCCGTGGTGTTCATCGGCAGCCGGCGCAGTGACTATGGCGACATGCGCTACGCGCTGCCGGACAACGTGGTGCATCTGGAAGCGCACTACCTGCACGACGACCTCGGCGGTGGCGCCAGTGCGCACGACCGCAAGTCTGGCATGCCCGGCGATGCGCAGGCTTTCGAGCGGATGGCGGCGCTCCACGAGTCCTTCCGCCATGGCGGTGCCGACGTCGACGCGCTGTTCGCCGAAGCCTGCCGCGACATCCGGCCCGGCGGGCGCATCGATCTGGAGGCCTTTCTGCGCAGCGAAGCGTCGTGGGACATCGTCACCGACCGCTACCGCAAGTACTGCAGCGACCCGAGTTTCGTCGATTACTTCTGGACGGTGCGCATCATGCATCAGCCGCTGTGGCAGCTCGCCCGCATCGCGCACACGCTGGTGCCGGCCAAGGTCTATCACAGCGTGTCGACCGGCTACGCAGGTTTTCTCGGCGCCATGCTGGCGCAGTCGACCGGGCGTCTGCTGGTGCTGTCGGAGCACGGCATCTACACCAAGGAACGCAAGATCGACCTCTACCAGAACGAGTGGATACGCGACAACCGCAACGTGTTCCAGAAGGACGCGTCGGAACTGAGCTACTTCCGCCAGCTGTGGATACGCTTCTTCGAATGGCTGGGGCGCATCACCTACGCCGCCGCCGACCCCATCATCGCGCTGTACGAAACCAACCGGCTGCGCCAGGTGGCCGACGGCGCGGACGCCGCGCGCACGCGCAACATTCCGAACGGGGTGGCGATACAGCGGCTGGCGCCGCTGCGCGTGCAACGGCCGGACGTCGTGCCGCCGGTGCTGTGCCTGATCGGCCGCGTGGTGCCGATCAAGGACATCAAGACCTTCGTGCGCGCGATGCGCCGCGTGGTCAATCGCATGCCCGAGGCGCAGGGCTGGATCGCCGGTCCGGCCGACGAGGATCCGGCCTACGCCGAGGAATGCCGCAACCTGGTCGACAGCCTGGGTCTGTCCGACAACGTGCGCTTTCTTGGCATGCAGAAGATCGACGAGCTGATGCCGAAGATCGGTCTGGTCGTGCTGTCGTCGATTTCCGAGGCGCTGCCGCTGGTGCTGCTCGAAGGCTATGCAGCCGGCGTGCCAGCGGTGTCGACCGACGTCGGCTCCTGCCGCCAGCTGATGTACGGCCTGGGTGAGGAGGACGAGGCGCTCGGTGCGGCCGGTCGCGTGGTCGGCATCGCCGACCCGCAGGCGCTGGCCGACGCCGCGCTCGAACTGCTGAACGACGGCGCCGCCTGGCAGGCGGCACAGCAGGCCGGCATCGCGCGCGTCGAGCGCTACTACAGCGACGCGCTGATGTTCGACCGCTACCGCGCGGTCTATGCCGAAGCGCTGGCGCGCGACACACGCGGCACCGGCGGCTGCCCCTTCGGACACGGAGCGCGCTGATGGCCGGCATCGGTTTCGAACTGCGCAAGCTGCTGAAGAAGGACAGTCTGCTCGGGCTGGTGCAGGCCTACAGCTACGCCGGCGTGATCGGCTCCGGACCGTGGGTGCTGTCCATCGTCGGCATCCTGATGGTGGGTCTGCTGTCGCGCGCGGTGGTGGTGCCGGAATTCCTGATCACCCAGTTCCAGGTGTCGGTCACCTATCTGATCTCGACCTCGCTCATCCTGACCGGCCTGGTCCAGCTCGCCTTCACCCGTTTCATATCGGATCGGCTGTTCGAGAAGCGCGACGACCTGGTCATGTCCAACTTCAACGGCCTGCTGCTGTGGGTGCTGGCCGTCGCCGGAGTGGTGGGCCTGCTGCTCGCGTTCACGCTGTTCGCCGGCCTGTCGGTGTCCTACCGGCTGCTGATGCTGGCCGGCTTCGTGCTGTTGTGCGGCATCTGGGTGGCCACCATCTTCCTGTCCGGCCTCAAGATGTACCGCGCCATCCTGCTGCTCTACGCGCTGGGTTACGCGGTCACCGTGCTGTCGGCACTGGCGGCGCGGCCGTGGGGGCTCGAAGGCCTGCTCGGCGGTTTTGTGCTCGGCCACTTCGTGCTCTTCGTCGGCATGTGGATGATCACTGCCTGGCACTACCGTTCGCGGATGACGATTTCCTACGAGTTCGCCCGCCGCGAGACGCGCTATCCGTCGCTGATGCTGATCGGCCTGCTGTACAACCTCGGCGTCTGGGTGGACAAGTTCATGTTCTGGAGCTGGCCGGAAACGTCGGACGCCATCATCGGCCCGCTGCGCGCGTCGGTCATCTACGACCTGCCGGTATTCATGGCCTATCTGTCCATCATTCCCGGCATGGCGGTGTTCCTGGTGCGCATCGAAACCGATTTCGTCGAATACTACGACCGCTTCTTCGACGCGGTCCGCACCGGCGGTTCGCTCGAATACATCGAGGACATGCGCGACGAGATGGTGTATTCGATCCGCCAGGGGCTGGCCGAGATCGGCAAGATCCAGACGCTGGCCATGCTGGGTGCCATCGTCGCCGGCCCGGCCGTGTTCGCGGTGCTCGAGATTTCGGAACTGAACCTGCCGCTGCTCTATATCCAGACCCTGGCGGCCAGCCTGCAGGTCGGTCTGCTGGCGCTGCTCAACGTGTTCTTCTACCTCGACCAGCGCCGCATCATCCTCGCGCTGTGCGGCTTCTTCTGCCTGTCGAACATCGCGTTCACCGCGCTTTCATTCCAGCTCGGCGCCAGCTTCTACGGCTATGGCTATGCGCTGTCGGTGCTGCTGACGCTGATGCTCGGCCTGTGGGCGCTGGACCGCAAGCTGGGGCGGCTGGAGTACGAGACATTCATGCTGCAGTGAGGGCGCCCGCTTCGCCGCCAGAGCCCCGGCCCGGGTTTCTGTAGGAGGGGTACCCCGACAGCGGCCTTGACCGAAGCCGGCGGACTGCATCGGCCGTGTCGGGGTCAGAAGACCCCTCCTACAGGGTATGCGCCCGATCCGCGACCGGAGCCTGGGCCTGGCCTCTGTGGGAGGGGGCCTCTGACCCCGACTGCTACCTTGATCGAAGCCAGCGGACTGCATCTGCCGCGTCGCGGTCAGAAGACCGCTCCCACAGGGGGGCGCCCGATCCACGACTGGAGACCGGGCCTAGGTTTCTGTGGGAGGGGTCTTCTGACCCCGACGGGGCCTTGCACATGCGCGCAGGCGCTGCTCAGTACTGCGGGGCGGATGCCGTGGTGATTTCGTGGCGCAGCAGGTGGTACAGCGCCAGGCGGTCAGGTGCTACGTGGTCGCGCAGCCCGCAGCCTGGTTCGCTGTCGTGCGCGCAGTCGCGGAAGCGGCATTTGCCCAGATGCGGACGGAAATCCGGGAAGGCCTGTTCGAGGTCGTTCACGTCGAGCTGGGCGAGACCGAATTCCTGCAGGCCGGGGCTGTCGATCAGCGCGCCGCCGCCGTCGAGCGCATAGAGCTTGGCGTAGGTGGTGGTGTGCTTGCCCGAATCGAGTGCCTGCGACACCTCACGCGTCGCGGCGCGCGCCTCGGGCACCAGTGCATTGACCAGCGTCGATTTGCCCATGCCGGACTGGCCGGTGAACACGCTGGTGTGATCGCGCAGGAAGGGGCGCAGTGCGTCCGCACCCTCGACCGCGCTCATTTCGAGCACCTCGTAACCCAGCGCGCGGAACGGTGCGAGTGCGGCGCGGGCGGCGTCGAGCGAGGCGGTCAGGTCGCACTTGTTCAGCACGATCAGCGTCTGCAGCTGCTGCGCTTCGCAGGCCACGAGGATGCGCGAAATCAGTTCCGGACTGAACGACGGTTCGGTGGCGACGACGATGGCGACCAGATCGACATTGGCGGCCACCATCTTCTGCTTCCACATGTCCTTGCGGTAGAGCAGGCTGGTGCGCGGCAGCACTTCGGCGATGCGCGCCTGATCTTCGCCCTGGATGTCGAGCAGCACGCGGTCGCCGCAGGCGATGTCCGACTTCTTGCCGCGCGGGAAGGCCTGCACCTCGCGGCCGTCCTCCAGCCGCGCGACGTAGTGCCGGCCGTGGGCCGACACGATGCGGGCGGCCGGCTGCAGATTTTTTTTCAAACCGTCAGGCGGCGTCGCGCATCGCCTCGATGCGGGCGGCGCAGATCAGGTCGTTGAGGGACACGCCGCGAACGCTGTGCGTGGTGAACACCACGCGTACGCGGTTGGCGCCGAACATGATGTCCGGGTGATGGTCTTCGGCCGCCGCCAGCGCGGCCACCTGGTTCACGAAGGCGACCGTCTGTTCGTAGTCGGTGAACTGGAAGTCCTTGGCGATGTGCTTGTCGGTTTCGATCCAGCCGCGCAGGTCCTTCAGGGCCGCGGCGAGCGCTTCGCCCTCGATGCGGCGGTGGGCGCCCTTCTGCGGTGTGCAGTGTTGTTGTGCGAGTTCTTGTGCGGTCATCGTCAGGTGGATTGCAGCCGCGCCACGCGCAGCGCGGCCGGCGGGTGGGAATCGTAGAACTGCGAATACAGCGGGTCCGGCGTCAGCGTCGACGCGTTGTCGCGGTACAGCTTGACCAGCGCGGTGACCAGCCAGTCGGCGCGGGTCTGCGCCACGGCGTAGGCATCGGCCTCGAACTCGTGCTTGCGCGACATCAGCGACAGCAGGGGCGACAGCGGGAAACTGAATACCGGGATCACCAGCGCGAACAGCGTCAGCGCCATCGCATCGCCCTGTGACGACACGCCCAGCTGTTCGAAGAACCACGGCGCGTCGACCAGCCAGCCGAGCAGGGCGAAGAAAGCGAGGCTGCCGGCGGCGATCCAGCCGACGCGCTTCCAGATGTGGTGGTGCTTGTAGTGGCCCAGCTCGTGCGCCAGCACCGCTTCGATCTCGTCGCCGCCGAGGCGGTTGAGCAGGGTGTCGAAGAACACGATGCGCTTGCCTTTGCCGAAGCCGGTGAAGTAGGCGTTGCCGTGCGCCGAGCGACGCGAGCCGTCCATCACGAACAGGCCGTCGGAGCGGAAGCCGCAGCGTTCGAGCAGCGCTTCGATGCGGCTGCGCAGCTCGCCTGCCGGCATCGGCTCGAACTTGTTGAACAGCGGTGCGATGAAGGTCGGGTAGAGCACCATCATGGCGAGGCTGAAAGTGAGCCAGAAGGCCCAGGCGTACACCCACCAGGCAGCGCCCAGGCTGTCCATGATCCACAGCACCGCGGCGACGGCCGGCGCGCCGATGGCGGCGCCGATCAGGCCGTGCTTGATCTGGTCGCCGAAGAACATGCCCAGCGTCATCTTGTTGAAGCCGAAGCGCTGTTCGATCACGAAGGTGCGCCACATGAGCACCGGCAGGTCGATCAGCGACGAAGCGAAGGCGACGATGCCGATGAACACCAGGTCGCGCACCATGCCGTCGCCGGCGAGGCTGCCGGCCAGATCGAACATCCACTGCAGGCCGCCGCCGAGTGTCAGCACCAGCAGCCACAGCGCGCCGATCACGACGTCGGCGCGACCGAGGCTGGCGCGCGCGACCGTGTAGTCGGCCGCCTTCTGGTGGGCTTCGAGCGGGATCGCTTCGCGGAAGGCGACCGGCACTTCGCTGCGGTGGGCGGCGACGTGGGCGCGGTGACGGGTGGCCAGCCACAGGCGCACGCCGGTGGTCAGCACGAGAGCGGCGACGAAGATTTCGGTGAGCATGGTGGGTTGCCTCGGGTGGATGCGGTTCCGGTCAGGATCGGAGTCAATTTAGACTCAGTCCAGGTCACGCGAGTGTGACAAAATCGGGCCGATCCGCGTTCGGACGAACGCATTAATCCCGCTTGGAAATTTTCTCGATTATGGCACAGGACCCCACACATCTCGTCTGGCTGGACATGGAAATGACCGGTCTGGACCCGGACAACGACCGCGTGATCGAACTGGCCTGCGTGGTCACCGATGCGAACCTCGAAGTGATCGCCGAGGGCCCGGTTCTGGTGGTGCACCAGTCCGACGAAGTGCTCGGCGGCATGGACAGCTGGAACACCGCCACCCACGGCAAGTCCGGCCTGACCGAGCGCGTACGCGCTTCGACGCTGGACGAGAACGAGGCGGCCGCGCAGATGATCGCCTTCCTGAGCCAGTACGTACCCGAGCGCACCAGCCCGATCTGCGGCAACTCGATCTGCCAGGACCGCCGTTTCCTCGCCCGCCACATGCCGACGCTCGAAGCCTGGTTCCACTACCGCAACCTCGACGTGTCGACGCTGAAGGAACTGTGCAAGCGCTGGCGGCCGCAACTGGCCGCGCAGTTCAAGAAGGCGCAGCGGCACGAGGCGCTGGCCGACATCTACGAATCGATAGACGAACTGAAGTTCTACCGCGAACACTTCCTGCGCATGGAGTGAGGCGATGAGCACCCTTCGCATCGCCGTTGCGCAACTGAACTGCGTGGTCGGCGATCTCGACCACAACGCCTCGCTCATCCTCGACGCCGCGCGCCGCGCGGTCGAGCAGGGCGCCGACCTGCTGCTGACGCCGGAGCTTGCGCTGTGCGGCTACCCGCCGGAAGACCTGCTGCTGCGCCCGGATTTCCACCGCGCCTGTGCGCAGGCGCTGGCCCGCATCGCTGCGGAGGCACCGCGTGATCTGGCCGTATTGGTGGGGCACCCGCACGCGAGTGGCGAGTGCCGGTACAACGCCGCCAGCCTGATCCGCGGTGGCCGCGTCGAGGCCACCTATTTCAAGATGCGCCTGCCGAACTACGAAGTGTTCGACGAGGAACGCTACTTCGACGCCGGCACGCAGCCGCTGGTGATCGACGTCAAGGGCGTGCAGGTGGGCGTGAACATCTGCGCCGACGTGTGGGAGGCTGGTGCGGCCGAGGCCGCCGCGGGCGCCGGCGCGCAACTGCTGGCCGTGCTCAACGCCTCGCCCTATCACCTGAACAAGCCGGTCACCCGCGAACAGGTGGTGGCGGAGCGCGTGCTCGCCACCGGCGTGCCGGTCGTCTACTGCAATCTGGTCGGCGGTCAGGACGAACTGGTGTTCGACGGCGCCTCGTTCGCGCTCGACCGCCGCGGCCGTCTGGCCTGGCGCGCACCGCACTGCCGCGAACATTTCGCCACCGTTGAATTCAGCGCCGGCGACATCGTCGCCCAACCGCTGCCGCCGACCACCACGGTCGAACAGGACTGTTACGAAGCGCTGGTGCTGGGCGTGCGCGACTATCTCGGCAAGAACGGCTTCCGGTCGGCGCTGATCGGCCTGTCGGGCGGCGTCGATTCGGCGCTGACGCTGTGCATCGCCGTCGACGCCATCGGCGCCGAGCACGTGCGCGCAGTGATGATGCCGTCGCCCTACACCGCGCAGATGAGCCTGGACGACTCGCGCGAACTGGTACGCAATCTCGGCGTGCGCTACGACGAAGTGTCGATCGCCCCCGCGATGCAGACCTTCGAGCAGATGTTGCAACCACTGTTCGGCGACGTTGCCGCCGACACCACCGAAGAGAACGTGCAGGCCCGCGCCCGCATGATCATGCTGATGGCCCTGTCGAACAAGACCGGCGCCATCGTGCTCACCACCGGCAACAAGAGCGAAATGGCGGTCGGCTATTCGACGCTCTACGGCGACCTCGCCGGCGGCTTCGCGGTCATCAAGGATATCTACAAAACCTTCGTCTACCGCCTGTGCGCCTGGCGCAACAGCCGGCGCCATGACATTCCGGACAACATCCTGACCCGCGCGCCGTCGGCCGAACTGCGCCCGAACCAGACCGACCAGGACAGCCTGCCGGCCTACGAAATTCTCGACGCCATCATCCAGGCCTATATGGAGCGCGACCAGTCGCCGCGCGAAATCATCGCCGCCGGCTTCGCCGAGAACGACGTGAAACGGGTGATCGGGCTGTTGAAGCGGAACGAGTACAAGCGCCGCCAGGCGCCGCCGGGCGTGCGAGTGACGGAGCGGGGGTTCGGGAAGGATTGGCGGTATCCGATCACCAATCGTTACCGGGACGAGCACTGAGGCGATCGCGGGCGGGGCGACGCGGTCCGCGGACCCGCAGAGTGGAGTCTCAGGGATCGCTCACCGCCGCCGCGAAATCCGGCATCTTCGTCAGGATGTCGTTACGCAGTGACTGTGCTGCGGCGACGTTCTGCTGGCGCAAACCGAGGTAGCTGCTGCGCAGGCCGGCGGCGTCGCGCGCGTTGGCGTGTACCAGAGCCTTCACGTGCCAGGCGTTCAGGAAGCCGGGGTAGCGTGCCGTCAGGCGGTCCAGCACCGCGATGCCCTTGGCGAACTGCCTGTTCTGTCCGTAAGCCTGACCGAGGAAGAACTGACCGTCGGGCGACTCAGGTGCCAGTTGCTCGGCGCGCTCCAGCACTTCGATCGCGCGGCCGACTTCCCGCTTCAGCATCAGTGCGTGGCCCAGATTGATCCAGCCGTTGACGGTCTGAGGGTCAAGCCGCACCGCGACTTCGAGTGCTTCCACCGCCTCCGCCGGGCGGCCCAGCAGAATCAGTACATAGCCTTTGCTGCTCCAGGCCGGGCCCGCGGTGGGATGGCGCTGGGTCGCGCGGGTCGCGTAGTCGAGGGAGCGCGCGTGATCCTGTTCGCGACCGTATTGCGCGCAGCGGGCGAGCAGCACTTCAAGACTGTCAGGCGCGGCCGCCTCGGCGCGCGTCAATGCAGTGCGCGATTCGTCCACCAGCCCGGCACGCAGCGCTGCCTCGCTCAACGCGATCTGGTCCGGCGCGGTGGCGCCGGGCAGACGGGCCAGATTGCGGGCGCTGGCAAGTGCGCCCGGCCAGTCGCCGAGCTGGCTCTGCACCTGATTCAGTTCGCGCAGCGCCGCGACGTCATCGGGGTGACGCGCAACGACCCGCTGACGCAGTTTTGCGGCGCCCGCGCGGTCGCCGGTGTTGGCCAGATGCCGGGCGAGGCTCAACTGCGCTTCGCGATGATCCGGGTCGCGCGCCAGCACCGCGTCGATCATTTTCCGCCCCTCTTCGGTCCGCCCGCTGTCCATCAGGAGGGCGCCCAGCGGCGCGGCGGCATCGTTGGAGGCAGGGGCGATGGCGAGCGCCTTGCGCAGCGCCTGTTCGGCCTCGGTATAGCGGCTCTGCGCCAGCGATTCGTGCGCGAGCGCGATCAGCGTCGCCACGTTTTCGCTGCCGGAACTTGCGGTCGAGAGCACTGCGCGCGCCTGTTCGGTCTGTCCGGCCGCCTTCAGCGAACGCGCCAGTGCGGCCGACCACGACACCTCTCCGGGCCGGTGCCGCAGGGCGATGCGCCAGGCGCGGGCGGCTTCTGCAGGCTGGCCGAGCGCATCGTGCGACTCGGCCAGCAGCGCCCAGGCATCGTCGTCATTCGGGTTGCGCTTGACCGCCTGCTGGGCGAGCGCGTTGGCAGCTTGCGCGTCGCCCTGCTGCATCCGCCATCGGCCTTCGACCCGATGAGGGTAGCCGGAGAAGGGCAGGATCTCGCGCGCACGGGCGAGGGCGGCGGATGCCTCCGCCGGGCGTTTGCCGGCGAACCGGACATCGCCCAGTTCGACCCAGGCGGCGGCGTTGCGCTCGTGCAGTTCGAGTGCGCGCAGCTGGTCGCGCTCGGCTTCGTCGTAGCGGCCGAGGTTCATCCTCGCCAGTCCGCGCAGTCGCCAGGCCTCGGACGCATCGGGCAGGGCGTCGATCCAGCGGCTCGCCCATTCGGCCAGTGCCGCCATGTCGCGTGAATCGCGCAGCCGCTCTGCCTCTTCCGCCCAGCGCGGCTCCGCTTCGGGCACGACGAAGGGCGGCGGCGGCGGCGTGCCGGTCCGGGCAAGATCGGTGATCCACTCGGATGGCAGCGCGATATTCGTGTTCTGTCCCGCCACCATGGTGCCGGTGGTGATGCCGACCAGCCGGCCCTGGTCGTCGAACAGGCCGCCGCCGCTTGAGCCCGGCGACAGCGACGCCGACACGACGATGATCGGGGCGCTGTCGCCCGTCAGCAGATTGGATACCAGGCCACTGCTGACCGAGACACCCAGGCCGAGCGGGTTGCCGATCGCATGCACCCGATCGCCGATAGCGAGCGTGGCACCCGCCCGCTGCGTGACCGCAGGCGCGTCGAGCGTGTCGACCTCGAGCCGGCACAGATCGCGCTCGATATCGCCGAGGGTCCAGCGGGCGCTGTGTGTCTTCTTGCCGTCATTGACGGAGATCGATTTCGCGTAGCGGATGACATGGCAATTGGTGATGACGGTCGCGCCTGCGATCACCACACCGCTGCCTTCGCCGGCGATACGGTCCTCGATGTCGATGGCACGGACGGTCACCACCCCGGACAGCGCGGCTTTTACCGATGCCGCCGGTGGCGTGTCGGCCGAGGCGGGCAGGCCGTGGGCGGCGAGCAGCAGGCAGAGGGCGCGGCGCATCATCGCGTGATCTCCAGCGGTACGATGCAGCAGAGGTAGGCGAGATCGGCGCGCTCGCGATCGAGTTCGCGCAGCCGGCCGTATGCCCGCCGGGCGTCGTCGTAGCGATCGAGCTTGTAGTAGACCTCGACCAGCACATGCCAGACCTGGGTCTGCGACGGGTCGATCGAGATGGCGTGCTCCAGTGACTTCACCGCGTCGGCATTCCGGTTCGCGCTGGCGTGGAGGAATCCGATCTGTCGCCAGCCGTCCGGATCCTTGGGGAAGTCCTTGGCCCAGCGCTTGAAGATTTCCATCGCTTCGTCGAAATGTGCGGAGTCCTTCAGTGCGAGACCGAGCCGCCAGCGCCACAGGGGTTCTTCCGGCGACAGCGCGATCGCCTTGCGGAAAGAGGCGATCGCCTCCGTCCATCGCTGCTGGGCATACGCGTTCTCGCCGATGGCGGACCACACCCAGGCGGGTGAAAGGGGCTTGTGCTCAAGGCTGAGCCTGAGCACCCGCGACGATTCCTGCGGACGCCCGAGCGCCGCCAGCGCGCGGCCGCGGAAATACAGCAGGTCGCCATCGGTTTCCGCCGACGGGCCTTGCCCGAGGATGAGCTCCAGTGCCCGTTCCGGCTTCCGGGCCGCCAGGTATGCGTCGGCGAGTCGCATCACTGCGCCCGTGTCGTTCCGCGCGAGGTGGTGCGCTCGCCTGCGATAGTCGAGCGACGCAGCGGTGTCGCCGCGAAGCGCTGCAATGTGGGCGAGGCCCTCAAGCGGGCCGCTCGACCACGGATACAACTGCTGAGCGTGACGGTAGGACGCTTCCGCTTCATCGAGGCGTTTCGCCATCCTTTGCGCGTAAGCCAGCATCAGCCATGCGTCGAGCTCGTCGCCGAAATCGGCGGTCAGCTGACGGGCAGCGGTCAGCGCGTCGTCGGTCTTCTGCTGCCCGATCAGGGTGCGGCACAGGCCGAAGGCCGCCTGGCGATGGCTGCCGTCCAGCGCGAGTGCGGCGCGATAGGCGGCCTCGGCCGCCGGCACCCTGTTCATGCCCTCGTTGGCCTGTGCCCGCGCGATCTGCGCGTCCACGCTCGTGCGGTGACGCTTGGCCCAGCGATCGGCATGCTGCAGCAGTTCGCTCCATTTCTGCTCCGCGACGAGGCGCTCGGCCTCGGCGGCAAGGCGCGCCTGTTCCTGGGCGGCCGCGTCGATGACGGCGGCGCGCTGGGCAACGCCGGCAAGCTGGCGGGCCTCGATGGCGAAATTGATGTTCTGGCCTTCGCGCCTGGACGTTTCGATCATGCCGATCAGCGCGCCGCTGGCGTCGAACAGGCCGCCACCTTCAGAGCCCGGTGAGATGGCTGCCGTGAACTGGATGCGCCGTTCGTTGTTGGCGCCGCGTATCGCCGACACGACGCCCTCGGAAATGCCGGTGCCAAGTCCGAGGCCGTTACTGACGGCATAGACGGTGTCCCCGGCCGACGGCAGGCCGGCGAGCTTGGGTGCCGGCAGCTTGCGGGCCCCGTCGGCGACCAGCGCACACAGTGCGTTCTGCGCGTCGCGCGACTCCAGCCGTGCAATGAGGACCGTGCTGTCCTTGCGCAGTTGCAGGGTGTGCTGTTGCGGGTTCCAGCCGGTTTCGCAGCGGGTGACGAAACGACCGCCGCCCAGTGACAGCGCACTGGCGACGGCCTCGGCAACGCCGTTCTCGTCCTGCAGATACAACTCGTACACGCTGGACGAGGCGCGCTCGAACACGGCGCGTGGGCCGGACCCTCCGTTGGCGGACCCCGACAGCATCATGGCGACTGAAATCAGGATGACGGTCTTCGTGCGCAGCGTGCTGTGCGGGGCGGTGCGGGCGGACATGGCGGACTCTGACGCGGGCGACAGCGCGCATTATGCCGTCGGCTTGGCAAAGGCATTCGTCATTGTCGGCCGCGGTGTTGCCTTTATCACTGAGTGCTGCAGATGTCCCCGGTCGATTGGTCGCCCGGCGGTCGGGATCTGCGAATGAAGCTGCGACCCGCCGATTCAGGGGGTGCCGACGGCAGGCTCATAAGCCTTTATACTTCGCGGCCTCACCGAGGAGACTCCCGCATGAAAAAGATCGAAGCAGTCATCAAGCCCTTCAAGCTCGACGAAGTTCGCGAAGGCCTGTCGGAAGTCGGCGTGACCGGCCTGACGGTGACTGAAGTAAAGGGTTTCGGCCGCCAGAAGGGCCATACGGAGCTGTATCGCGGCGCCGAGTACGTCGTCGATTTCCTGCCCAAGATCAAGATCGAGGTCATCGTGGCCGACGAGACGGTCGAGCCGGCGGTCGAGGCCATCATCAAGGCGGCGCGCACCGGCAAGATCGGCGACGGCAAGATTTTCGTGATGCCGGTCGAGCAGGTGGTGCGCATCCGCACCGGTGAATCGGGCGAAGCGGCGATCTGATTCCGCGCCGGCCGGCCGCCGCTCAGTCGCGGGCGGCCGGTTTCAGCAGCACCATCAGCGCCCCGGCCCCACCCTCGTGCGGCCGGGCCTGACAGAAGGCCAGCACCTCCGGGCGGTGCATCAACCAGCCCAGCACCAGTCCTTTCAGCACCGGCTCGCGGCCGGGCGAGCCCAGACCCTTTCCGTGGATCACCCGCACGCAGCGCATGCCGCGGCGGTGTGCGTCGTGCAGGAATTCGACCACCAGGTCGTGCGCCGCGTCGCGCGTGGCGCCGTGCAGGTCGATCTGCCCCTGCGACACCCAGCGTCCGCGCCGCAGGTCGCGCAGCACCTGGCGCGTCAGTCCGCTGCGCAGGAAGGACGGCTCTTCGCCGCCTTCCAGCCGCAGGTCGATCGACAGCGGTCCGCGCAGCGACTCGGCCAGCACCGACATGTCGTCGGCCTCGCGCTGCAGCGGCCAGGCGCGGGGCGGTGGCGTTTCGAGCAATACGCGGTCAGTGGTGATCGGCTGTACGCCGACCACCGCCTGCCGGAACAGCGCGATGTCCTCTTCGCTGGGCAGTACCGGCGCCTTCGGGTGGCGCCGCTTTTTCGACGACATGGCGCTGTGCGCTCACGCGCGGATCAGGCCAGACCGAGGCTGTCCAGATAGCGCTCGGCGTCGAGTGCCGCCATGCAGCCGGTGCCGGCGCTGGTGACCGCCTGGCGGTAGATGTGGTCCTGCACGTCGCCGGCGGCGAACACGCCCGGAATGCTGGTCGCGGTGAAATTGCCGTTGCGGCCGGCCTGGGTGACGATGTAGCCGCCTTCCATGTCGAGCTGGCCTTCGAACAGCTGCGTATTCGGCTGGTGGCCGATGGCGATGAACACGCCGGCGAGCGCGACGTCCTCGGTCTTGCCGTCGAGCGTCGACTTGATGCGCATGCCGGTGACGCCGGTCTTGTCGCCCAGCACTTCGTCCAGCGTGCTGTGCCAGCGTATCGTCACCTTGCCCTGCTTCTCCTTCTCGAACAGCTTGTCCTGCAGGATCTTTTCCGACTTGAACTTGTCGCGGCGGTGCACCACCGTCACATGGCGTGCAATGTTCGCCAGATACAGTGCTTCCTCGACCGCGGTATTGCCGCCGCCGATAACCGCCACGTCCTGGTTGCGGTAGAAGAAGCCGTCGCAGGTTGCGCAGGCCGACACGCCCTTGCCGGCGAACGCTTCTTCCGACGGCAGGCCGAGGTATTTGGCGCTGGCACCGGTAGCGATGATGAGGGCGTCGCAGGTGTACTCACCGTTGTCGCCGACCAGGCGGATCGGCTTTTCCTTCAGATGGGCGGTATGGATGTGGTCGAACACCATTTCCGTCTCGAAGCGCTCGGCGTGGCGCTGGAAGCGGGCCATCAGGTCCGGGCCCTGGACGCCTTCGGCGTCGGCCGGCCAGTTGTCGACGTCGGTCGTGGTCATCAGCTGACCGCCCTGGGCCAGGCCGGTGATCAGCACCGGCTTGAGGTTGGCGCGGGCGGCGTAGACGGCGGCGGTGTAGCCGGCCGGCCCCGAGCCGAGGATGAGGAGACGGGAGTGACGAGCAGCCATGGCGGAAATCCGTTCGTTCTGTTGGGTGTGGGAGGTGGCGGGGGATTATAGCGACCCGTCTGGCGACTGCCTCGCGGCCTCAAGTTCCTGTGACCCAGGTCCGATACACATGACAGATATTGGGGCAGTTTGTTTCCTGCGTGAAAAACTACCTATAATCAGGGCCGCTTCAGTGTTTGTGGCTCAGAATGGCCGAACGGTCGCAGCGGTGCGACTTCGGTAATGACCACAGGCGCGACGATCCATTCAAAGCGGCGCAGCCTGTCCCCCGTCCGGCATGCCCGTATCAGGAGGTCTTTTGATGGTAACGGCTCACCCCGTTTCAATTACCGCTCTGCGGACGTTTTCGATGTTCAGCGGTCTGCCCGACAGCAGCCTCGAACCGGTTGCCAAGGTCGCGAACATGCGGCGTGTGCCGCGCGGCTCCATTGTCGTGCGTGCCGGTGACAAGACGGATTTCGTATATCTGGTGCTTTCCGGCAGTCTCAAGGTGCTGGTCAGCGACGAAGAGGGCCGCGAGGTCATCCTGTCGATGCTGGGCCCGGGCGAACTGTTCGGCGAAATGGGTGTGCTCGACGACAACCCGCGCTCCGCCACCGTAGTCACCGTGGTGCCGAGCGACCTCATCGTGATCGCCAAGAGCGATTTCAAGCGCGTGCTGCAGGAGAACTTCGAAGTGTCGATGTTCATCATGCGCAATCTGGTGGCCCGTCTGCGCACCGCCGACCGCAAGATCGAAAGCCTGGCGCTGATGGACGTGTATGGCCGTGTCGCCCGCCTGCTGCTCGAAATGGCGGACGACGTGAATGGCGAGAAGGTGGTGAACCGCAAGATTTCGAAGCAGGACATCGCAAAAATGATCGGCGCGTCGCGCGAAATGGTGTCGCGCGTGATGAAGGACCTGCACCTGCAGGGCCTGATCGAGGAAACCAACGGCAAGATCCTGCTGCGCGAGCGGCTCGAAACCGTCTGATTCCCGCGGCCCCGGTGGCTGCACACGATTGAGCACACGGGCCGCAGATGCGGCCCGTGTGCTTTTGCAGGCCGTCCGCCTGCGCGCCGGCTGACATCGTCATCCGCTTATATAATCCCGCTTTGTTTTTCCCGGCACCGCACCGTTTCCTCGTGGCGAAAGACGCTCAGCAACTTCCCCTTCCCGAACGCATCGCCGCCGTGCTGCACGAAGCACGCTGGCTCGTGCTGGCCGCGATCGCGCTCTACCTCGTCATGGTGCTCGGCGGTTACGATCGCGCCGACCCGGGCTGGTCGCACGCCTCGGTGGTCGAACAGCTGCACAACCCGGGCGGCCGTTTCGGCGCCTGGCTGTCCGATCTCGCGCTGTTCCTGTTCGGTCTGTCCGCCTGGTGGTGGGTCATCATGCTGGTCGGCGGTTGCGTCTGGCTGTCGCGCAGCGCCGACCGGCGCGAGGATCGCCGCCCGCTGTTCGTCGCGCTCGGCGGCTTCCTGCTGGTGCTGCTGGCGAGCTGCGCACTGGAAGCCATCCGCTTCCACAGCATGGGCGCCGAGTTGCCGGTCGGACCCGGTGGCATGGTGGGTATCGAGCTCGGACGCCTGATCAGCGGCGCTTTCGGTTTCACCGGCGGCACGCTGCTGCTGCTGGTGACCTTGGGTGTCGGCCTCAGCGCGATGACCGGTGTGACCTGGCTGCGTGCCGCCGAAACGGTCGGCCGTGCGCTCGAACTGGCGTGGTTCGCCAGCGTGAGCGCATGGGCGCGCTGGCGCGACCGCCGCATCGGCGAACAGGTGGCGGAACAGCGCGAGGCGGTGGTCGAGGCGGAGCGCCGCAAGCCGACGCGCCGGCGCGAACCGGTGCGCATCGAGGTACCCGAAGTCGAAGTGCAGAAGTCGGAGCGGGTCGAGAAGGAACGGCAGCAGACGCTGTTCGCCGACCTGCCGGGTTCGCTGCCGCCGCTGGCGCTGCTCGACGAAGCCAAGGCCGACATCGATCCGCCCAGTCCGGAGTCGCTGGAACTCATTTCGCGCCAGATCGAACGCAAGCTGGCCGACTTCAATGTCGAGGTGAAGGTGCTGGCCGCGTATCCCGGCCCCGTCATCACGCGCTACGAGATCGAGCCGGCGACCGGCGTGAAGGGCAGCCAGATCGTCAATCTGGTGAAAGACCTTGCGCGCGCGCTGTCGGTCATGAGCATCCGCGTGGTCGAGACGATTCCGGGCAAGAGCTGCATGGGCCTGGAAATTCCGAACACCCGGCGACAGATCGTGCGCCTGTCGGAAATCCTCGGTTCGGCGGTGTATCACGACATGGCCAGCCCGCTGACCATGGCGCTGGGCAAGGACATCGGCGGCCAGCCCATGGTGGCCGACCTTGCGCGCATGCCGCACGTGCTGGTCGCCGGTACCACCGGTTCCGGCAAGTCGGTGGCGATCAACGCGATGATCCTGTCGCTGCTGTACAAGGCCGATCCGAGCAAGGTGCGGCTCATCATGGTCGACCCGAAGATGCTGGAACTGTCGGTCTATGAAGGCATTCCGCATCTGCTGGCGCCGGTGGTGACCGATATGCGGCACGCCGCCAACGCGCTGAACTGGTGTGTCGGCGAGATGGACCGCCGCTACAAGCTCATGTCGGCGATGGGCGTGCGCAACCTCGCCGGCTACAACAGCAAGATCACCGACGCCGAGAAGGCAGGCACGCCGCTGACCAATCCGTTCTCGATCACGCCGGAGACGCCCGAGCCGCTGTCGACGATGCCGATGATCGTCGTCGTGATCGACGAACTGGCCGACCTGATGATGGTGGCCGGAAAGAAGATCGAGGAACTGATCGCCCGTCTGGCGCAGAAGGCGCGCGCGGCCGGCATCCACCTGATCCTGGCGACGCAGCGGCCGTCGGTCGATGTGATTACCGGCCTGATCAAGGCCAACGTACCGACGCGCATCGCCTTCCAGGTGTCGAGCAAGATCGATTCGCGCACTATCCTCGACCAGATGGGCGCCGAGGCGCTGCTGGGGCAGGGCGACATGCTCTACCTCGCACCGGGCACCGGCGTGCCGACGCGCGTGCATGGCGCTTTCGTCGCCGACGGCGAAGTGCACAAGGTGGTCGAGCACCTGAAGACCACCGGCGCGCCGGACTACGTCGAAGGCATCCTCAGTGGCACCGGTGACGACGAGGGCGGCGAACTGTCGCTCGACGGCGCAGGTGGTGGCGGTGCCGACGGCGAGTCGGACCCTTTGTACGACCAGGCGGTCGAAGTGGTTCTGAAGACCCGGCGGCCGTCGATTTCGCTGGTACAGCGTCATCTGCGCATCGGCTACAACCGCGCGGCGCGGCTGATCGAACAGATGGAACGTTCGGGTCTGGTGTCCCCGATGAACGCAACCGGCGGGCGCGAAGTGCTCGCACCCGCCCGCGAGGAATGACCATGATTTCACGTATCCGCAGCGGCATCGCCGCCGTCGCGCTGGCGCTGCCGCTGTCCGTCTTTGCCGGCGCGATCGACCAACTGCGCACCTTCGTCGAATCGACGCAGTCCGGCCGCGCCACCTTCGACCAGCAGGTGACCGCCAAGTCGGGCCGCAAGCCGCAGAACGCCAGCGGCACGATGGCCTTCTCGCGCCCGGGCAAGTTCCGCTGGACCTATGACAAGCCCTACTACCAGCTGCTGGTCGGTGACGGCGAAAAGCTGTGGGTGCATGACCGCGACCTGAACCAGGTGACGGTGAAGACGCTGGGTGACGCGCTGGCGTCGACGCCGGCCGCGCTGCTGGCCGGCCGCAACGAGCTCGAGAAGAATTTCGATCTCAGCGAAGGCGGCAGCGAGGACGGTCTGGACTGGGTCGACGCCAAGCCGAAGGCGAACGAAGGCGGTTTCGAAGCGGTGCGCATCGGTTTCAAGGACGGCCTGCTGCGCGGCATGGTGCTGCGCGACAGTTTCGGTCAGACCACGAAGCTGCGCTTCACCTCCTTCGAGCGCAACCCGGCCATCGATCCGGCGCAGTTCCGCTTCACGCCGCCGGCCGGTGCAGACGTCATCAGCGACGACCCGAAGAAGTGAAGCCGGGCCGCGAGTGATCCGCAGTGACTGACCTTTTCGGCATGCCGGACGAGCCGGCACCTCCGGCGCGTGCCGCGTCCGCGACCGAGGCTCGTGCCTCGGCCAACGCGCCGCTGGCCGAGCTGCTGCGTCCGAAAACGCCGGACGAGGTGATCGGCCAGCAGCACCTGCTCGGGCCGGGCAAGCCGTTGCGCCTCGCTTTCGAATCCGGCATCCCGCATTCGATGATCCTGTGGGGCCCGCCGGGCGTCGGCAAGACCACGCTGGCGCGGCTGATGGCCAACGCCTTCGACGCCGAGTTCACCGCGCTGTCGGCCGTGTTCTCCGGCGTCAAGGACATCCGCGAGGCGATGCAGCGTGCCGAGACGGTGGCCGCCAACACCGGGCGGCGCACCATCCTCTTCGTCGACGAGGTGCACCGCTTCAACAAGGCGCAGCAGGACGCCTTCCTGCCCTACGTCGAATCGGGTGTCGTCACCTTCATCGGCGCCACCACCGAGAACCCGAGTTTCGAGGTCAATTCGGCGCTGCTGTCGCGTGCCTCGGTCTACGTGCTGCAAAGCCTGACCGAGGACGAAATGGTGACGCTGTTCGAACGCGCCCGCGAAGCCGCGCTCGGCGGCCTGAATTTCGACGAGGACGCGCGTACGCGGCTGATCGGTTTCGCCGACGGCGACGCGCGCAAGCTGCTGAACCTGCTCGAACAGCTGGGCACGGCCGCGCGCACCGCCAAGGTCGATCCGGTCACCGCGGCCTTCGTCGACAGCACCCTGTCGCGCAATCTGCGCCGCTTTGACAAGGGCGGCGACGCTTATTACGACCAGATATCGGCGCTGCACAAGTCGGTACGCGGTTCCAATCCGGACGCGGCGCTGTACTGGTTCGTGCGCATGCTCGACGGCGGCGCCGATCCGCTCTACCTGGGCCGGCGCATCGTGCGCATGGCCGTCGAGGATATCGGCCTGGCCGATCCGCGCGCACTCGAAATTTCGCTGCAGGCCTGTCAGACCTACGAGCGCCTCGGATCACCCGAAGGCGAGCTGGCGCTGGCGCAGGCCGTCATCTTCCTCGCCTGCGCGGCCAAGTCGAACGCCGTGTACATGGCCTACAACGCGGCGCGCCGTTTCGTCGCCGAGGACGGCTCGCGACCGGTGCCGCTGCACCTGCGAAACGCGCCGACCAAGCTGATGAAGAACATGGGCTTCGGCGCCGAGTATCGCTACGCGCACGACGAAGAGGGCGGCTACGCGGCCGGCGAGCGCTACCTGCCGGATGGCATGCGCGACGTGCAGTGGTACCAGCCGACCGACCGCGGCATGGAAGCGAAGATTGCCGAGAAGCTGAACTGGCTGCGCGAACAAGACCGCAAGGCCCGCGGGGAGTGATCGAGGCGACCGCGCCGTCGCGGCCAAGGCCGCTCCCACAGGGATCGCGCCCAACCCGCGGCAGTAGCCGGGGTTCTTGGGAGAGATCGTGCCCGACCTGTGGCCGGAGCCGGATTTCTGTGGGAGGGGTCTTCTGACCCCGACAGCGGCGGTAGGAAATGCGCAGGGCCGGTTTCAGGCCCTGTCGGCGGCAATGGCGCAGTCCCGTGCCGAAGACTGTGGGAGCGAGCTTGCTCGCGATGCGGCCTTGATCGAAGCCTGCGGTCGACCGAGGCCGCATCGCGACCAGAGGTCGCTCCCACGAAAGCACTCCCACGCCGAGGCCGGAGCCGGGGTTTTGTGGGAGGGGTCTTCCGACCCCGACAGCGGCGGTGAAGCTCGGCGACGCGCTATTTCGCCCGCTTCAGCACTCCGATCGGCGGTGCCCAGCCTTCGCCCGGCGCCTTCTTGCTGGTGACCAGCGTGAGCTGGGCCGGCGCGAATACGTTGGCGTTGTGGGTGACCGGTGTCGTGATCAGGTACTGCGCGCGCGTGGCGCCAAGGAAGCGGCCGACGCGGTCGATGTTGGCGACGTCGAGGTGGGCGAAGGGTTCGTCGATGAATACGAAGCCGCCCGGTCGGGTGTCGTCCATCAGCAGCGCGATCAGCAGGATGAGCGACTTCATCACCTGCTGGCCGCCTGACGCTTCGCCGTCGTTGAGGCCGACCGCGCCCTTGCGGTCGAAGTCGAAGCTCACGTCCAGCCCGGCCTGGGCCAGCGACAGGTCGTCGTTGTCCAGATGCGGCGTCGGGCAGTCGACGCCGACGCCGGCCAGGTCGCCGAGGGCGCGCAGGTTCTTCGCGTACTGGCGCACCGTGGCGCGCAGCTTGGCGATGTAGGCCGAGCGCGCGTCGTCGGTCAGGCGGCGCGCGGTGGCGCAGTAACCCTGGCGGGCGGCGTAGTCCTGTTCGCGCTTGGTCAGATCGTCGCGCAGGCGTTCGCGCAGCGTCAGCGCCGACGGGTCGGTGATCCAGTCGCCGCGCGCCAGCAGTTCGCGCAGGCGGCCCAGTTCGCGCCGCGCGGCGCGGGCGTCGCCGTAACGTTCGGCAAGCTGCGCCAGTTCCTGCGGGTCCAGCCAGTGCGCCGGCATACCGCGACGACGCGCGCGCAGCTGCAGCAGGCGGCGCGCCTGTTCGCTGCGGCGCGGCGCCGACTCCTGGCTCAGTTCGCGCAGCCGGCGGCCGGTGTCGTCGATCTCGCGGCGGCGGCGGTCGGACTCCACCTCGATACCACGCAGGTTCTCGTTCAGCCGCTCGACTTCGCGGCGGGCGGCATCGCGTGCCGCTTCGGCGGCTGCGCTGCGTTCGCGTGCCGCAGGCTGGGCCTGCGCGGCGGCGGCGAATTCGGCGCTGCGTTCGGCCAGCAGCGTGGCCGACTGCAGGCCGAGCAGACGGGCGCGCAGTGCCTTCAGCCGTTCGCGCGCGGCGTCGAGCTGCGGACTCAGTTCGCGCCGCTGGTTGTCGAGCGCGGCGATGTCGGCGCCGAGCTGGGCGATACGCGCCTGGCGCGCCAGCTCGCCGAAGTGGAATTCGGCGGGCCGGCCGAGGTGGCGGGCGCCGCGGCGTTCCTTGTGATAGCCGTCGCGGGTGATCCATTCAGCGTCGCGCGGCAGGCTGCGCGCCGCTTCGGCGTCGTCGACGCGCTGCATGCGGTTCAGCAGGTCGCACAGCCAGCGTGGTACCGGGGCGGCGAAGCGCACCACTTCGGCCAGTGAACCGGCACGCGGCGCGGCCGCGGTTTCGCGTTCGCCGACGATGAAGTGGCGGAAGCGCGCGCGTTCGCCCAGTGCCCAGGCGGTGTGGCGGTCGTCCTCGCGCTCCAGCAGGATGAGGTGGCGGTAGGGCCGCAGCACCGCTTCGAGCGCCGCCTGCCAGGCGGTGTCGGTCACCTCGACCACGTCGGACAGCGCGCTGTGCGCGATGCCGGCTTCGTCCAGCGCGGCGCGGAATTCACTCACTTCGCGGTCGCTCGGTGCGCCGCGGCGTTCACGTGCGGCGCGCAGCGCTTCGGTCTTTTCTTCGAAGCGCAGCACCAGTGCGCGCTCGTCGGCGGCCAGCCGGGCGGCGGTCGATTCCGCCTCGGCGTGCTCGGCTTCCAGCGCCAGCGCGTCGGCGCCATGCTCGCTGGCGACGCGTTCGCGCAGCTTGCGCTCCTCGTCGAGCAGGCGCTCGATGTCGCGCAGCGCGTCATGCGCCGCCAGCTGTTCGGTCTCGGTGGCCTTCTCGGCTGCGCGTGCGGCATCCAGCGCCGACTTCGCGGCGTCGCGCTCGCCCTTCACCGATTCCAGCCGCGCCGACACGGCGTCGTGCTCGACGCGCAGCCTGCGCAGGTCTTCACGCAGCCGCGTCAGACCGCTGCGCTCGCCCTCGATGTCGCGACTCAGTTCGGCCACTTCCAGCCGCGGCACGATTTCGGCCTCCAGCGCGTGCGCTTCGTCCGAATGCTGTTTCCATTCGAGGTAGTTGTCGGCTTCCATGCGCTTGGCTTCGGCCTGGGTGCGCAGGCGGTCGAGATCGAGGCCGATGCTTTCCAGTTCGCGCTCGGCGCTCTTCTGTTCCTCGCGCGCGGCCTGGTAGTTGTCCAGCACCTCCTTGTCGCCGAACACGTCGAACACGAGGTCGAGCAGGGCACGCGGCGAGTATTCGCACAGCTTGTCGGTATCGCCCTGTTCGAGCGACAGCACCTTGGCGATGGCCGGCGTCAGGCCGCCCCAGGCGAGGCGGTTCTGGTAGTCGCGCAGGCCGGCCCAGTCGCTGCCGGCTTCCAGCTGTTCGATCGCCACATTGCCGTCGACGATGGCGTAGTCGCGCGTCCAGTCGCCGCCGGCGCGCTTGATGCGGCAGGCCAGCGTCACTTCGTCGTGGATGCAGGGGAAGAAGGGCCGCTTGCCGGTGCCGCCCGGCACGTTGGCCACCACCGCGCGTATCCAGGCGAAGTCGCGGTCGGCACGGCGGACGTAGCGGCGGAAGTCGCGCTTGCCGGAACAGCGCAGCGCGAACAGCGTGCGCAGCGCATCGAGCAGCGTGGTCTTGCCGGAGCCATTGGGGCCGACGATGGTGATGATCTGGGCGTCGAGCGGCAGCGTGAAGCGGCGCCAGAAATCCCAGTGCACCAGTTCGAGTTGCTTGATGTGGAACATGGTCGTGGATCGTCAGCGCGAGTGAAGGTGTCGTCGGAACGTGGTCGGCGTCATCATTCTTCGCCGTCCTCGGTGTCCTGCGCGTCCTGCGCCAGTTCGAAGGCGTTGGCCGCGGGCAGGCGGTGACCCGTCTCGGCCAGTACGTCGGCCAGCGTGCCGTGGATGACGCGGTCGGCCAGGATGCGGTAGTCGAGCAGCACGTCGAGCAGCGGGCCTTCGAGCACCTGGCCGCCGCGCCGCTCGATGAAGCCGAGGCGGGCCAGCTTGCCGAGCGCGAAATTGAGCTTGGTCTTACCGCCGAGACGGTTGCCGAAGTCGGCCGCCAGCGACGCTTCGGACAGCGCGCCCGATACCGCCTCGCCGTGCTCGACCGGCGTTTCGGCGCCGAACATGTCGTCCTGGCCGTCGTCGTGCAGGCTGCGGCGGTTCACCTGGCGCTCGCGCTTGGGCAGCACGATGAGCGCCCAGATCACCATCAGCCAGGCCAGTTCATCGCGCGTCAGACCGACGTTGGACGCCGCGTACTCGCGGCCCTGGCCGAACACCGGTTCGCGCATGTCCTCGGACAAACCGACCGCGATGTGCGCGGCATAGGGGTTGTCGAGCAATTGCAGGCCGACCGTGGCCAGCCGGTTGTCCAGCGCGTGGCGGAAGCTGTCGTCGACCAGCGCGCGCCGCGCCAGCACGTCGGAACGCGGGATCGAGCGGTGCGCCAGCAGGCGCGCGGTGAGGGTGCGCAGTTCTGTTTCCATCGTCACTCGCGTCGGGTCAGGGTTGGTTCGTCATCCGCGGCGCGACTTCGCCGACCGTAATGGCAGCGACATTCTCGTCGTCGACCGGCTGGATGTCTTCGCTGAAGCGCACGTCCACCGGCATGCGCAGGAAGTCGGCGATCGGGCCCTCGCCGGCTTCGCGCATGCCGTCGGCGTCGCTGTCGCGCAGCAGCGCCAGCAGCGACATGCGATAGGAGGCCTGGGCGAAGCTGCCGCCGGGTACCACGTCGGCAAGCCGCGACGGCGCGCCCAGCCGTTCGATGCGCTGGCCGAACAGTTCGAGCAGGCGCAGGTCTTCCATCTGCGGCGCCGGTGCGACCGGTGCTTCGTCCGGCGCCGGCAGCGCCGACGCGCCGGCTTCCGGCACCGGTTCGTTGGCGGCGGCCGGCTCGGCGCGGTCCAGCAGTTCGTGGCCGCCGGCCAGCAGCGTGAGGTCGGGGCAGGGCGTCAGCGCGTCGGCGCACAGGCCGGCCAGCGCCGCGGCGTCCAGCCCGCGCAGCCAGCTCGCCACATCGGACGACGAGATGCCGGAGCCGCCCAGCGTCACCCGCTGCGACTCGATCTTGTTCAGCGCGCGCTGGAAGGAGGCATCGACCCGCGCCAGCCGCGACTGCGCCAGACCGATGCGTTGCGCCAGACTGGCGCGCTCGAACGGGATGTCCTCGTCGGCCAGCAGTTCGCGCAGCAGCAGCGTGCCGCGGTCCAGCCAGCGCGCGTTGGCGGCGAGCCGGCGGCGCGCCGACAGAATGCGGAATTCGGAGCCGGAGGCGATGGCGTCCTCGAAGTGCAGCGTGAGGTCGTTCAGCTTGCCCAGCAACTGCTGCAGCGCTTCGCCGGTATCGCCATCGACCGCCTGCAGACCCGCGAGCTGGGCGGTCAGGAAGCCCAGCTCGACGTCCTCGTCGCCCGACAGTTCGAGCAGCATGGTGAGTGCGGCGCAGGCATTGCGGCCGACGTCGGACAGCAGGTACTGGCCATCGGCGATCAGCAGCAGCGCGTGGTCGCGCAGCCGGCGCAGCACGGTTTCCAGCTTGACCGGGTCGATGAAGGCGAAGCGCGCGCGCAGCGCGTCCGGCGACCAGCGCGGCATGTCGGCGGTGCGGCCGATCTCGCCCAGCACCATCACGCGCATCAGCACTTCGGCTTCGGAGCCGTGGAACAGCGTGGTAAAGGCGGCCAGCATCGGACGCGCGCGCAGCAGGCGGTCGAGTTCGGGCACTTCGTCGGCATCGACGCCGGCGGCGAGGAAGTCGGTGAAGCCGGCAGCGTTGTCGATGCTCACTTGTACAGCTCCAGTGCGGCGATGCGCGCGTCGATGTCGGCCAGCACCGCGTTGTAGGCGGGCGCGCCGACGCCGCCGAAGCGGCGCTGGAACACCGCTTCCGGCATGAATTCGGCGAGGCCGGCGATCGACGGCAGCAGGTCTTCGGTCGCCGGATCGCCAGCGAGCACGCGGACGACAGCGTCATCGCCGGCGGCGATGCGTTCGCCGAGACGGGTGCCGGCGCGGTCGGCCAGCAGGTCGGTGAAGGAGAAGCCGCTGCCGCCGCGCGCGTCGCGCACTTCCTTCGACAGGCCGATGGCGTTCGCCCACTGCGCGCCGGCGTGGGCGGCGATCAGCGCCGAGCCGACGAAGTGCTGCGCCAGATCCTCGCGGCCGTGCAGCGTCAGCACCTGACGCGGAACCGGCGGCCAGTCGGCGGCGGCCGGTATCAGCATGGCCGGCGAGCGGCCATTCACGTGCAGCGCGAGTGCGAGCAGGGCCGAGCGTTGTTCGGCGACGGTGTCGCCGCCGCGCGTCTGCGCCAGTGCGAACAGTCGCTGCAGCACCTGCGGCAGGCTGTCGGCTTCGTGTGCTGCGCCGCCTTCGCGCAGCGCGAGTACGGCCGTGCGCAATTCGGCGTGATAGGCGGCCAGCCGTTCCGCTTCGCCGGCCGGCAGCAGCGCGCGCATGCCCTCGGCGGCCACCTGCCTGCTCAGCGCGTAGTCGATGCGCAGCCCGTCACGCGAGATGCGTGCACCTTGCACGACCTCGGACAGCAGTGCCGGATCGCCGCCATAGCCAAACTGGCGCAGCAGCCAGGGCAGGGCGGCGGCGAAGGCCTTGCGCGCGATCGGGGCCGGCAGCGACAGGCTGCCGATCTGCAGTCCGTCCAGTCGCGGCTCGCCGTCGGCGATGACGACGGGGGCGTCGATATTGAGCCAGAGCGCGCCGGGCAAGGCGGTGGCGGTACGCAGATTCATCTGGCCGTCGACGCTGACCGCCTGCGCCCGCGTGCCCGGCAGCCGCTTCGCCGCGATCTGCAGCAGGGCCTGCACTTCGTCGGTCGCCAGCTCGATGCTGCGGCGCTCGCCGTCGCGCAGCCGGCGCGGGTCCAGTTCGCCCAGCCGCTTGGCGGCGCGCTCGGCCGAACGGGCGGAAATGACCGCCTGCGCGTCGGTGATCGACGGTGCGCTGTCGAGCGCCGCCCACAGTGCGAGCAACAGGGTGGCGACGCTCAGCGCGACGCCGAACATCACGGCGCGCAGCAGGAAACGCACCGTCAGACGCCCTGTTTCAGGCTGGCCTGGATGAAGCCGTCGAGGTCGCCGTCGAGCACCGACTGCGTGTTGCCGACTTCGTGATTGGTGCGCAGGTCCTTGATGCGGCTCTGGTCCAGCACGTAGGAACGGATCTGATGACCCCAGCCGATGTCGCTCTTCGTGTCTTCGAGCGCCTGCTGTGCCGCCTGGCGCTTGCGCAGTTCGGCTTCGTACAGACGCGACTTCAGCATGGCCATCGCCTCGGCGCGGTTCTTGTGCTGCGAACGGTCGTTCTGGCACTGCACGACGATGCCGGTCGGCACGTGCGTGATGCGGATGGCAGAGTCGGTCTTGTTGATGTGCTGACCGCCGGCGCCGGAGGCGCGGAAGGTGTCGACGCGCAGATCGGCCGGGTTGATGTCGACCTCGATCGAATCATCGACTTCCGGGTACACGAACACGCTGGAAAAGCTGGTGTGGCGACGCGCGCCGGAATCGAAGGGGCTCTTGCGCACCAGCCGGTGGATGCCGGTTTCGGTGCGCAGCGTGCCGTAGGCGTATTCGGCGCTGATCTTCAGCGTGGCGCTCTTGATGCCGGCGACTTCGCCTTCGGACTCTTCCAGTACCTCGACGCCGAAACCCTTGCGCTCGCAGTACTTCACGTACATGCGCAGCAGCATCGACGCCCAGTCCTGCGCTTCGGTGCCGCCGGCACCGGCCTGGATTTCGAGGAAGCAGTTGCTCGGGTCCTGCGGGTTGTTGAACATGCGGCGGAATTCGAGCCCGGCGACATCGGCTTCGATCTTTTCCTTGTCCGCCTCGATGGCGACCACGGTATCCTCGTCCGCTTCTTCGCGGGCGAGTTCGAACAGATCACTCGTGTCGGCCAGCCGGGCGTCGATCGATTCCAGCGTGCGCACGACCGCTTCCAGTCCGTGCTTTTCCTTGCCCAGTTCCTGCGCGCGTGCGGTGTCGTTCCAGACCGTCGGGTCTTCGAGTGCGCGTTCTACTTCTTCGAGCCGCGATGCCTTGGCATCGTAGTCAAAGATACCTCCGCAGTTCGCCGGCCCGCGATTGCAGGTCGGTCAGGTGATTGGCGATGGCGTTGAGGCGTTCTGCTTCCATGGTAGGTACCGGCCGAATTGCGTAAAACCCGGCATTGTACCGTTGCCGGTGCCCGGGATGTTTTCCCTTGTCCCGATCGGGCGGCTGCTACACCTTGTGAGGGAGGATTTCCCGTGCCGCGGCCGTGGCCATTCAGTAACCGATTCGCGGAAATCCTGAACCGGATGACGCGTTCCGCTCTCTATACTGAGACGCTGCCGGTTCGGCACACGACAAGAAAACGACGGAGGATTCCCCATGCAGTTCAAATCCGCGATGCGCGGCCTGATTTCGGCCGCACTGTTCTCGATGATGGCCGGCGCGGGCCTGGTGCAGGCGGCCGGCACCGCCTACGTGAGCAATCAGGACGGCGGCATTTCCATCATCGATCTGGCGAAAATGGAAGTCACCGGCGAATACGAGGTGGGCGGCAAGGTGCCGCGCGGCCTGGGCGTCACCGATGACGGCAAGACGCTGGTCGTCGCCGTGCGCGAAACCGGCGACATCGCACTGATCGACACCGCCAGCGGCAAGGTGACCAAGCGGGTCAAGATCGGCAAGAACCCGGAATTCGTGCGGGTGCGCGGCAATATGGCCTTCGTATCCTTCGAACCCACCTCGAAGCTGGGCCCGCCGCCCAAGCCGGGCGCGGAAAAGAAGGATGACGACAAGAAGGAGGGCGGCAAGGAAGGCGCCCATGGTCACGACGACGATGACGACGATGACAGGGAACCGGCCAAGGTCGCGGTGATCGACCTGAAGAAGGGCAAGGTGATCCGCAACATCGTCGGCGGCCCGGAAACCGAAGGCATCGAATTCACCGCCGATGGCAAGCGTCTGGTGGTGACCAACGAGGCCGACAACACGCTCACGTTGCACGATATCAAGACCGGCAAGATGCTGAAGAAGGTCGAGGTCGAGAAGCACGGTGCCCGCCCGCGCGGCATCAAGCTGTCGCCGGATGGCAAGACCTTCATCGCGACGCTGGAATTCGGCAACAACTTCCTCGTGCTCGACGACAAGCTGAACCCGGTCAAGACGGTCGCCACCGGCCAGACGCCGTACGGCGTGGCTTTCGACGCCAAGGGCGAGCGCCTGTTCGTCGCCACCGCCCGCGCCAAGGCGCTCGAAGTGTTCGACGCGAAGACCTTCACCAAGATCAAGGACATTCCGCTGAACGCCGAGCGCTGCTGGCACTTCACCTTCACGCCGGACGAGAAGCAGATCCTCGTGGCCTGCGGCCGTTCGGACGCGGTGGTGATCATTGATGCACAGAAGCTCGAAGTCACCGGCAAGATCGAGGACAAGAAGCTGCCCTGGGGCGTCGTGACCTATCCGCGAGCGATGGGCAGCCTCGACCAGAATTGATCCATCTCATTCGTATCGTTGTCCTGGGCCCGCCGCAAGGCGGGTTCTTTTTTTGCGCTGCATTGTCCCGAAGCTGAAATACGCCGCGCGCAGACTGCCGGTGTCAATCTTCATGTCATGGTGCTTGCGTGGACGAGCGCAGCATGCTTCTGCCGGATCGGCGGCGACTGGCCTGGGCCGAATACGGTGATCCGTTCGGCTATCCGGTCATCCTGTGCCACGGCGTTCCCGGTTCGCGCCGGCAGGTGCCGCCCTTCGATGCGCTCACCAGCGAGCGGCACGCGCGCCTCATCGTGCCCGACCGTGCTGGCTACGGCCTGTCCGACAGCGCGCCCGGCTGGGGCCTGGCGCAATGGCGGCAGGACGTCGGCGCGCTGGTCGATCATCTGAAGCTGGGCGATTTCGCGGTCGGCGGCGTGTCCGGCGGTGCGCCCTTCGCGTGCGCGCTGGTGGCGGAGTTCGGCGAACGGGTGTCGCGACTGGTGCTGGTCAGCGGCGTGGCGCCCGGCTACGGCGCGTCGGCGGATGCATTGAAACTGCATCCTTTCGAAGCGGTGATGGTCCGCCTCGCGGTGCGCGCACCCCGCCTCGCCAGACTGCTGATCGAGCCGCTGGCCGTCGTTGCCGCGCTGTGGCCCAGGACCTACCTGTCGGCCATGTGCCGGCTGGTCAGCGAAGCAGACCGCGCCGAACTGGCGCGCGCGGACATCCACGACATGTTCTTCGATGACCTGCCGAGCGCCGCCCGTCAGGGCGCGGCGGCCATCGTCCGCGATCTGGCGATCGCCGCATCCGACTGGCAGCTCGCATTGCAGGACTACCCCGGTACGGTCGAGATCGTGCAGGGCTGCGACGACCATATCGTGCCGGCCGACTGCGCCAGCCGGCTCGCCTTCCTGTTTCCGCAGGCCAGCGTGCGGCTGCTGGCGGGCGAGGGACACTTCTTCGTATTCAGCCGCTGGAGCGAAATTCTTGCCGCGCTGATGGCCCGGCGCTGGCGCCACGAACAGGCGGTGCAGATGCCGCTGCCGCACACGCCGGTGCCGTCGTCACCCCGCTGAAACATTCGACTGCAAGAATCCGCGCCGGTTGTTGCAAAGTGTTGCAGCAGCCGACGCGTCTGTTGCGGCACCGGACAGGCTTCATTCGAACGACGGCCACAAGGCTGCTTCCATCCCGGTTTCTACATGACAGATCCGCTCGCGCAGGATCAGATCGACGTACAGCTATTGCTGTTTACGATCGAAACCTCGATCCGGGTCGTCAAGCGCTTCCAGTTCTTTCTCTGGGCGCAGGGTTCGCTGCAGACCTTCCTGCCCCACGAAACGCTGCTCTGCGCCTGCGGCGACATCGAGCGCGGTGACTATCGCGCCTCGGTGTTCTCGCGCTCGGTGCTGTCACCGGAGTACGAGTCACGTTTGATCGATCCGGCGTCCGGGCTGATGGCGCGCCTGCTCGACGACTGGCGCGCTGGCGCGCGCGAGCCGCTGGCTTACGGCGGTGGCGTGCGCGGCCGCAGCGGTGCCGCCGCACTGCGCACGCTCGGGTTGCAGCACGCGCTGGCGCATGGTTGTCGCGAGGCGCGCGGCGAACAGTCGACCTTCTTCGCGCTGCTCGGCATGCCCGATGCGCCGACCGATCAGGACGCCCGCCGCATCGAACTGCTGATGCCCAATCTGCACCTGGCGCTGCTGCGCATCACCGAATTCGAGCGGCGCGAGGGCGCCGAGCGCGCGAACGGCCGCTACAACTCGCCGCTCACGCTGAGCGCACGCGAACTGCAGGTGCTCGACTGGGTGCGCGAAGGCAAGACCAATCATGAGATCGGGCAGATCCTCGACATCAGTCCGCTCACCGTGAAAAACCATATCCAGAAGATCCTGCGCAAGCTCGACGTGACCAACCGCGCGCAGGCCGTGGCGCGGCTGGCTGCGCTGCGTGCGCACGAAGCAGGCCGGGATCTGGCGGGAGAATCATGATGAATACCTTGAAGATGGCAGTCTGCGCGCTGCTGGCATGCGCCGGCGTCGCCGGCGCACAGGAGTTGCCTCCGGAGTGGCAGGGCGTGATCGCCGAACCTGCGCGCCCGCGCGCAGCGGTGCCCACTACCGCGATCGAGTACGCCGACATGCGCCGCACTGGCGACGACGCCGGCCCGCGCGATTACCGCAGTGCCGACTACGCGATGCTGTCGGCGGCCCGTCGCGGCGACTGGGCGGCCGTCAATCGTCTGCTCAAGTCCGGTGCCGCCGCCAATGTGCGCGATGTGTGGGGCGACAGCGTGCTGGCGCGCGCCGCCGCCGCCGGCGAGACCGAAACCGTGCGCGCGCTGATCACCGCCGGTGCCCATGTCGACCGCAAGGGCGCCTCGGGTTTCACGCCGCTCGGTGCCGCCGCGCTGGCCGGCCATCACAAGGTGGTCGCGCTGCTGCTGCGCGCCGGTGCCGACGTCGACGCAAAGAGTGCCAACGGCCACGTACCGCTGATCGATGCAGTGATGCTCGACCGTGACGAGGTGGTGGCCGAACTGGTGCGCGCGCGTCCGGACTGGCTGTTCTACGAACGCGAACTGGGCCGTCACGCGCTGTCGCTGGCCGCTTCGCTGGGCCACGTACGCGTGCTTGACCAGTTGCTGGCCGCCGGCTTCGACCCCAATCTGCCGGACCGCGCCGGCTTCAGCGCGCTGTACTGGGCGGTGTTCCGCAAACAGCGTCTGGCGGTGGCCCACCTGCTGGCGTCGGGCGCCGACCCGGGGGCGATGTCGACCGAGATCTACGACTAGACCGTGTAAGCGGCCCTGGCCGCGACAGGGCCGTCGCAGTCCGCGGCTTCGATCCAGGTTGCTGTCGGGGTCAGAAGACCCCTCCCACAGAATCCCGGCCCATGCTCAGGTCGTGGATCGGGCGCACCGTCCCTGTGGGAGCGGCCTTGGCCGCGACAGGGCCGCTGCAGTCAGCAGGCTTCGATACAGGCTGCTGTCGGAGTCAGAAGACCCCTCCCACAGAAACCCGGCCCTGCCTTTGGCAGCGGAGCGGGCGCGTCCCCTGTGGGTGCGGCCTCTGGCCGCGATACGGCTCGACGCAGGACCGCTGCACGCATCGACTTGCGGAGCACAGTGCCCGTCTTTCGCGACACCGGCGCGCCGGAACGGGCACAGGCCGCGCACGCCCGCCGCCCGGCCTTGGCTGGCGGGGGTTCCGGGGCGGGTGGTACCATTGAGCGCTTTTTCCCGCGTCCGCCGCTACCGGTTCCCAAGGTTCGAATACATGGTGTCATCCAATCAGGTGGCTGAACACGTCCGTTCGGTGCACGCCATCATCAGCCGCCCGCAGCGCCCGTCCGGCCATGAACTGGTGGCCCGCTCGTGGCTGCGCTGCTTCCATGAACTGGGCCTCGATCCCGCCGCCGAAGACGCGCCGCCGCCGTTGGCGCCGCAGGCCTGGCGCGAGCGCGGCGACAAGCTGGGCGAGGTGATGGACAGCGCGGTGCCGGAGATGCAGACGCTGCACCGCCAGCTCGACGATCCCAATTCCGCGCTGGTGCTGGCCGATGCCGAAGGCGTCATCGTCAGCATCGTGCGCCACCCAGGTTTCGCCCGCGAAGCGTCGCTGCGCGGTCTGGTCGAAGGTGCGCGCTGGAGCGAGGACATCCAGGGCACCAACGGCATCGGTACCGTGCTGGCCGAGCGCCACTCGCTGGTCATTTCGCGCGAGGAACATTTCTTCGCCCGCCATACCGACATGGTGTGCGCTGCCGCGCCGATCTACGACGGCGTCGGCGAAGTCGCCGCCGTGCTGGCGGTCTGCTCGCTTGCACCCGGCGGCGCCCGCGCGCTGCGGGCGCTGGTCGAGCGCTCGGCCCGGGTGATCGAACACCGCGCCTTCCGTTCGCGCCACGCCACCGACTACATCATCCGCTTCCATGCCCACGCCGGTCGTGTGCTGACCGCGGTCGACGGCATGCTGGCGCTGACGCCGGAAGGCGAGGTGATCGAAGCCAACCACACCGCCTTCGAGCTGCTGTCACCGGAGGGCGAGGCGCTGCTCGGGCGCGAAGTGACCGAGTTCTTCGGCCAGTCGTTGCCTGAACTGCTGTCGCGCACCTTCCGCTCGGGTTTCCATCCGCTGACGCTGTCGATGCCGCAGCACCAGACCTGGCACCTGCTGGCGCAGCAGCCGGCGCGCAACCGCGCCCAGGCCGGCACCCGCGGCACCGACTCGGCATCGGCCGCGCAGGCGCTGGCCGAACTCGACCTCGGCGACCTGCGCATGGCCGGCAACGTGCACAGCGCGATGCGCATTCTCGACCGCGACATTCCGCTGCTCATTTCCGGCGAGACCGGTACCGGCAAGGAAGTGTTCGCGCGCGCCTTCCACGCGTCGAGCCAGCGCGCGCGCGGGCCTTTCGTCGCGATCAACTGCGCCTCGCTGCCGGAAGCGCTGATCGAATCCGAACTGTTCGGCTACAAGCAGGGCGCATTCACCGGCGCCAACCGCGACGGCCGTCGCGGCAAGGTGCTGCAGGCGGATGGCGGCACGCTTTTCCTCGACGAGATCGGCGACATGCCGCTGCAGTTGCAGGCGCGCCTGCTGCGCGTGCTCGAAGAGCGCAAGGTGACGCCGCTGGGCGGCGAGAACGCGGTGCCGGTCGATCTGCAGCTGGTGTGCGCGACGCACCGTGACCTGCGCGCCATGGTGCGCGAGGGCAGCTTCCGCGAAGACCTGTACTACCGCCTGCGCGGCATGGAAGTGACGCTGCCGGCGCTGCGCGACCGCACCGACCGCCGCGCGCTGATCGAGCGCTGTCTGAGCGAGGAAAGCGCCGGCCGGCATCCGCCGATCCGTCTGGGTCAGGCGGCGATGCAGGTGCTGGACCGCTTCCGCTGGCCGGGCAACATCCGCCAGATGCGTTACGTGCTGCGCACGCTGGTCGCCTTGTGCGATGGCCCGGAGATCACGCTGCGCGACATGCCGTCGGAACTGATGGATGCGCCGGAGCCGATGCCCGCCGTCGCACCGGCCGCCCACCCGACCGACACGGCGGGCGAGCCCGTGCATTCGACGCCGAGCAACCTCAATCCGCTGCAGTCGGCCGAGCGCGACGCGCTGCTGTCCGAGCTGCGCCGCCACCGCTGGAACATCGCCGGACTGGCGCGCGAACTCGGCGTCAGCCGCAACACCGTCTACCGCAAGATGAAACGTCTGGACATCGACACCGACACGCAGGCCGGCGATGGCTACTGATCCGCGCCTGAACGACATCCCGGACGAAGCCGAGGTCCTGCCGGATGCGCGCATCGCCTGGGGGCTCACCGGTTCCGGCCACTTCCTGAAGGAGTCGCTGGAGTTCGCCGACACGCTCGACCGCATCGACCTCTTCATGTCGCGTGCCGGCGAGGAAGTGCTGAACATGTACGGCTACCCGCTGGCCGACATGAAGAAGCGCTACCGCATCTTCCGCGACAGCACGGCCAGCGCCGCGCCGGTCGGGCTGTTCTACCAGGGGCAGTACCACACGGTGGTGATCGCCCCGGCCACCTCGAACACCGTGGCCAAGTGCGCACTCGGCATTTCCGACACGCTGGTCACCAACATCTTCGCCCAGGCCGGCAAGCTGCGCATTCCCATCATCGTGTTCGCCTGCGACAACGAGCCGGTGGTGATCACCGAATCGCCGAGCGAATGGGTGACGCTGTACCCGCGCTCGATCGACCTCGAGCACACCGGGCGCCTGGCTGGTTTCGAAGGCGTCACCGTGGTGAAGAGCGTCGAGGAACTGCAGAGCGCGCTCAGGCAGAGACTTGCGGCGGTCGGTCGTTGATCGCGCGATCGACGACCCGCTGAGCGACGAACTCCGGCATGCCTGAACAAGACGTCCGCGCCGAACGCATCCTCTTCCTGACCGGGCATCTGGCGCTGAAGAGCCTGCAGCGCATCCTCGACGACATGCAGCCGTTGCCCTTCGAGGCGCGCGCGCTCGACGTCGGCATCAACGTCGCAGGGCTGATGACGGCCGAGCTGATCCGCCGCCGCGTGCCGGTGCCGGTCGACGCCGACCGCATCATCGTGCCCGGCCGCTGCCGCGGCGACCTCGACGCGCTGTCGCAGCACTACGGCGTGCCGGTGCAGCGCGGGCCGGACGAAGTGAAGGATCTGCCCCAGCACTTCGGCCGCAAGGCGAAGAAGCGCGAACTGACGCAGCACGACGTGCTCATCTTCGCCGAAATCGTCGATGCGCCGCGGGTCGACATCGACACCGTGCTCGCCACCGCGCGCCGCTACCGCCGCGACGGCGCCGACGTGATCGACATCGGCTGCCTGCCGGACACGCCCTTTCCGCACATGGAGGACTGCATCCGCGCCTTGAAGGCCGAGGGCTTCCAGGTGAGCATCGATTCGCTCAACACCGACGATCTGCTGCGCGGCGCCTACGCCGGTGCCGACTACCTGCTGAGCCTGAAGAAGAGCACGCTGTGGGTGGCTGACGAGGTCGATGCCATTCCGGTGCTGATACCGGATACGCCAGGTGACCTCGATTCTCTGCGCGAAGCGGTGGACATCATGACGGCGCGCGGCCTGCCCTTCTACGCCGACCCCATCGTCGAGCCCATACACTTCGGTTTCACCGCGTCCATCGTGCGCTACCACGACCTGCGGCGCAGCCATCCGGACATTCCGGTCATGATGGGCGTGGGCAACCTGACCGAACTGACCGACGCCGATACCAGCGGCATCAACGCGCTGCTGTTCGGCATCATTTCAGAGCTGCGCATCGGTGCCGTGCTGGCCACCGAAGTGAGTCCGCACGCGCGTCGTGCGGTGAAGGAAGCCGACATCGCACGGCGCGTCATGTTCGCCGCGCGCGAGGACAACGCGCTGCCGCGCGACTATTCCGACGATCTGATGACGACGCATCAGCGCCGCCCTTTTCCCGACACACCTCAGGAAATCGCCGAGATCGCCGCCACCGTGCGCGACCCGAACTTCCGCATCCAGGTGAGCGAGCAGGGCATCCACATCTACAACCGCGACGGGCTTCAGGTGCACACCGATCCGTTCGCGCTCTATCCCGGGCTCAATGTTGCGGAGGACGGCGCCCACGCCTTCTACCTCGGCGTCGAGCTGGCGCGCGCGCAGATCGCCTGGCAGCTCGGCCGCCGCTACGCGCAGGACGAAGAACTGCAGTGGGGCGCCGCGGTCGAGAAGAAGGAGCAGGATCTGATGGCGCACTGCGCGCCCGGCACCACGCTGCAGCGCAAGACCAAGCGCAAGGCGGCGGACGCGCCGCCGCCGGCCGACGACACACAGGACCAAGCATGATCTGGGAAACCATACTGACCACCGTGGACGTGCAGGGCCGCACCCACATCACGCCGCTGGGCGTGCGCGAGGAACGCGGGCTGACCGTGCTCGCGCCCTTCCGCCCTTCGGGCACGCTGGACAATGTGCTGGCCACCCGTATCGCAGTGGTGAATTTCACCGATGACGTGCGCGTGTTCGCCGGCGCGCTGACCGGTCGCCGCGACTGGCCGGTGCAGGCGGCCGAGAAGATTGGCTGCGCGCGCCTCGTGAATACGCTGGCTCACCGCGAGCTCGAACTGGTCGAGGTCGAAGAGGACGCGGTGCGGCCGCGCCTGTTCTGCCGCACCGTGCACGAAGAAAGCCACGGCGCTTTCCCCGGCTTCAACCGCGCGCGTTCCGCGGTGATCGAGGCGGCCATCCTGGTGAGCAGGCTGCACATGCTGCCGATCGACAAGATCGACGCCGAGCTGGCTTACCTGAAGATCGCCATCGACAAGACCGCCGGCCCGGCCGAGCTCGAAGCCTGGGGCTGGCTGGTCGAACGCATAGCCGCGCATCGCGCCGGAGCGCAGGCGTGATCCGCATGCTGGCCAGCGTGCGCGACCTCGACGAGGCGCGCATCGTGTTCGACGCCGGGGTCGACCTGATCGACCTCAAGCAGCCGGCCGATGGCGCGCTCGGCGCGCTGCCGCCCGCGGTGATCCGCGACGTCGTCGCCTTCGTCGCCGGACGTGTGCTCACCAGCGCGACTGCCGGCAATATCGAGCCGGATGCGCAGGCCGTTCAGGCCGCGATGGCGATCATTGCCGCGACTGGCGTCGATTACGTCAAGGCGGGCCTGTTCCCTGCGAGCTGGCAGCAAGGCGGTCGCGACTACGCGGCGGTGCATGCCTGCCTCAGCGGCCTGACGCCGCTGGCGGGAACGCGGCGCATCGCGGTCATGTTCGCCGATCTCGCACCGCCGCTGGATCTGGTCGATGCGGTGGCTGATGCCGGTTTCGACGGCGTCATGGTCGATACCGCGCTGAAGACCGGCCACAGCCTGCCGGATGTCGCCGGCAGCGACTGGCTCGCCGCCTTCGTCGAGCGCACCCGAGCGCGCGGGCTGCTGTGCGGGCTGGCGGGTTCGTTGCGGCTCTCGCACATCGACTCGTTGGTGCCGCTCGGGGCGGACTATCTCGGCTTCCGCGGTGCGCTATGCGCCGGGCAGGCACGTGCGCAGCGGCTGGAGGCCGATGCCGTCCGTCGGGTGAGCGAAGCCTTGCGTGTCGCACAGGGCGAGACCGTCTGAGGCGGGGCCGATGATTCCGCTGCAGGAACTGCTGCTGTTCATCACCGCGTCCGCGGTCCTCGCGATCGCGCCCGGACCGGACAACCTGTTCGTGCTGACGCAATCGGCCCTGCAGGGCGCGCGCGCCGGGGTGTGCGTCACCCTGGGACTGTGCACCGGGCTGCTCGTGCATATCGGTGCGGTGGTGCTGGGCGTTGCGGCCTTCGTTCAGTCCTCGGCCGCGGCGTTCACCGTGCTCAAGCTCGTGGGCGCCTTCTATCTGCTGTATCTCGCCTGGCATGCGTTCCGTGCCGGGCGCGTGCCGCTGACGGTGGCGGACCGTCCGCCCGTCTACGGCGCTCTGGCCCTGTATGTGCGTGGCGTGCTGATGAACGTGAGCAATCCGAAGGTGGCGATCTTCTTTCTTGCCTTCCTGCCTCAGTTCGCCGACCCGTCGCGCGGTGCGATGCCGGCGCAGATCGTGGTGCTCGGGGTGAGTTTCCTGTTGACCGCGCTGTGCATCTTCGCGCTCGTCGCCTGGACGGCCGGGCGCCTCGGCCGCCGCCTGCAGCGGTCGGCGGGGGCTCAGCGGTGGATGAACCGGCTGGTCGGAACGACGTTCGCGGCGTTGGCCGTCCGGCTGCTGGTCAGCCGGCCATAACCCGGGCACGGACGGTACCGCCAACCCGCGGTCGGGAGACCGGCGCCGCAGAGCGAGTTCGCCCCTATCCATGTATCGGAGGTCGGCTCTGCATGGCCGACCCGTGTCGCAGGGGCAGCGCATGCGCTGCTAAACCCCTTGTGTGGGAGGTCGGCTTTGCACAGCCGACCCGTGTCGCAGGGGCGACGCATGCGTCGCTAAACCCCTTATGTGGGAGGTCGGCCCTGCATGGCCGACCAGTGTCGCCGGAGCGACGCAGTGCGTCGCTTTTATCCGGCGACACCCCACTGCGCGCATTTGCGTTCTATGGTTTTGCGGGACACGCCGAGCTGGCGGGCGGCTTCGGATTTGTTGCCGCCGCAGGCGGCGAGTACGTCGAGGATGTGCTTGCGCTCGACATCTTCCAGCGCGGCAGCCGGCTCGGCGGAGCGCGGCGGGGTGAGGGTGCCGAAGGCGTCTGTGGGGAAGTAGCCGAGGATGAGGGCGCGTTCGACCAGGTTGCGCAGTTCGCGGATATTGCCCGGCCAGTCGTGCGTGGCCATGCGGGCGGTGGTGTCGCGGTCAAGCGGAATGGGCGCGACGCCGAGCCGTGACGACAGCTGTGCCATGAAGTGGGCGACCAGCAGCTTCACGTCCTCGCGCCGCTCGCGCAACGGCGGGATGGTGACGCGCACGACGTCGAGCCGGTAGAACAGGTCCTGACGGAAGCGGCCGGCGCGTACTTCGGTCGCGAGGTCACGGTTGGTCGCCGCGACGACGCGGATGTCCACCGGCACTTCGCGCGTGGAGCCGACCGGGCGGATCATGCGGTCTTCGAGCACGCGCAGCAGCTTGGTCTGCATCGCCGCCGGCAGTTCGGAAATCTCGTCGAGGAAAAGCGTACCGCCCTGGGCGTAGAACAGCAGGCCGGGGTTGTTGTCCTGCGCGCCGGTGAAAGCGCCTTTCACGTGGCCGAACAGTTCGGATTCGATCAGTTCGGCGCTGATGGCGCCGCAGTTGACCGGCACGAAGGGCGCAGCGGCACGCGGGCTCATCTGGTGCAGCGCGCGTGCGGCGACTTCCTTGCCGACGCCGGATTCGCCGGTCAGCAGCACGGTGCTCGGCATCGCGGCGGCGCGGCGCAGCACGCTGGCCAGTTCGCGTACCGGCTGCGATTCACCCACCATGCCCTCGACGCCCTCGGTCTGACGCGCGATCTCCCGGCGCAGCACGTAGTTCTCGCGCAGCAGGCCGGCGCGGTCGAAACAGCGGTCGACCGCATTCATCATCTGGTCGATGCGGAAAGGCTTGAGGATGAAGTCGGAAGCGCCGGCGCGCAGCGCGTTGATCGCGGTTTCGATGTCGGCGAAGGCGGTGATCAGGATGACGTCGCACTGCTGACCCTGTTCGCGCAGCTCGTTCAGCCATTCGAGACCGCTGCGGCCGGGCAGCGAAATGTCGAGGATGATGAGGTCGAAGTGCAGACGGGCGAACAGCTGCTGAGCGTGTTCGACGCTGCCCGCCGTTTCGACCAGACCGCAGCGCGAGCCCAGAGCGCGGCTGATGAAGCTGCGCATGCCTTCTTCGTCATCGACCACCAGCACCGAATACTGCTGCCAGTCGCGCTCGCCGTCGCGGGGGGCGACCGAAGGCACGCGTGCGGCGTTCATGCCGATGGCTGCACCACGATCAGGATGTTGCACGGCGCTTCCTCGACCAGCGAGGCGCCGACCGAGCCTTTCCACCAGCGCTCCAGGCGTGATGCGTGGTGGGTGTGGCCGATCACGATCAGGTCGACGTGCAGTTCGCGCGCGAGGCGGCTGATTTCACGCACGGCGTCGCCGGTGACCAGGTGTCCTTCGGCAGTGACGCCGCGCGCCTTCAGCTGGTCAAGCCCTTCCTTCAGCACCTCGGCGAAACGCTCGTTCTCTTCCTCCTGCGGCACGTCGGCGACGAAGCCTTCGGCCACGAACAGCGTCGCCGCGATCGGCGCGACGGCCAGCAGATGGATTTCGGCGTGCAGCAGGTCGTTGATGTCGGCGCATTCGAGCAGCGCGCGGCGACCCGATTCGGAACCGTCGTAGGCGAGCAATACCTTGCTGTACATGAACGTTCTCCTGCTGTGTCGAAAGTCTATGCCTACCAGAGCTTCCACCAGGGATCGTCCTCACCCGGCCGCTTGAAGCCGCGCGCGAGGAAGTCGCTCTGCGGGTAGTTCTTCATCATGACGCGCTGGGCGTCGTCGCGCAGGTCGGTCAGGCCCAGCGATTCGTAGGCGACCATCAGGATATACAGTGCCTCTTCGACCGCCGGCGACTGCTGATAGTTGCTGACCGCGAACTGCGCGCGATTGGCTGCCGCGAGGTAGGCGCCGCGCTTGATGTAGTAGCGCGCCACGTGCACTTCGTGCGCCGCCAGCGAATTGACCAGGTAGTTCATGCGTATGGTCGCGTCCGGCGTGTACTTGCTTTCCGGATAACGCGTCACCAGTTCCTTCAACGCATCGAAGGAATCACGCAGACCCTTGGGATCGCGTTCCGTCATGTCCTGGCGCGACAGCACGCTCATCACGCCGAGGTCCTCGTTGAAATGGACGAGGCCACGCAGGTAGTACACGTAGTCGACGTTGGGATGATTCGGGTGAAGCCGGATGAAGCGGTCGCAGGCGGCGACGGCCTGTACGCGCTCGCCCTGGCGGTAATAGGCGTAGGCAACTTCGATCTGCGCCTGCTGCGCATAGCGGCCGTAAGGGAATTTGGCTTCCAGCTTCTCGTACAGCTTGATCGCCTGTTCGTACGAGCCTTCGCCCATCAACTCCTTCGCCTCGGTATAGAGGCGCTGGGCGGACCAGTTGGCGGTTTCGTCGATCTTATCGGGAAGGAGCCCGCACCCGGCGGCCAGAGCCACCCACAGTATCGCTACACTACGCCACATGACCGCTTTGACCCTGGAAGATACGCAAGACGACGATTATATCGCCGAGCAGCCCGCGAGCCCGACCCAAGTCCCGATATGCGCGACGGTGCCGGCTGGCGTGGTCGGCGACCGGCTGGACGCCGTGCTCGCCCGGGTCTGGCCGCAGTATTCGCGCAGCCGCCTGCAGGGCTGGTTGCGCGAGGGCAGGGTACGGGTGGACGGGAAGACCTGCGACGACGCGCGTCGACGCACCTTCACCGGCGAACGACTCGAACTGGACCCCGGCAGCCTGCCCGCCGACACCGTACATGCGCCGCAGGACATTCCGCTCGACGTGGTGTTCGAGGACGACACGCTGCTGGTGATCAACAAACCGGCCGGCATGGTGGTGCATCCGGGCAATGGCGTGCCGGACGGCACGCTGCTCAACGCGCTGCTGCACCGCGTGCCCGGACTGGCGCAGGTGCCGCGCGCCGGCATCGTGCACCGGCTGGACCGCGACACCACCGGCCTGCTGGTGGTGGCTCGCACACTTGAGGCGCAGACCGATCTGGTACGCCAGCTGCAGGCGCGCACCGTGTCGCGCCGCTATGTCGCCGTGGTGGCCGGCGACCTGAGGACGGACGGCACGGTCGATGCCGCGATCGGCCGGCATCCGGTTCAGCGCACTCGCATGGCCGTGGTGCAGGCGGGTGGCAAACCGGCGCGTACCCACTATTTCGTGCGCGAACGGCTGCAGGGCGCGACGCTGGTCGAATGCCGCCTCGAAACCGGGCGCACGCATCAGATACGTGTCCATATGGCGCACATCGGTCACTCGCTGCTCGGCGACGAGGTCTATGCGCCGCGCAATGTGGCCGAACGCTTCTCGCGCCAGGCGCTGCATGCCTGGCGGCTCGGGCTCATCCATCCGAAGAGCGGCGACGAGGTCGAGTGGGAAGTGCCGCTGCCGGCCGATATGGAGAGCCTGATCGCCGGGCTGAGGATAGCCACGTGAGCAGGTCGGCCGCGTTGCCACTGATCCTGCCCGACTGGCCGGCGCCGCCGTCGGTGCGCGCCTGTGTCACGACCAAGCTGGGCGGCGTCAGCGCGCCGCCGTTCGGACCTTTCAATCCGGCAACCCACGTCGGCGACGACCCGCAGGCGGTGGCCGACAACCGCGCGCTGCTGCGTGCGCACCTGCCGGCCGAGCCGCTGTGGCTGGACCAGGTGCACGGTGCAGATGTGCTCGATGCCGACCGTCAACGCTGCGGGACCGGTGATGCCTCGGTGGCGCACCAGCCGCACAGGGTGTGTGCGGTGATGACCGCGGATTGTCTGCCGGTGCTGTTCTGCAACCGCCAGGGCAGCGTGGTGGCGGCGGCACACGCGGGCTGGCGCGGCTTGGCTGCAGGTGTGCTGACACGAACGGTCGAGCGGATGGGCTGCGCGCCGGCCGACCTGATCGCCTGGTTGGGCCCGGCCATCGGCCCCGACGCCTTCGAGGTCGGGCCGGAGGTGCGCGCCGCATTCGTCGAACGGCTGCGCGGCGCGGCGCGCGCATTTCGCCCCGGTTCGGGCGATCGACTGTACGCCGACATCTACGCGCTGGCGCGGCTGGAGCTGGAAGAGGCGGGCGTACAGGCCGTGTACGGCGGCGGGCTGTGCACCGTGAGCCAGCGCGAACTTTTCTATTCCTACCGGCGCGACGGCCGTTGCGGACGCATGGCCAGCCTGATCTGGATCGCAGATCGTGCGACCCCGTTCGCCGCGGAACCGTCGTATCAAGGATAATAAGAGACCGTTTTCAGTTTCGAATCCCCCATGTCTGTCCTTGCCTGGATCGTGCTTGCCTCTTTCGTCGGCGGTGCGATCAGCGTCTGTGCCGCCGCGTTGTTCGGCATGGCCGTCAATCTTCAGCGCATTCCGATGCTCATCAGTTACTCGGTCGGCGCGCTGCTTGGCGCCGCCCTGCTCGGCGTGCTGCCGCAGGCGATCGAGGAAGTCGGTAGCGTAGAGCTGGCCACCAGTCTGCTTCTTGCGGGCATCCTCGGTTTCTTCCTGCTGGAGAAACTGGTGCTGTGGCGGCACTGCCACGAGGTCAGTTGCGAGGCGCACGATCCGGCGGAACTGGCGCAGCACGCAGGGTACGACCACGCTCACCACGACCACGCCGCGCTGACACACCACGATCACGGTCATGGCGGCGACGGCGCGCGCGCAGCCTCGCTCATCCTGATCGGCGACGCCTTCCATAACTTCGTCGATGGTGTGCTGATTGCCGCCGCCTTCTCGCAGAGCATTCCGCTGGGCATCGTTACCGCCACCGCCATCGTCGCGCACGAAATTCCACAGGAGGTGGGCGATTACCTGGTGCTGCTGCATTCGGGCATGAGCCGCATGCGTGCGCTGGCGTTCAACCTGCTGTCCAGCATGGCGACCCTGGTCGGCGCAGTCGGCGCCTACTTCGCGCTGTCGCTGGTCAGTGGCGCCGTGCCCTATCTTTTGTGCATTGCGGCGGCCAGCATGATCTATGTCGCGGTGGCCGATCTGATTCCCGGTCTGCACAAGCGTGCCGAGATCGGCGCCACCATCCAGCAGGTGCTACTGATTTCGCTGGGCGTCGGCAGCATCGTGCTGATCCACCACTTCGTCGACGGTTTCGCCCATCACTGATCCGTCCTCCTCCGGTTGCGGCCGCCGCGCGGCCGCGCGCCGCCTCGCCGGCGTGCCGAAAATCCACAGGAACAGCGCCAGCGGCGCGACGCCGTAAAAAAGCACGGTGAGCACGGCGGCGACGATGCTGTGCTCTGTCACGGCCATCATCAGCACCACGTAGAGCCACGCAATCGCAATGATGTACATGCGGGGAATCCTTTCCTGCAGCGCGTTTCGTTGGCCCGTGCCTGGTGCGGACGGGCGGGATTGACAGCTATTTTGTGCAATGCAACAATCCAGCCGTGTTGGCGTGTGCCGGGTGGTCGCACCCACAGCGCGCACGTCAGCCGGCATGCGCTGTTATGCTCGCCTGGCGCGATTGCGACCGGCACGATAGACGCAGATTCCCGACGACGCCATCGCGTTGCATCTGAATAAGAACGACTGGGGTTTGGTTTGATGAGCAGTGACTCGGCAGCACCCGGAAAGTCCGTCCCGCCTCGCAACGAGGCCGTGCAGCCCGACTGGACGGCCATCATGGCCGCGATGGGCAAGAACTTCAGCGAATTCATGACGCGCCAGCAGAGTACGCTGGCCGCACACACACCGCTCAACGGCAGTGCTTTCGCGGCACCCGAGGCCGCCCGTTTCTCCGAACTTCATCAGCAGTGGCTGGAAAGCCAGCACCGGCTCTGGCAGGCCTTCGCCCAGCGCAAGCCGGACGACGGACCGGCGCCGGCCGTGGTGCAGCCCGAACCCACAGACCGCCGTTTCCGCGCGCCCGAGTGGACCAAGAGCCCCTATTTCGACTATCTGCGTCAGGCCTACCTGCTGAACGCACAGTTCATGCGCGCCTGCGTCGAAGCGACGCCGGTGGCCGACGGGCGTGCGAAGGATCGCATGCGCTATCTGTCGAAACAGATGATCGAGGCGATGTCACCGGCCAATTTCGCAGCGACCAACCCGGAATTCGTCGAAACCGCGCTGCGCACCGAGGGTGAAAGCATCCGTCGCGGCCTTGAGAACCTGCTGCGCGACCTGCAGCAGGGCCACATTTCGATGTCGGCGCCCGGTGCCTTCGAAGTGGGCAGGAACCTTGCCGTGACCGAAGGTTCGGTGGTGTTCGAGAACGAACTGATACAGCTCATCCAGTACGCGCCGACGACCGACAAGGTGCACGCCAAGCCGCTGCTGATCGTGCCGCCCTGCATCAACAAGTACTACCTGATGGACCTGCAGCCGGAGAACTCGCTGGTGCGTTTCCTGGTGGAGCAGGGCATTACCGTGTTCCTCATTTCCTGGCGCAATCCTGACCAGACGCTGGCTCAGCTGACCTGGGACGACTACCTGCGCCTCGGGCCGCTGACCGCGCTCGACGTGGTGCGCGACATCAGCGGCGACGCGCAGCCGAACACCATGGGTTTCTGCGTCGGCGGCACGATACTGGCGTCGGCGCTGGCCGTCGCCTGCGGTCGTGGCGAGAAGCCGGCGGCCAGCATGACCTTGCTGACCACGCTGCTCGATTTCTCGGATGCCGGCGAGATCGGCTGCCTGGTCGACGAAGGCATGGTGGCGGCGCGCGAGCACACGATAGGCCGCGGTGGCCTGCTGCCGGGTCGCGAACTGGCGCAGACCTTCAGCAGCCTGCGTCCGAATGACCTGATCTGGAACTACGTGGTCGGCAACTACCTGAAGGGCGAAACGCCGCCGGCCTTCGACATCCTGCACTGGAACTGCGACAGCACGAACCTGCCCGGCCCCTTCCTCGCCTGGTACCTGCGCAACCTCTACCTTGAAAACAGTCTGCGCGTGCCGGGTAAACTCGAAATGCTGGGCGTCAAGGCGGATCTGGGCAAGGTGGACATGCCGGCCTACCTGCTGGCCACGTCGGAAGACCACATCGTGCCGTGGACCGGTGCCTATCTGGTGCGCAAGCTGCTCGGTGGTGACACCACCTTCGTGCTGGGCGCCAGCGGCCACGTCGCCGGCGTGATCAATCCGGCCTTGAAGGACAAGCGCTCGCACTGGGTCGGCGGCAACGAATCGACCGCCGAGGAATGGCGGGCCAATGCCGGCGAACAGCCGGGCAGCTGGTGGAAGCATTACATCAAGTGGCTGACTGCGAAGTCAGGCAAGAAGGTCGCGCCCCCGTCACGAGCGGGCAACGCGCAATACAAGGTGATCGAGCCCGCACCCGGGCGCTATGTGAAAGGCAGCGCAACGAATTGAACGCATGGCAGCCTCATGAGGGGGGCTGCGGAAGACATACCCTCGACTAATAAAAGGAGACAAGGAAATGACGCGAGTCGCACTGGTAACAGGCGGTATGGGAGGACTGGGTGAAGCGATCTGCATCAAGCTCGCGGCACTGGGTTTCCGCGTGGTGACCACACACAGTCCTGGCAATACGAAGGCAGCCGAATGGCTGCAGACCATGAACAACATGGGCTACGGCTTCAAGGCCTACCCGTGCGACGTGTCGGATTTCGACTCCTGCAAGGCGTGTGTCGAGACGGTGGCGAAGGAGGTCGGTCCTGTTGATGTGCTGGTGAATAACGCCGGCATCACCCGTGACATGACCTTCAAGAAGATGACGAAGGCGGACTGGGACGTGGTGATGAGCACCAACCTCGACTCCTGCTTCAACATGACCAAGCAGGTCATCGACGGCATGACCGAGCGCAAGTGGGGCCGCGTCATCAACGTGTCTTCGGTGAATGGCTCGAAGGGTGCGTTCGGCCAGACCAATTACTCGGCCGCCAAGGCCGGCATGCACGGCTTCACCAAGGCGCTGGCGCTGGAAGTGGCGCGCGCCGGTGTCACCGTGAACACGATTTCGCCGGGCTATATCGGTACCAAGATGGTGACCGCGATCCCGCAGGACATCCTCGACTCGAAGATCCTGCCGCAGATCCCGGTGTCGCGTCTGGGCAAGCCGGAAGAGATCGCCGGCCTGGTGGCCTATCTGGCGTCGGACGAAGCGGCTTTCGTCACCGGCGCCAACATTGCAATCAACGGCGGTCAGCACATGTCCTGACCGCCCGCGCGGAGGTCCGCGCACACCTTCCACCTCGTCCGGCGGGGGTGGAAGGTTTTTTACGCAGCTGGCTGGGAGAGAAGTCATGACGAAACGAGTTGCCCTGGTTACCGGGGGTATGGGCGGTCTGGGTACCGCAATCTGCAAGGCACTGGCCAAGGACGGCTACACCGTCGTGGCGAACTGTCTGCCCGCGTTCCCCCAAAAGGACGAATGGCTGGCCAAGATGCAGGCCGAAGGCTTTGAAATGAAAGCCGCCGAGGGCGACGTGTCCGACTACGATTCCTGCAAGTCGATGATCGACAAGGTCGAGCAGGACATCGGCCCGGTCGATGTGGTCGTGAACAACGCGGGCATCACCCGTGACAAGTTCTTCTCCAAGATGGACAAGGCCCAGTGGGATGCGGTGCTGACCACCAACCTCGACAGCCTGTTCAACGTGACGCACCACGTCGCCGGCAAGATGGCCGAACGCGGCTGGGGTCGCATCATCAACATTTCGTCGGTCAATGGCGTCAAGGGCCAGGCCGGCCAGACGAACTACTCGGCTGCCAAGGCCGGCGTGGTCGGCTTCACCAAGGCACTGGCCGCCGAAATGGCCGCCAAGGGCGTCACCGTCAATGCCATCGCTCCGGGCTATATCGGCACCGACATGGTGATGGCGATCCGCGAGGACATCCGTCAGGGCATCATTGACTCGGTGCCGATGAAGCGCCTGGGCAAGCCGGAAGAGATCGGTGCCGCTGTGTCTTACCTCGCCTCCGACATGGCGGGTTACGTGACCGGTGCAACGCTGAACATCAACGGCGGTCTGTACTACCAGTAATTGCGGTAACGCCGGGTTTGTGACGCATCGAAAGGCCTTATGCGGCACTGCCGCATAAGGCCTTTGCTTGCTGTATGATCAAAACAGAGTGGGCGGAAACACCGCCCCGGGGTAGTTCAAACGAGCGAGGACACCACACAATGAGCGCTTCCGAAAGCCGCGAGGGGACAGGTTCCACCAACAGGCTGATCAAGAAATATCCCAACCGCCGGCTTTACGACACCCGCACGAGTTCCTACATCACGCTGTCCGACGTGAAGGAACTGGTTCTCGAGAATGCCGAGTTCCAGGTTGTCGATGCAAAGACGGGCGAAGACCTCACCCGCAGCATCCTGCTGCAGATCATCATCGAAGAAGAAAGCGAAGGCGTGCCGATGTTCACGTCCGACCTGCTGTCGCAGATGATCCGCTTTTACGGCAATGCGATGCAGGGCATGATGGGCAAGTACCTTGAAGGCAACATCAAGGCCTTCACCGACGTGCAGAGCAAGCTCCAGGACCAGGCGCGCGCCATCTACGGCGACAACAACGCGATGAGCAAGGACCTGTGGGCGCAGTTCCTGAACTTCCAGGGCCCGGCCATGCAGAGCATGATGGGTGCCTATATGGAGCAGAGCAAGCGCATGTTCGTGCAGATGCAGGAGCAGATCGAGCAGCAGACCCGCTCGATGATGTCCGGTTTCAAGTTTCCCGGCTTCGGACCGGGGGGCGATAAAGGCCCGCAAAACAAGTAAACTGCCGGGTTTTGCGGCGGAGACGCGGCGTGACCCGTACTTCTGAATCTGGCAACACCACGAAGCCGACCCCCAAGGTCGGCTTCGTTTCTCTCGGCTGTCCGAAGGCGACTTCGGATTCCGAGTCCATCCTGACCCGCCTGCGCTCCGAAGGCTACGACATCGTGCCGACCTACGACGATGCCGATGTCGTGGTCGTCAACACCTGTGGCTTCATCGATGCCGCGGTCGAGGAATCGCTCGACGCGATCGGCGAGGCGCTGGCCGAGAACGGCAAGGTGATCGTGACCGGCTGTATGGGAGCGGAAGGGCCCAAGCGCCAGCAGGTGCTGTCCGCCCATCCGCAAGTGCTGGCGGTGACCGGTCCGCACGCGACCGAAGAGGTGATGGACGCGGTCCATCGCCACCTGCCCAAGCCGCATGATCCCTTCTCCGACCTGGTGCCGCCGCAGGGCATACGGCTCACACCGTCGCACTACGCCTACCTGAAGATTTCCGAAGGCTGCAATCACCGCTGCAGCTTCTGCATCATCCCGTCGATGCGTGGCGATCTGGTAAGCCGGCCGATCGGCGAGGTGATGCGTGAAGCCGAGGCGCTGCGCGACGCCGGTGTGCGCGAACTGCTCATCGTGTCGCAGGACACCAGTGCCTACGGCGTGGACGTGAAGTACCGCACCGGCTTCTGGGGCGGCAAGCCGCTGCGCACCAAGCTGTACGACCTGGCGAGCGCTTTGGGCGAGCTGGATATGTGGGTGCGCATGCATTACGTCTATCCGTATCCGCACGTCGACGACATCATCCCGCTGATGGCCGAGGGCAAGATCCTGCCCTACCTCGACGTGCCCTTCCAGCACGCCAGCCCGCGCGTGCTGAAGGCGATGAAGCGGCCGGCCAATGCCGAGAACAATCTCGAACGCATCCGCGCCTGGCGTTCGATCTGCCCGGACATCACGATACGCAGCACCTTCATCGCCGGCTTTCCGGGCGAGACCGAACAGGAGTTCGAGGAGCTGCTCGACTTCCTCGGCGAAGCCCGGCTGGACCGCGTCGGCTGTTTCGCCTATTCGCCGGTCGACGGCGCCAGCGCCAACGACCTGCCGGGCGCGCTGCCGGAAGAGGTGCGCGAGGAGCGCCGTCAGCGCCTGATGGAATTCCAGGAAGACATTTCGACCCAGCGGCTGGAAGAGAAGATCGACCGCGAAATGATCGTGCTGGTCGATGAGGTCGACGAGGACGGCGCGGTCGCCCGCTCCGAAGGCGATGCGCCCGACATCGACGGCCTGGTGCACATCCTCGACGGTCAGGACCTCGAAGTCGGCGACTTCGTGCGCGTGCGCATCACCGACTGCGACGTGCACGACCTCTACGCCGAAGTCGTCACTGAAGAGTGACGATGAGCCACCCGTGCGTCGGCGCAGCGTGAACGGGATCCGGAGCTGATATGGAGGACGGACGCATCGTGTCGGCACTGGCGCGGCTGCGGACCGTGGTCGGCGACAGCCAGCTGCTGACCGCTGCTGCTGACCTCGCGCCGTTCTGTACCGACTGGCGCGGCCGCTATCGCGGCGAAGCGCTGTGCGTCGTGCGACCGGCAACGGTCGATGAACTGATGCAGGTGGTGCACGTCTGTCACGAGGCACAACTGCCCATGGTGCCGCAGGGCGGCAATACCGGCCTGTGCGGGGGCGCCACGCCGCATGCGGGGCGCTACGAAGTGCTGGTCAGTCTGTCGCGCCTGAATCGCATCCGCGTGCTTGATCGCGACAATGCGTCGATCACCGTCGAAGCCGGCTGCACGCTGGCTGCGGTACAGGCCGCTGCGCGTGACGCCGGCCTGCTGTTCCCGCTCAGTCTGGCGTCAGAGGGCTCGTGCGAGATCGGCGGCAACCTGTCGACCAATGCCGGTGGCGTGCATGTGCTGCGCCACGGCAACGCGCGTGATCAGGTACTCGGTCTCGAAGTCGTGCTGCCCGACGGCCGGCTGTGGAACGGCCTGCGTGCGCTGCGCAAGGACAATACCGGCTACGACCTCAAGCACCTGTTCATCGGCGCCGAAGGCACGCTGGGCTTCATCACCGCAGCCGTGCTGAAGCTCGCGCCCTTGCCGGCGAACACCGCGCTCGCCTGGGTGGCACTCGACGGCCCGCAGCGCGGCATCGATCTGCTGCATGCGCTGCAGGCGCAGGCAGGCGACCTGCTGAACGCATTCGAACTGGTCGGTCGCGAGGCCCTGGGCATGGTGCTCAAGCACATTTCCGGAGCGCGTGACCCGCTTGCCGACGCCGCGCCCTGGTACGCGCTGATTGAACTCGCCGGCAACGACCCGACGCTCGAAACGAAGCTTGGCGACATGCTGGAAGCGCTGCTCGAGCGCGGCATGGTGCGCGACGCGGTGATCGCGCAGGACGGCGCACAGGCGAAGGCACTGTGGGCACTGCGCGAGAACATATCGGAGGCGCAGCGCATCGAGGGCTTCAGCGTGAAGCACGACATCAGCGTGCCGGTCGGCAGCATTCCGCATTTCATCGAGGCGGCCGGCGACAAGCTCGCCGCCGTGTTGCCGGGTGTGCGCGTGGTGGTGTTCGGCCACGCCGGCGACGGCAATCTGCACTACAACCTGTCCTTCACCGATGCCTCCGACAACGCGCGGCTGATCGCCGACGCGAAGGTGGCGAGCGAGCAGGTACATGAAACGGTGATCGCACTCGGTGGATCGATCTCGGCCGAGCACGGCATCGGCCAGCTCAAGCGCGATCTGCTCGCGACATGCAAGAGTCCGGTCGAGCTGGACATGATGAGGGCGGTGAAGCGCGCATTCGATCCGTACGGCTTGATGAATCCGGGCAAGGTGCTGCCCGACGCCGGTCAGTGAGCGAAGCTCAACGCATCTCGATGTAGCGGGCCGATGTCGATGTGATATGCGGATGTCACGAAGAAGAAATGTCGATCGATGTCCGACAAAAATAATTGCGCGAGATGCTTTACAAACCCGGAACAGTGTTTATAATGCGCTCCTCTTTCGACGGGGGTATAGCTCAGCTGGGAGAGCGCTTGCATGGCATGCAAGAGGTCAGCGGTTCGATCCCGCTTACCTCCACCAAGCGAGAGAGAAGGCAGTACAAAGCAGTAAGCAGTGAAAAAAGCAGCAAGCGGTAAAACTAGGTCCCCATCGTCTAGAGGCCTAGGACACTACCCTTTCACGGTAGGTACCGGGGTTCGAATCCCCGTGGGGACGCCAGCGTTTTTTGCTGGCAGTGCAAGTCCGGAAGAAGAAGTGCCGGCACCAACACTGGAGTGGTAGTTCAGTTGGTTAGAATACCGGCCTGTCACGCCGGGGGTCGCGGGTTCGAGTCCCGTCCACTCCGCCAACACAATGTGTCCTGCAGCTTCTGCAGGGCGCCGACGAAGAAGGCCGCGAAAGCGGCCTTTTTTGTTTTCTGCGATTCCGCAACGGGATCGCTTTGAGCCTAAACGCCTCGGTTTAGAACAGCTCGATCTCGCCGCTGTTGTTGACCTCTTCGAGAACCCCCACCTTCACCAGCGCCTCGTACGAATGCACCTGGTTACGGCCGTTGTGCTTGGCGTGATAGACCGCGCGGTCGGCGCGGTCCACCGAGCCGCTGGCGTTGTCCATCAAGCGCAGACGGGTGAAGCCGACGCTGGCGGTGACATGGCCGACCTGCGGGAAGGCGAAGGCCGACAGCTGCTGGCGGAAGAAATCGAAGGCCAGATGGGCTTCGTCGTCGTGCTCGGCACGCAGCAGCACGATGAATTCCTCGCCGCCGAAGCGGTACAGGTATTCGCTGTGGTGGAAGGCGGTGCGCAGGATGCGTGCGACCAGCAGCAGCACCTCGTCGCCGATCAGGTGACCGAAAGTGTCGTTCACCCGCTTGAAGTGATCGACGTCGATGACGCCCAGCCACCAGGTCGGTGAGCCCTCAGCGGCGTGCCCGTTGCCGGTCATCGTGTCCAGACATTTCAGGAACTGTTCGTCGAAGGTCTTGCGGTTCAGCAGGCCCGTCAGACTGTCACGTTCGCTGTAGTCGAGCAGGCTGATCTGGTTGCGATAGATCTTCAGCAGGCCCTCAACGAGGCGCAGTTGCACCGGCAACAGCGGCTGTTCGCTGATCAGTTCGATGATGCCGAAGCGCCGGGCGCCCGCCCACACCGGGAAGAGGTTGAGCCAGGGACCGTCATTGCCATTCATCGGCAGGTCGAGTAGCGGTTCGTCGCAGCCGAAGGCCTGATCGAACTGCGGACGGGCGGACAGGGCGGGCAGCGCGTCGAGCGGCGTCCAGCTCGGATCGCCTGCACGCATGCCGCTCCCTTTGATCATGCCTGCCTGCAGCAGCAGCCGCAGATGGGATACGTCGCCGACGCAGCGATACAGATTCAGTTCGATCGGGTCGAGCCAGTCGCCCAGTACCGAGACGAAGGTACTGTCGATGAGGTCGCGATCGCGGTAACCGGTCAGGTTGGCGACCGATCCTATGAGGTCAGACATGGCGGTGTGCGGACTGTTCTTTTTGCGGGGTTCGTGTGGAGTATCGGCAGCGCGACGGGGCGACTTGAGCGCTAGAATCGGCCACAAACAGCCGAGGGCGTGCGCTTGCGCATCCCCGCGGATTCACCGCCGAGCGGTAAGCACAGGGCCCGTTGATGATCGTCCTCTCCATCCGTCGCGCCGCCGCCGCACTGGCGATGCTGCTGTGTCTGTCGGGTGCGCCGGCGCTGTACGCGGCCTGCGCGCTCGACGGCGTCATCACCGTCGGTGTCGTGCCGCAGCAGGCGGCGAGCGATCTGGCGCAAGGCTGGATTCCGCTGTTGCGCGAGGTGTCGGCCGTCAGCGGCTGCGAGTTCCGTTTCGCGACGGCGCCGACCATCACCGAGTTCGAGAAGCGACTGGCCCGCGGCGAGTACGCGATTGCCTACATGAACCCCTATCACTATGTGGTGTTCCATCAGGCGGCCGGCTACCTGGCGTTTGCCCGCGAGAAGGACCGCAAGCTGCGCGGGCTGGTCGTCGTTCGCAACGACAGTGCGATCGCGTCGGTGCAGGAACTCGACGGCAAGGAGGTGGCCTTTCCGTCGCCAGCGGCCTTCGCCGCCACCGTCATTCCGCTGGCTGAACTGAAGCGCGGCGGCATTTCGGTGAAGCCGCGTTTCGTTGCCTCGCACGATTCCGTCTACCTGAATGTCGCGCGCGGACTGGTCGTCGCCGGCGGCGGCATCGAGCGCACGCTGGAGGCCATCGACGCCAGCGTGCGCGATCGCATGCGCGTCATCTGGCGTTCGGCTGAATACCCGCCGCACGCCTTCGCCCGTCTGCCGGGCGTGCCGGAGTCGATCGGCAGGGATTTCGTCGACGCGATGCAGAAGGTCGCCAGCTCGGCGCCGGGCGCTGATCTGTTGAAACAGATCGGCTTCAAAGGCGTCGTGAGCGCGCAGGACCGGGACTGGGAGCCGATACGTGCGCTCGACATCCGGGTGCTCGACGCCTTGCTGGCCGAACCGGTGCGCTGATCCCTGTTGATGAAGATGCGCGCCTTCAGCCGCATGTCCTTCCGCTGGAAGGCCATTCTTGGCATCGCCCTGATCGAGGCGCTGACGCTTTCGGTGACCATATTCGGTGCGCTGGGCCAGATGGCCAGTTCGCAGGCCGATCTGATCCAGCGCAGCGCGCAGATGGCGATGTCGCTGTTTTCGGCCGCCGTGTCCGACGCGTTGATTTCGAGCGATCTGGCCAAGATCGAGGCGGTGTCCTCGGATCTGGTGTCGCGGCGCGAGGCCGTGTTTGTTCGGGTGCTCGACCAGGACGGCCGCGAGGTGGCGGCGAAGGGCGACGCTGCGGCGCTGGCGCGGACCTTCAGCGCCGACAGCGATCCGCTGGCGGAAGGCTCCGACAGCTTTGCTGTCAGCGCCCCCATCATGGCCGGCAGCGCGCGCATCGGCGAAGTGCAGCTGGGTATCGACAACCGTCAGGCGCGCAGCGAACTGGCGCAGGCGAAGCGGCTCGCGGCCGTCGTCGCGGTCTTCGGCATGGGGCTCGCGGCGCTGTTCTCGTGGCTGCTCAGCGGCTGGCTCGCGCACGGTATCCGGCGACTGTCCGACGGCGCGCAGCGCATCGCTTCAGGCCAGCTTGACGCGCGGGTGGACGAAAGTGGCGAGCAGGAACTGCAGGTGCTCGCGCAGTCGTTCAACGGCATGGCCGTGTCGCTGCAACAGCGCGAGGATGAGCGCGAGGCGCTGCTGCAGCGCGCCGAACAGGCGGTAGCCGATGCGCGCGAAGCCAGCCGCGCCAAGAGCGCCTTCCTTGCGGCGATGAGCCACGAAATCCGCACCCCGCTGAATGGCGTGGTCGGGCTCGCGGCCATCCTGGCCGACAACGACAACCCGCAACTGGCGCGTGAGCATGGCCGGCAATTGCGCATCGCCGCCAGTCAGCTGCGCATGATCGTCAATGACATTCTCGACTTCTCCAAGATCGAGGCCGGCAAACTCGATCTGGAACACATTCCCTTCGCCATCGGCGACCTGCTGGAAACCTGCCACGCCTCGTTTGTCGCGCAGGCACAGGACAAGGCGCTCGCCCTGACATTCAAGCTGGCGCCGGAGGTGCCGCCAGCGCTGTGCGGCGATCCGACGCGGCTGGCGCAGATACTGAACAACTACGTGTCTAACGCGCTGAAGTTCACCGCCCACGGGCGCGTCGACGTCGAGGTCGCGCTGTGCGAACGCGCCGGGCCGCGGGTGCGCCTGCGCGTGACGGTGCGCGATACCGGTCGCGGTGTGTCGCCTGACGAAATCGACGCGCTGTTCGAGCCTTTCGTGCAGGCCGACGCGTCGGTCGTGCGCAGCCACGGCGGTACCGGCCTCGGCCTGACCATCTGCAAGCGGCTGGCCGAGGCGATGGGCGGCCGTGTCGGCGGCAGCGGCGTGCCGGGCGAGGGCGCCACCTTCTGGGCCGAGGTCTGGCTCGATCAGGTGGAGGACGGTGCGCTGGCGACGGCTGCCGAGCAGATGTCCGCGGTGTCGCTGGCCGATCTGCGCGTGCTCGTCGTCGATGACATCGCGGTCAACCGGACGGTGGCGGTTCATCTGGTCGAACGCGCGGGCGCGCACGCCGAACAGGCCGTCGACGGACAGCAGGCGCTGGAACGCGTCTGCGCCGGCGGCATCGACCTGGTGCTGATGGACATCCAGATGCCGGTGATGGACGGCAAGACCGCGACGCGCGAGATCGTTGCCCGCCTGGGCGCTGCCGCGCCGCCCATCGTCGGCCTGACCGCGCACGCGGTGACCGAGGAGCGCGACGAATGCCTGGCGCTGGGCATGCGTGCCTACCTGACCAAACCGGTCGACGCGCACGCCTTGCTCGGCGTACTGGCGACCACCGCCGCCGGCCGCGGCGACGTGCTGCAGACCATGACGCCGGCAACCGTCGAGCCGATCGCGGAACCGGACACCGATGGGGCGCGACCGGCGCTCGACCTCGCCGCCGTGCGCCAGCAGTTCGATGGCGATCTCGCGCTCTACGGCGAAATCCTCGCCACCACGCTGGGCGAGGTCAGGGCGCTGCGCGACGCATTGGCTGCACGCGTCGACGAACCGGGGGCCGACATCATCCGCCAGATACATGCGCTCAAGGGCGTCTGTCTGAACCTCGGTTTTGCCCGCGCCGGCGTCGAGGCGGCGCAGCTCGAACGCGCGCTGCGCGACGCCAGCCTGTCGCCGGAACAGCTGCCCGACGCGTTGCGTGCATACGTCGTCGTGCTCGACGAGGCGCTGGATGCTGCCGCACGACACCTTGCAGCCGGCGCCGCGTCATAATCGCCCCGTTCATCCGCCTGGATCCGCTTGCCCATGTCGCTCAACGCCCTCTTTTCCCGTCCCGCCGTGCGCAAGACCTTCATCGGCATCGTCGTCGCAATCGTGCTGTTCGGCCTGCTCGGTGCGTTCGCGGCGCCGCATCTGGTGCGTTCGCTGGCCGAGAAGCACGGTTCGGAGTTTCTTGGCCGCACGCTGACGCTGCAGGACGTCTCCATCAACCCCTATACGCTGGAACTGACGGTGTCCGGGTTGAAGATGCTGGAGGCCAACGGCAAGGACGAGGCGGTGACGCTGGACAGCCTGACCGTCGACGTCGAGTGGGCGTCGCTGTTCAAGGGCGCACCGGTGGTGCGGGCGGTGCAGGTGGAGCGACCCTGGCTGCGCATCGTGCGGCTGGACGAGGAAGGCCGCTTCAATTTCAGCGACGTGCTGCAGAAGATTCTCGATCAGCCGCCGAGCGAGGAACCGGCGCGCTTCTCGATCAACAACATTGTGCTGCGCGACGGCCGCGTCGATATCGACGACCAGCCCTTCGCGCGCAAGCATGCGATCAGCGACATCCAGATCGGCCTGCCCTTCGTGTCCAATCTGCCGTCCGACGTCGAACTGTTCGTCGAGCCGTCGATCGCCGCCCGCATCAACGACGCGCCGTTCTCGATGAAGGGCAGGGTACGTCCCTTCATCGACGAGCGCGAAGCGACGATGAAGGTCGAGTTCAACGCGCTCAACCTGGCGCGCTTCGACGAGTACTCGCCGGTGCCGCTGGGCTTCCGCATCAGTTCCGGCCTGCTCGACACCGACATCGAACTGGGCTTCCGCCAGCCCAAGGAGGGCGAGCCGCGCATTTCGCTGCAGGGCACGCTGGAACTGCGCGATCTCGAACTGGACAGCCGCGACGGCAAGCCGCTGTTCAAGCTGCCGGCGCTGGACATGGTGCTCAACGAGATACAGCCGCTGGCCGGCAAGGTGGACATCGCCAGCATCCGCATCGATCAGCCGGATTTCGAGGTCGCCCGCGCCAAGGACGGCAAGCTGAACCTGCTTGCCCTGCTGCCGCGCCCGCGTCCTGCGGCGGCTGCACCGGAGAGCGCCGAGGCCGCGCCGGCCAAGGCACCCGAAGTGAAGGTCGGCCTGCTCGAAGTGCTGCAGGCGCGCATCGCCTTCAGCGACGAAATGCCGGCCAAGCCCTTCAGCTACGTGATCGAGCCGATGGACGTCGTGCTGCGCGATTTCTCGCTGCAGGGCGACGCCCCGGCGACGCTGGTGATCGTCGCGCAGGCCGAGGGCAATACGCGGCTGGCGGTCGACGCGAAGCTGCGCGCGAGCGCACCCGACATCGAGGGTGAGCTGACGGTGAGCGGTGTCGAGGTGCCGCGCTTCAGCCCCTACTTTGCCGACCTGATCAACTTCTCGGTGGATCAGGCTGACGTGCGCATCGGCACGCGCTTCGGTCTGCGACTGGCCGACGGTGCGCCGCAGGGCGAGGTGCTGGTGACCGAGGCGGGCGTTGCCCGGCTCAAGCTGACGCGTCGCGGCGAGAAGAACGCCTTCGCCCAGGCCGACGACATCGTGCTGAGCCAGGCGCGCATCGACCTGTCGACGCGCAAGGTCGCGGTCGGCGCACTGGATCTGCTCAAGCCGCGTCTGCGCGCGGCGCGCCAGGCCGACGGCGACATCGATCTCGCCGGTCTGGTGCGCCCCTCGTCAGCGGCGGCGGGGCCCGCCGCGCCGGCGGCGTCCGCTCCGGCATGGACCGCGCAGCTGTCGGCGCTGAACATCAAGGACGGCGCGGTCCGCTTCGAGGACCGCACGCTGACGACACCGGCCGTCGTCGAGCTCGACCGGCTGTCGCTCAAGCTGGAAAACGTCGGCACCGACCTGAAGCAGAAATCAAAGCTGGACCTCGGCTTCCGTGACGCCAAGGGCGGTCTGTTCGGCGTACGCGGCGGCTTTTCGCTGTCACCGGCGCAGGCCGATCTGAAGATCGATGCACGCCGCCTCGACCTGCTGGTCGGCCAGCCCTGGATGGCGCAGAAGCTGAATGCCGAACTGCTGGCCGGCGTGCTGAGCCTGCGTGGCGACCTCGCGCTGCAGACGCTGCCGGGCGGTGACTGGACACTGGCGTGGAAGGGCGAAACCAATGTCGAGAACGTGCACCTGACCGAAAAGGTGAACGCCTCCGACCTGTTGAAGTGGCGCTCGCTGTTTGCAGGTGGCGTCGCGCTGAAGCTGGACAGCCGCAAGCCCGATCTGCTGGCCGGACTGTCGATCAACGAAGTCGCGCTGTCCGACTATTTCGCCCGCATCATCGTGTCGCCGCAGGGCCGGTTGAACCTGCAGGACGTGGTGCGCAAGGACGGGGCGGCAGCGACCGCACCGGTGGCTGCCGCCCCGGCCGCCAAGCCGACTGCGGCCCCGGCGGCCCGCCCGGCGACGCCGCCGGCTGCCGGCAGTCAGAGCGCGGCGCTGGCGCAGATGATCAATGCCGCGCGCCCGCCGATCGACGTGAAGACCATCGTGATGCAGGGCGGCCGTGTCGATTTCAGCGACTTCTTCATCAAGCCGAACTACCGCGCCCAGCTGTCCGAACTGGGCGGCCGCGTATCCGGCCTCAGTTCGGCGTCCGGTACCGCAGGCGAAGTCGAACTGCGCGGCCTGGTCGAGGGTTCGGCGCCGATAGACATCACCGGCCGCATCAATCCGCTGGCCGAAGCGCTCTTTCTCGACATCAAGGCCAGCGCGCGTGGCATCGAGCTGGCGCCGCTGTCGCCCTATTCGGGCAAGTATGTCGGCTATGGCATCGAGAAGGGCAAGCTCAGCGTCAACATCGCCTACAAGATCGAGAACGACCAGCTCACTGCCCAGAACAACGTCATCCTCGACCAGCTCACCTTCGGCAGCAAGGTCGACAGCCCGGACGCGATCAAGGCGCCGGTGCTGCTGGCGGTGTCGCTGCTGCAGGACCGCAACGGCGTGATCGACATCAATCTGCCGATCAGCGGTTCGCTGTCCGACCCGCAGTTCTCGATCGGCGGCATCGTCGTCAAGGTGATCGTGAACCTGATCGTCAAGGCGGTCACCTCGCCGTTCGCGCTGCTCGGTTCGCTGTTCGGCTCCGACGCCGATCTCGACCACGTCGTGTTCGAGCCCGGTCGGGCGACGCTGAGCGACACTGCGCGCAGCAAGCTGGACACGCTGGGCAAGGCGCTGACCGACCGCCCGGCGCTGAAGCTGGAGGTGACCGGCCGCACCGACCGTGCGACCGATATCGAAGGCTACCGGCGCGCGCTGCTCGACCAGAAGGTGCGTGCGGTCAAGGCGGCGAAAACCAAGGCGTCGGCCGAAACGACGACGGTGTCGCCGGAGGAATATCCGGATCTGCTGAAGGCGGTCTACAAGGCGGCGGATTTCCCGAAGCCGCGCAATCTGGTCGGCCTGGCCAAGGACCTGCCAGTTCCGGAAATGGAGAAGCTCATCCTGACCAATACCGAAGTCAGCGACGAGGATCTGCGCTTGCTTGGTCTGGCGCGGGCGCAGGTGGTGAAGGACTACCTGACGCGCAACGCCAAGGTCGAGGACGCGCGCCTGTTCGTGCTGGCACCCAAGGCAGGCGAGCCGGCCGCCGGTGGCGACAAGCCGGCCGAGGGCAAGGACGCGAAGTCGGCGCCGAACCGCGCCGACTTCTCGATCAAGTAAGACGACGGCGGGCGCCGCGCGCCCTCAGTCTCCGTCGGGGATGATGCGGGCGATCTGTTCGGTCGCCTCGCGCGTGCGTTCGGACAGCGTGCGCACCTCGTCGGCCACCACCGAAAAGCCACGCCCGGCGTCGCCGGCGCGTGCCGCCTCGATCGCCGCATTCAGCGCCAGCCGGTTGGTCTGGTCGGCGATCGCGCGGATGGCGGTGACGATGGCGCGGATCTTCTGCACGTTGTCGCTGAGCTGCTCGCGCTGCCGCGCCTCGACCTCCTGCAGATGGTGTTCGTTGTGCTCGGCCTCGATGCAGGTGAGCGCGCCAACCACGCGCAGCGGTGTGCCGCGGTCGTCGCGCCGGGTTCGGCCGCGGGCGCGGAACCAGCGATAGACGCCGTCCTTGCAGCGCAGCCGGTAGTCGATCGAGTAGGGCGTGTTGCCGCTGCGGTCCGTCAGGTGGCGGGTGAAGGCTTCGAGCACGCCCGGCTTGTCGTCCGGGTGCAGGCGCGAGGCCCAGCTGTCGAGCACGTTCGGGAATTCCTCTTCGGTTTCGAAGCCGAGCAGGCGGCGGAACTGCGTCGACCACCAGAAGGTGTTGGACGGATTGACCGGGTCGCCGGCCACCACGTCGAGGTCCCAGATGCCATCCGACAGCATGTCGCTGGCCAGTTCAAAACGGGTGAGCGCGGCGTCGAGCTTCGCCTCGTCTTCGCGGCTGCGGCTGATGTCGGTCAGTGAGCCGGCGATGCGCACGATGCCCTGTTCGTCGCGCACGGTGCGGCTGCGGCACAGCAGCCAGCGGTAGCTGCCGTCCTTGTGTGCCATCCGGTAGCGCGTGTCCGGCCAGTCGCCGTCGCGCCGGTCGGTCCATTGGCGCGCCAGCGCGTCGAGCGCCTGCCGGCGGTCCTCCGGATGCAGGCGCGAGGCCCAGCTGTCGAGGCGGTCCGGAAAATCGTTCTCGTCGTAGCCCAGCATGCTGCGCAGCCGGTCCGACCACCAGACCGGATGTTTCAGGTCCGGTGTGCGGGCGTCGCCCAGCCGGACTTCCCACAGTCCGGCGTCGACCACGGCGGCGATCAGACTGCTGCGCGCGCTCGCTTCGCCCAGCTCCTGACGCAGCGACTGCGCGTTGTCGGCGGCCACGTCCAGCATCTGTTCCAGCTCGTGCGCGCGCGTTTCGGCGCTGCGTGCCCGGTTGCGCAGGCCGGAGAACACGCGTGACAGCGTGCCCAGCAGTTGCCGCTCGCTGGCACTGCCGCGCGGTGAGGGGCAGTAGTCTTCGTCGCGCGATTCGCATTCGGCGAAGCGTTGCAGTTCGAACCAGAAATGTCGTCTGAGCAGCCAGGCCAGCATGCATCCTCCCCGTCGGTCCGGCGCACGACGCGCCGTGCAGCGGAGAGCAGATGACGTGCCATGAAGGCGGTGAGCGGAAAGACTGGAATATCAGTGTCTTGTGCGAGGGCGTCTGGTGGGCGCAGCGTCCACATGCCGGACGGCGTATGACTATCGTCCGTGGCGCGGACGCTCAAGCGGGCGGCAGCAGTCCGAGCAGTTCGTCGGCGTGGCGGCTCACGTCGGGTCGCTCGATCACGTGTGCGATGCGACCTTCGGGGTCGATCAGCACGCTGATGCGCCGGTAGGCACCCAGCCAGCGGCGCAGCAGCCCGGCCGGACCGCTGCCGAGCGCACCGTAGCGGCGGGCGATGCGCTGGCCGTCGTCGACCAGCAGCGGGAAATCGAGGGCGAACTTGTCGGCGAAGGCGCGGTGCGCCGCGCTGCCCTGGGCCGACACGCCGAGTACGGTGAGTCCGTGAGCGGCGAGGTCGGCGCGACCGTCGCGGATGGAGCAGGCCTGTTTCGTACAACCCGGCGTGTCGTCGCGCGGATAGAAATACAGCGCCAGCCAGCGGCCACGGTAATCGGCGAGACGGTGGCGGTTGCCGTGCTGGTCGAAGGCGTCGAAGTCGGGAGCGGGCTGGCCGGGCGTCATGGTGTGCGGGAACGGTCGTGGAAGAGGGGACTGTAGTCGCTTTCTAGTGGAAATCCCGACTGCGCGGCGTCAGCGCCCCGAGCAGCGCCGAGCGGTCGACCAGGCGGCGGGCGATCAGGTGGATCACCTCGCCTTCTCGCGATACCTGACCGTAGATGCCGAGCAGGGTAGCGCCCAGCACTTCGTGCCGCTGTTTCTCCTGCACGTCCTTGTGCACGATCACGTTGGCCAGCCCGGTTTCGTCTTCCACCGTGACGAACATGACGCCGCTGGCCGTGCCCGGGCGCTGGCGACAGGTGACGATGCCGGCGGCACGGGCCAGCGCGCGGTCGGGCAGGCGGCGCAGTTCGGCGGCGGTGATGAAGCGCTGCGCGGCCAGTTCGCCGCGCAGCAGCGCCAGCGGATGGCGGCCCAGCGTGAAGCCGAGACTGGCGTAATCGGCGACGATGTCCTCGCCCTCGTGCGGTGCGGCCAGCGCGAGCGGCGTTTCGTTCACCGGCGCGTCGCCGAGCAGTGCGTCCGGTCGCCGCACTGCCGCCTGCCAGTGTGCCTGGTGACGGTTGCCGGCGAGCTGCTTCAGCGCGCCGCCGGCAGCGAGGCAGCGCAACTGCTGCCGGTCCAGCCGGGCGCGGCGGGCGAGGTCGTCGACATTCGCGAACGGCGCCTTTGCGCGGGCGGCGATCAGGCTTTGCATGGCGTCCTGCGACACGCCCTTGATCATGCGCAGGCCCAGCCGCACCGCGGGGCCGGATGCAGACGACGAAGTCGGGCGTTCGAGCACGCAGTCCCAGCCGCTCACCGTCACGTCGGCCGGATGTACCTCGACGCCGTGCGTGCGCGCGTCGGCGATCAGCTGGGCCGGCGCGTAGAAGCCCATGGGCTGGCTGTTCAGCAGGCCGCACAGGAAGGCAGCCGGATGGTGGCACTTGAGCCAGGACGAGGTGTAGACCAGCAGCGCGAAGCTGGCGGCGTGCGACTCCGGAAAACCGTAGCCGGAAAAGCCCTCGATCTGGCGGTAGATCTGTTCGGCGAATTCCGGTGTGTAGCCCTTTTTCAGCAGGCCTTCAGTCAGCTTGTGCTGGAATTTTTCCATCGTGCCGCGCTGCCGCCAGGCGGCCATCGAGCGGCGCATCTGATCGGCTTCACCTGGCGTGAAGTCGGCCGCGACGACGGCCAGCTGCATCACCTGTTCCTGGAAGATGGGCACGCCCAGCGTGCGTTCGAGTACCGGGCGCAGCTCGTCCGACGGGTAGTCGATCCGCTGCGCCGGCAGGTGACGGCGGGCGAGGTAGGGATGGACCATGCCGCCCTGTATCGGCCCCGGCCGCACGATGGCGACCTGGATGACCAGGTCGTAGTAACGGCGCGGCCGCAGCCGCGGCAGCATGTTCATCTGTGCCCGCGATTCGACCTGGAACACGCCGGTCGATTCGCCGCGGCACAGCATGTCGTAGGTCGCCGGGTCTTCGGGCGGAATGTCGGCGACGCTGCGGGGTATCCGTCCCGGCACTGCCGCCGGTGACGCCGGATGCGCATCGGCGTAGGCCGCCAGCGACTGCAGCGTCTTGCGTATCGCGGTCAGCATGCCGAGCGCCAGCACATCGACTTTCATCAGACCGACCGCTTCGAGGTCGTCCTTGTCCCACTGGATGACGCAGCGGTCCGGCATCCGTGCGTTCTCTATCGGCACCAGGCGCGACAGCCGGCCGCGCGCGATGACGAAGCCGCCGACGTGCTGCGACAGGTGACGCGGCGCGCCGATCAGTTCGTTCGCCAGTTCCATCAGCCGGCGTACGTGCGGCGAGGCGGGGCTGAAGCCGGCTTCGGCCATGCGGTCCTCGCGCACCTGCTTGCCGTCCCACCACATGTGGCCGCGCGTCAGGCGGTCGAGCGCGTCGTCGCTGAAGCCGAGCGCGCGGCCGACGTCGCGCAGCGCCGAGCGCGGCCGGTAGCAGGTGAGGCTGGCGGCCAGCGCGGCGCGGTCGCGGCCGTACTTGCCGTAGATGTACTGGATCACTTCCTCGCGCCGCTCGTGCTCGAAATCGACGTCGATGTCCGGCGCCTCGTTGCGCTCGCGCGAAATGAAGCGGCCGAACAGCATGTTGGCCCGCCACGGGTCGACCTCGGTCACGCCGATGCAGTAGCACACCGCCGAATTGGCGGCCGAGCCTCGACCCTGACAGAGGATGCCGCGGCTGCGTGCCCAGGCCACGATGTCGTGCACGGTCAGGAAATAGGGCTCGTACTCGAGCTCGGCGATCAGCGCCAGTTCGTCCTCGATCTGCCGGCGCAGCTTGTCTGCCTTCAGCTGGAAGGTGGCTTCGTCCAGCCTGACCACGCGCCGGATCTGCGCACAGCGCTCGACATAGCCGCGCTCTGCCAGCTGGCGCAGCCAGGACGCCGGTGTGTGGCCGGTCGGCACGATCTCTTCCGGATACTCGTAGCGCAGTTCGTCGAGCGAGAAGCTGCACTGCGCGGCGATGTGCACGCTCGCGGCCAGTTGTTCGGCGGTATGGATCTGCGCCAGCCGGTGCGGCAGGCGCAGGTGGCGCTCGCCGTTCGGAAACAGCAGCTCGCCGCATTCGGGCAGCGTGCGGTGCAGGCGGATGGCGGTCAGCGTGTCCTGCAGCCGGCGCCGCTTGCGCACGTGCATGTGCACGTCGCCGGCGGCACACAACGGCAGGCCGCTGGCGTCGGCCGCCGCCTCCAGGGCTGCCAGCTTGGCGCAGTCGTCGGTACCCAGGTGCAGTTCCACCGCCAGCCAGGCGCGCTCGCCGAAACGCGATCTGAGCCAGCAGCCGTGCGCAGCCAGCGTGGCGGCATCGGCGATGTCGTCGTCGGTCGGCGCCAGCAGCGCGATGCAGTCGGGCAGGCCGGCGTCGAGGTCGGCCAGCGTCAGGTGGTAGTGACCCTTGTCCGCCGCCATGCGGCCGCGCGTGATCAGTTCCGCCAGATTGCCGTAGCCCTCGCGGTTCTGGGCGAGCAGCACCAGCTTGGGCCCGTCGGCCAGGCGGATTTCGCTGCCGATGATGAGCGCCGGTTTCGGGTCGGGCAGCGCGCGCAGCGCCACGTGCGCGCGCACGACGCCGGCCAGCGAGCATTCGTCGGTGATGGCCAGTGCCGTGTAGCCGAGCGCGGCGGCGCGCTCGGCCAGTTCCTCCGGCGACGAGGCGCCGCGCTGGAAACTGAAGTGGCTCAGGCAGTGAAGTTCGGCGTAGGGTGGAGACATGGTGTACTGTATTTTCATACAGTACTCAGAGGCTGTCGACATCCGGGCGCGCCAGCGGTGCGACAGGGTGATCGTGCACCGGCGTGGTGCGCCTGACTACGCGGTCGTCTGTCGACCGCGTTCTCGGCGGCCGCGCCAGCCGGGCCCCTGAGCGGAGGACGTCGATGACAACGGGCAGCGTGTCGAACGCGCCCGATGCACATGGACCACAACTTGCTGAGCACAGGTCAACGGACTGCCGGGCACACACGTGAACAAGCGTGAGCAAACGGGAACTTCGCGTTGCAGGGGGTATCGACTCGACAACAAGTGTTGCATGCGCGCATATCGTGCTCCATCTATCGATTGGAGGCGCATGCTTCGGAGCAGGATGGTGATCGCGGTGCTTATCGGGCTTTCATCGAAGCCGCGAGTGAACCAAGCTGAACATGTGGTGGTGCGGAAGGTGCGCGCAGGCCGCGGGCTTCCGGACCAACTGTTTTGAAGGTCAACGGAGACTTGGAGATCAGCATGGACATCGTCAGTCATTTCGCCGCGCGTTTCGAACGCACCCGCGAGGAAGAGCTATCGCTGGAAGAGTATCTGGCGGAGTGCAAACGTGACCCGCTGGCGTATGCCAGCGCCGCCGAACGCATGTTGAGGGCGATAGGTGAGCCGCAGACGGTGGACACCCGCAACGACCCGCGGCTGTCGCGCATCTTCGCCAACAAGGTGATCAAGATCTATCCGGCCTTCGCCGAGTTCTACGGCATGGAGGACGCGATCGAGCAGGTGGTGAGCTACTTCCGTCACGCTGCACAGGGTCTGGAAGAGAAGAAGCAGATCCTCTATCTGCTGGGTCCGGTCGGCGGCGGCAAGTCGTCGATCGCCGAGCGGCTGAAGGCACTGATGCAGGAAGTGCCCTTCTACGCGATCAAGGGTTCGCCGGTGAATGAATCGCCGCTGGGCCTGTTCGACCCGACCGAAGACGGCGCCATCCTGGAGAAGGAATACGGCATCCCGAGTCGTTACCTCAATCGCATCCTGAGTCCGTGGGCGGTCAAGCGGCTGGAGGAATTCGGCGGCGACATCCGCAAGTTCCGCGTGGTCAAGCGCTACCCCAGCGTGCTGAAGCAGGTGGGCATCGCCAAGACCGAACCGGGTGACGAGAACAACCAGGACATTTCGTCGCTGGTCGGCAAGGTCGACATCCGCAAGCTCGAAACCTATGCGCAGGACGACCCGGACGCCTACAGCTTCTCCGGCGGCCTGTGCCTGGCCAACCAGGGCCTCCTTGAATTCGTCGAAATGTTCAAGGCGCCGATCAAGGTGCTGCATCCGCTGCTGACCGCGACCCAGGAAGGCAACTTCAAGGGCACCGAAGGTTTCGGCGCGATCCCGTTCGACGGCGTCGTGCTGGCGCACTCGAACGAGAGCGAGTGGAAGGCCTTCCGCAACAACAAGAACAACGAAGCCTTCCTCGACCGCATCTACATCGTCAAGGTGCCGTACTGCCTGCGCGTGTCCGAGGAAGTGAAGATCTACGAAAAGCTGCTGCGCGGCTCGTCGCTGGCCGAGGCGGTGTGCGCCCCGGGCACGCTGAAGATGATGGCCCAGTTCGCCGTGCTGACCCGGCTCAAGGAGCCGGAGAACTCCAGCCTCTATTCGAAGATGCAGGTGTATGACGGCGAGAACCTGAAGGACACCGATCCGCGCGCCAAGAGCTACCAGGAGTACCGCGACTACGCCGGCGTCGACGAAGGCATGAGCGGCATCTCGACCCGCTTCGCGTTCAAGATCCTGTCCAAGGTGTTCAACTTCGATTCGACCGAAGTGGCGGCCAACCCGGTGCACCTGATGTACGTGCTCGAACAGCAGATCGAGCGCGAACAGTTCCCGCAGGACGTCGAGCAGAAGTACATCGCCTGCATCAAGGAACACCTGTCGCCGCGCTACGCCGAATTCATCGGCAAGGAAATCCAGACCGCCTATCTGGAAAGCTACAGCGAGTACGGCCAGAACATCTTCGACCGCTACGTCACCTACGCCGATTACTGGATACAGGACCAGGAGTACCGCGACACCGACACCGGCGAGGTGTTCGACCGCGCCTCGCTGAATGCCGAACTGGAAAAGATCGAGAAGCCGGCGGGCATTTCGAACCCGAAGGATTTCCGCAACGAGATCGTGAACTTCGTACTGCGGGCGCGGGCCAACAATGCCGGCAAGAACCCGGTGTGGACCAGTTACGAAAAGCTGCGCACGGTGATCGAGAAGAAGATGTTCTCCAACACCGAAGAACTGCTGCCGGTCATCAGCTTCAACGCCAAGGCCAGCGCCGACGACGCCAAGAAGCACGAGGACTTCGTCAATCGCATGGTCGGCAAGGGCTACACGCCGAAGCAGGTGCGCCTGCTGTGCGAGTGGTACCTGCGCGTGCGCAAGAGTTCGTGACGGTGGTGGTGCATCGATAGACAAGACCGGGGCGACGCTGCCCCGGCGGGAAGGGGACACATCTTGCAGCAGATCATCGATCGCAGACTGGCCGGCAAGAACAAGTCCATCGGTAACCGCGAGCGCTTCCTGCGCCGCCACAAGGAGCAGATCCGCGAGGCGGTGCGGCGGGCGGTCGAGGGGCGCGGCATCCGCGACATCGCGCAGGGTGAGGACATCCACATCCCGAAGCGCGACATCAGCGAACCGGTGTTCGGCCACGGTCAGGGCGGCTCCCGTGAAATGGTGCACCCGGGCAACAAGGACTTCGTCCGCGGCGACCGCATCGAGCGGCCCAAGGGCGGTGGGGGGGGCGGCGCCGGTTCGGGCAACGCCAGCGATTCCGGCGAGGGTGAGGACGATTTCGTCTTCCACCTCACCAAGGAAGAGTTCATGCAGGTCTTCTTCGACGACCTGGCCCTGCCCAACCTGATCCGCACCACGCTGGCCGAGACGCCGGAGTACAAGACGCACCGCGCCGGTTTCTCCAGTGACGGCACGCCGAACAATCTGCACGTCGTGCGTTCGATGCGCGGCGCCATCGGCCGGCGCATTGCGCTCGGCAGCGAGTCCCGGCGCGAACTGCACCGGCTCGAAGCCTTGCTCGAAGACCTGCGCGCACAGCCGGGTACGCCGGCGCGGCTGCACGAGATCGAACAGATCGAAGCCGACATTGCCGCGCTGCGTTCGCGCATCGACCGCATTCCCTACCTCGACCCGATAGACCTGCGCTACCGCAGCCGTGTGCGCACGCCGGTGCCGACCGCGAAAGCGGTCATGTTCTGCCTGATGGACGTGTCGGGTTCGATGGACGAGGCGCGCAAGGATCTGGCCAAGCGCTTCTTCATCCTGCTCTACCTTTTCCTGACGCGGCACTACGAAAAGATCGAAATCGTGTTCATCCGCCACCACACGCAGGCGCAGGAGGTGAGCGAGCACGACTTCTTCCACGCCACCGAAACCGGCGGCACCGTGGTGTCGAGCGCGCTGGTGCTGATGGAGGACATCATCCAGGCGCGCTACCCGCGGGGCGAGTGGAACATCTACGGTGCACAGGCCAGCGATGGCGACAACTGGCACGACGACAGTCCGCGCTGCCGCGAAATCCTCGAACAGAAGATCCTGCCGCTGGTGCGCTACTTCGCCTACATCCAGGTGGTCGAGCAGGAACAGAACCTGTGGCACGAGTACTCGGATCTCGCGATGGAGAGCGAGAACTTCGCCATCCGCAAGGCGGCCGAGGTCGATCAGATCTATCCGGTGTTCCGCGACCTGTTCAAGAAGGAAGGAGCCGCGAAATGAGCGATACCTACGACCGCCGCAACAACGGTCGCGCGGCCTCGCCGGGCGAATACGGCGGACGTCGTCATCCGGCGCCGCTGAGCGCACCGCTGCCGTTGAAGGAACGTCCGACCTCCCGGTTGCCGGCACCCAGCGACTGGACCTTCGAACTGATCGAGCAGTACCACGACGTGATCCGCGCCACCGCGCAGCGCTTCGGGCTCGACACCTATCCGAACCAGCTGGAGATCATTACCGCCGAACAGATGATGGACGCCTACGCCAGCGTGGGCATGCCGGTGAACTACCGGCACTGGAGCTACGGCAAGGAATTCATCAGCACCGAGAAGAACTACCGGCGCGGCCAGATGGGTCTGGCCTACGAAATCGTGATCAACAGCAACCCCTGCATCAGCTACCTGATGGAGGAGAACACGATGGCCATGCAGGCGCTGGTGATTGCGCACGCCGCCTACGGCCACAACAGCTTCTTCAAGGGCAATTACCTGTTCCGGATGTGGACCGACGCGTCGTCCATCATCGACTACCTCGTTTACGCGAAGAACTACGTCGCCGCCTGCGAGGAGCGGCACGGCATCGACGCGGTCGAACTGCTGCTCGACAGCTGCCACGCGCTGATGAATTACGGCGTCGACCGCTACCGTCGGCCGAGCAAGCTCAGCCTGACGCAGGAACTGGCGCGCGCGAAGGACCGCGAGGCCTACGCGCAGCAGCAGGTGAACGAGATCTGGCGCACGCTGCCGCCGAAGCTGGGCCGCGACGAGGCGGAGAAGGAAGCACCGCGCTTCCCGGCCGAGCCGCAGGAGAACCTGCTGTATTTCATCGAGAAGAACGCGCCGCTGCTCGAACCGTGGCAGCGCGAAATCGTGCGCATCGTGCGCAAGGTGGCGCAGTACTTCTATCCGCAGCGCCAGACCCAGGTCATGAACGAGGGCTGGGCCACCTTCTGGCACCACCACCTGCTGAACACGATGTACGACGACGGCTTCCTCGACGACGGCATCATGATCGAGTGCCTGAAGTCGCACACCAACGTCGTCTACCAGCCGCCGGTCGGCCACCCCGCCTACAGCGGCATGAACCCGTACGCGCTGGGTTTTGCGATGTACACCGACATCAAGCGCATCTGCGAGGCGCCCACCGACGAGGACCGCGCATGGTTCCCGGACATGGCGGGCAGCAGCTGGCTGGAAACGCTGGACCACGCGATGCGCAACTTCAAGGACGAAAGCTTCATCGGCCAATACCTGTCGCCGCGCGTGATGCGCGCTTTCCGCCTGTTCGCCATCACCGACGACGACACCGAGCCGACGCTGGAGGTATCGGCCATTCATGACGAGTCGGGCTACCGCAACCTGCGCGAAGCGATGTCGCGTCAGTACGATCTCGGCTCGCGCGAACCGAATATCCAGGTGTGGAGCGTGAATCTGCGCGGCGACCGTTCGCTGATGCTGCGGCACACGCAGCACAACAACCGGCCGCTGCACGACGGCGCCTACGAAGTGCTCAAGCACGTCGCCCGGCTTTGGGGCTTCCCGGTGCATCTGGAAAGCGTGAACGGCCAGGGCTCGGTCGCCCGGCGCTGGACGGTGGATCCGAGCTCGACTTGACGGCTGTCATGCGAACTTCGTCTCCCCGCTGATATTCTCGCTGCCATGCGCTCCGCGACCCGCGTCCTGCTCACCTTCATGCTGCTGCTGGCATTGCCCCTGCAGGGTTTTGCCGCAGCGGCAATGGTCAGTTGCGCGCCGTCGCATCACGGACTGCCGACGACTGGCGCCATGCATGACGACGTCGCCGCGCACGCGCATCACCACGGCGGCGATCATGACCCGGCCGCAACACCGTCCCATGGCAAGCACGCCTGCAGCGCCTGTGCCGCCTGCTGCATCGGCGGCGCCTTGATGCCGTCGGCGCTGCGGCTGCCCGGCGATTTTTCGACGCACCTGCGCCCGCTGCCAGTGCGCGTGACCCCTCCTGCCTTCATCACTGAAGGCACCGAACGCCCGCCCAGACACGACCTCGCCTGACACCCGAAATCCGCCCACGGTGGGCGGAAATCGATACACCTGTCTTTCGCGAGGTCTTCATGTTCCACCTTCCCATCCGGGTGCTGCTGGTCGCAGCGTCCGTCACCACGTCCGCCTGGGCGGCCGATCCGGCGGATCCGGCCGCACCCACGCGGCCGCTCGATCACCGCTCGGTGTTCGAGACCTATCGCGCCGGTAGTACGAGCGCTGTCGGCAACTGGCGTGAAGCCAACGACGTGGTCGGTCGTCAGGCCGGCGGCCACGCGCACGACCACGGCGGCACGGCGGCCGCGCCGCCAGACCGCCATGCCGGCCACGATCATGGCGCACCGTCTGCCGCCGACGCGCACACCGGCCACGGTGCCGGCGCGCCTGCAGGTGGAGCCGCGAAGCACGATCACGGCGCTGCCGGCGGCGACGCGAAGCCGCATCACTGCCCGCACCACGCCGCACTCCATGAATCGATGCACGGCCACAAGCAGGGTGGCAGTTCCGGCGCGATGAAGCCGGACCACGGACACCGCTGCCATCACGGCAGCAAGGAGGGCGGCGATGCGCACAAGCACTGATAGGGGCCGGTTCAGGCTCGTGCCGCTGGCGGCGGCAGTCGCGCTGCTGGCCGGGTGCGCCAGCTTCAGCCCGGACGGCGGTTTCGGCTCGGTAGAGCAGACCGCGCGCGAAAAGCTGGGCAAGGATGTCAGCTGGGCGCGCAGCGACGAGGACCGCAAGGCGGTTGCCGAGCGAGTTGCCGAGCTGCTGGCGCAGCCGCTGTCGGCGGACGACGCGGTGCAGATCGCGCTGCTGAACAATCGCGGTCTGCAGGCGGGCTTCCATGAACTGGGCATCCGCGAGGCCGAAGTGGTACGCGCAGGCCGCTTGCCCAATCCGACCTTCTCGATGTTTCACGCCAGCAAGCGCGAGAACGGTGTGCGCGACTACAAGATCGAGCAGGCGCTCACCTTCAACATCTTTTCGCTGTTGACCATGCCGCAGGCGATCGAGGTGAATCGCCGCGTCTTCGAACAGTCGCAGCGTGCGGTATCGCTGCAGGTACTGCGGCTGGCGGCCGACGTGCGCCGCGCCTGGGTGCAGGCGGTGGCCGCCGGCGAAACGCTGCGCTACATGGAACAGGTGATGGAGGCCGCCGACGCCGGTTCCGAACTGGCCCGGCGCATGCGCGCCGCCGGCAACTACAGCGCGCTGGCACAGGCGCGCGAGCAGGGTTTCCACGCCGACGCAGCGCTGAATCTGGCGCGCGCGCAGCAGGCGCACACCGCGGCGCGTGAACGGCTGACCCGGCTCATGGGCCTGTGGGGCGAGCAGACCGCTTTCCGCTTGCCCGATCGCCTGCCCGACCTGCCGTTCGCACCGCTCGACGCGCCCGACATCGAGCGCCAGGCGATGAGCTCGCGCATCGATCTGCAGATCGCGAAGCTCGACGCCGAAGCGACCGCGCGCAACCTCGGGCTGACGAAGACGACGCGTTTCATCGACGTGCTCGAAGTCGGCCCGGCGCGCGTGCTCGAAGGGCGGCGCAGCGAGTCCTACAAGAAGGGCTACGAAATCAGTTTCGAACTGCCGCTGTTCGACTGGGGCGGCTCGCGCGTCGCGCGCGCCGAAGCCATCTACATGCAGTCGGTCGAACGCGCCGCCGAAGCAGCGGTGAACGCCCGCTCCGAAGTGCGTGAGGCCTACGCCGGCTATCGCACCGCCTTCGACATTGCCCGTCATTACCGCGACGAGGTGGTGCCGCTCAGGAAGCGCATTTCCGACGAGAACCTGCTGCGCTACAACGGCATGCTGATCGGCGTATTCGAACTGCTGGCCGACGCCCGCGCGCAGGTGGCCGGTGTGAATGGCTACATCGAAGCACTGCGCGACTTCTGGATCGCCCAGGCCGATCTCGACATGGCGCTGGTCGGCCGCCCCGATCTCGCTCCGCCGCCCGGCGCAACCGTTGTCACCGCAGCCGACGCGGCCCACTGAACAGGATTCCGCACATGACTTCCCGCAGAGATTTCTTCCGCAACGCCGGCATCGCCGGTGCGGCCGTCGCCGCCACCACGGTGAGCCGCGTCGCCATGGCGGCCATCCCCGAACCGGTGATCGAAACCACGGCCGACACGCGCGGCCCGCTGATCCCGGCGTCCGGGCGCCCCTACAACCCGGTGGTGACGCTGAATGGCTGGACGCTGCCCTGGCGCATGAAGGACGGCGTCAAGGAGTTCCATCTGGTGGCCGAGCCGGTGGTGCGCGAAATGGCGCCCGGCTTCAAGGCCCACCTGTGGGGCTATAACGGCCAGTCACCGGGGCCCACCATCGAAGTGGTCGAGGGCGACCGCGTGCGCATCTACGTCACCAACAGGCTGCCCGAGCGCACCAGCGTGCACTGGCACGGCCAGCGCCTGCCCAACGGCATGGACGGCGTGAGCGGTCTGACCCAGCCGGCGATACCGCCGGGCAAGACCTTCGTTTATGAATTCGTCGCCCGCCGCCCAGGCACCTTCATGTATCACCCGCACGCCGACGAAATGACGCAGATGGCGATGGGCATGATGGGCTTCTGGGTCACCCACCCGAAGGGCCGTCACCCGCTGATCGCGACTGTGGACCGCGACTACGTGTTCCTGCTCAACGCCTACGACATCGACCCCGGCAGCTACACGCCGAAGACCATGACCATGCTGGACTTCAACCTGTGGTCATGGAACAGCCGCATCTTCCCCGGCATCGCACCGCTGGTCGCGCGGAAGAACGACCGCGTGCGCATCCGCATCGGCAACCTGACGATGACCAATCACCCCATCCACATCCACGGCCACGAATTCGAGGTCACCGGCACCGACGGCGGGCCGGTACCGAAGTCGGCGCGCTGGCCCGAGGTGACCACCGACATCGCGGTCGGCCAGATGCGGCAGATCGAGTTCATCGCCGACGAGGAGGGCGACTGGGCCTTCCATTGCCACAAGAGTCACCACACGATGAACGCGATGAGCCACGACGTGCCCAACCTGATCGGTGTCGATCATGGCGGGTTGGCCGAACGCATATCGAATCTGGTGCCCGGCTATATGGCGATGGGCGAACGCGGCATGGGCGACATGGCCGACATGAAGATGCCGCTGCCGGAGAACACCGCGCCGATGATGACCGGCGACGGCCCCTTCGGTTCGGTCGAGATGGGCGGCATGTTCTCGGTGTTCAAGGTGAGGCGCGAACAGAAGCCCGGCGACTACACCGACCCGGGCTGGTTCCGCCATCCGCCGGGCACGGTGGCACGCGCGGTGGGCGACGCGCAGCCGGTCGCGCAGCCGCCGGCCGGCCATGACCACGGCGCCTCCAGCATGCCGCTGACGCAGCCGCAGGATATCGAAGTACAGGTGCGCAAGCCGGCCGCCGGCGCGCACGACCACCAGTGAAAGGACGGACCATGAACACGACACGTCGCGCGCTGATCGGCGCGCTTGCCACCGCGGCCCTGCTGCCGCGCGCCGCCACGCTGATGGCGGCGCCGAAGCCGCTGGTCGAGGTATGGAAAAGCCCGACCTGCGGCTGCTGCAAGGACTGGGTGGCCCATCTCGAAGCGAACGGCTTCGCGGTCAAGGTGTATGAGACCGGCAACAACGAAGCGCGCGCCCGGCTGGGCATGCCGGCGAAGTTCGCCTCCTGCCATACCGCGCGGGTCGACGGCTATCTGCTCGAAGGCCACGTGCCGGCGAGCGAGGTGCACAAGATGCTGAAGGAAAGACCGAAGGCGCTCGGCCTTGCGGTACCGGCGATGCCGGTCGGCTCGCCCGGCATGGACGGCCCCGAGTACAAGGGCCGCAAGGATCCGTACGACGTACTGCTGGTGCAGACGGATGGCGGCGCCAGCGTGTATCGCAGCTACCGCTGACTCAGCCTGGCCGGGTTTTGGTGGGAGCGAGCTTGCTCGCGATGACGGGCGGAAACGGAGTCCGAGGCCTGCAAACGTCGCATCGCGACCAGAGGTCGCTCCCACAAATGAGTGCTCCCGATCCGCCGCCGGCGCCGGGTTCTTGCGGGAGCGAGCTTGCTCGCGATTGCAGCTCGCAGCGAAGCCGCCTCAGGCCGGCGGGTAGTCCGCCTCGGCCAGCGCGCTGCGATAGGTTTCCGCATCGACGGTCGAGTCGATGCGCACGCGGTGGGTCGGCAGGTCGATGTCGACCTTCGCGCTGTCGTCGATGCTGGCGACCAGCGCCCTGATGCGGCCGGCGCAGTGACCGCAGGTCATGTCGGGGACGGTGAATTCGATGGTCGTGCTCATGGCGGGGCTCCGCTGTCGGGTTGGGATGGAAGGATGATGGACCTTGCCACGATGGGAAGGTCAAGCGTCCGGTCGCTTTCATTTCGTTTCGCGATACCCGGCGTCGGCGGCTGAATTTTCCGCTTGACCTTGCCATCATGGGAAGGTCGACACTGGGTGCGTTCTCCCGCTACAGGATTGTCCGATGAACACCTCCGATCTGCCCGCCGCTGCGGGCACGCTCACCCGCTGGGAATTCGGCGTCGAAGGCATGACCTGCGCCTCCTGCTCGACCCGCGTCGAGAAGGCGCTAGCGCGTCTGCCCGGCGTCGCGTCGGCCAGCGTGAACCTGGCGACCGAGCGCGCCGCAGTCGAGGCAGACACCTCGGTCGATGCGGCCGCGCTGCGGGCGGCGGTCGACAAGGCCGGTTACGTACTGAAGCCGCAGGCGCTGCGCCTGCACATCGAAGGCATGACCTGCGCGTCCTGCTCGGCGCGCGTCGAGAAGGCGCTGAACAAGGTGCCGGGCGTGCTGTCGGTCAGCGTCAATCTGGCGACTGAGACCGCCGACATCGTCAGCGCGGCCGACAATCTCGGCGCGCTGCAGGCGGCGGTCGAGCGCGCGGGCTATCGCGCAACGCTGCCGGCGGTGACGCCCGAGGCCGCACCGCGCGGCGTACTGCCCGAATGGTGGCCGGTGGCGCTGGCGATCGCGCTGTCGTTGCCGCTTGCGCTGCCCATGGTGGGCATGCTGTGGGGCGCGCACTGGATGCTGCCCGGCGGGCTGCAGTTCCTGCTCGCGACACCGGTGCAGTTCTGGCTCGGCGCGCGCTTCTACGTCGCTGGCTGGAAGGCGCTGCGCGCCGGCAGCGGCAACATGGACCTGCTGGTCGCGCTCGGCACCTCCGCCGCCTGGGGCCTGAGCGTATGGCTGTGGCTCACCGCTGCGCCGGGCACGATGCCGCACCTGTATTTCGAAGCGTCGGCGGTGGTGATCACGCTGGTGCTGCTCGGCAAATGGCTGGAAACACGCGCCAAGCGGCAGACCACCGACGCGATCCGCGCGCTCAACGCGCTGCGTCCGGATACCGCGCGGGTGCGTCGCAACGGCGTCGAGGTCGAACTGCCGCTGGCGCAGGTCGCGCTCGGCGACGAGGTGGTCATCCGCCCGGGCGAACGGGTGCCGGTCGACGGCGACATCGTCGATGG